>DASVCK010000310.1:0-2791 GCA_036381675.1 Trueperaceae bacterium | reverse complement strand
CGGCGGCCGCCGAGGCCTTCGTGGAGGCGGCCGGCTAGTCGGGCTCCGCCGGGGGCGACGCCTCGGGCGGTTGGTCCGCCGCCCACCGCACCTGGCTGGCCAGCCCGCGCAGGGCCGCCAGCTCGTGCGCGCTCAGTTCCGCCCGGTCGAACACCGCCCGGAACATGCGCATGACGCTGGGCAACCTGGGTGGGTCCGTGAACCCTATGCGCAACAGCGTGTCGCCGAACTGCCCGTAGAACGCCTCGAGCTGGTCCCGCGCTGCCGGTGCCTCGCCGGTGCGGCCGGCGAGCGGCGGCGACTCCACACCGCCATCGCCGGAGGTGAAGCCGTCATCCAGGCGGGCCAGGTGCGCCTCGTACGCGACCACCAATACCGCCTGCGCCAGGTTCAGGGACGAGAACTCGGCCGTGGGAACCACGACGTGCAGCTGGCTGCGGGTCAGCTCCTCGTTCGCCAGGCCGTGGTCCTCGGGACCGAACAGCACCGCGGCGCCCGACACGAGCCGGGGAGCCGCCTCCCGCGGGCCGGACACGGCGTACGAGGAAGCGCGGCGCGGCCGAGCGCTGGTGCCGGCCACGAGCGTGATACCCACGAGCGCCTCGTCCAGGGTCTCTACTACCCTGGCGCTCTCGAGCAGGTCTCCGGCATGTGACGCCAGGGCGCGAGCGCGCTCGTCGATGCGGCACCGCGGAGCGACGAGCCATAGGTCGTCGAGGTCGAAGTTGCGCATCGCCCGCGCGGCGGCGCCGACGTTAGCGGAGTCTTTCGTCCTCACCAGCACGATCCTGGGGCCCGGCACGGGGCCGAGCTTATCAGCGGTCCGGTCGGCGTCAGGGCGGGACGCTGCGAGGTGCCGCCACAGGGATGCCGGCCGCGCCGCGACCGCCGGGGTTATGTTCCACGGACGATGGACATCGCGTTCGACCCGTATCCCCCGGCCCTGGCCACCTGCCGCCGCTGCCCCAGGCTGGCCGAGTACCGGGAGCAGGTGGCGCGCGAGAAGCGGCGCGCCTACAGGACCGAGGAGTACTGGGGAGCGCCGGTGCCCGGGTTCGGGGACCCGCAGGCCAGGCTGCTGCTGCTGGGCCTCGCGCCCGGCGCCCACGGCAGCAACAGGACCGGCCGGATGTTCACCGGCGACGCGTCAGGCGACTTCCTGTACCCCGCGCTTCACCGCGCGGGCCTCGCCAACCAGCCCACCGCCACACGGCGCGGCGACGGCCTGACCCTCAGGGGCGTCTGGATCACGTCTTCCGTGCGGTGCGTGCCGCCCGGCAACAAGCCCAACCCCGATGAGATACGCAACTGCGCACCCTGGGTGGACCACGACTACGACGGCCTCACCGGACTGCGCGCGGTGCTGGCCCTCGGCCGGGTAGGTCACGACTCGTACCTGAGGCTACTCAGGCGCCGCGGACTCGCCCTCAAGCTGTCGGCCTTCCCGTTCGCCCACGGCGCCGTTCACCGGCTCGACCGGTTGGACCGCGCGGCCGCGGGTCGCGCACTGCCGCTCGTGGACGCCTACCACGTGAGCTTTCAGAACACGAACACGGGCCGGCTCACCCCGGCCATGTTCGACGAGGCCGTCGCCAGCGCCAAGGCGCTGGCCGGCCTCTGATCCTCGACCTGTAAGACGGTTAGTTGGGCGTCAGGCCTGGGCCTGCTCCCTGAGCGCGTTGAGGCGCTGGGAGAGGCGGGACTTCTTCCGGGCGGCGGTGTTCTTGTGCAGCGTCGCGTTCTTGATCGCCTTGTCCACCAGGCCCTGCACGACCTTCTGGTACTTGTCGGCGGCGTCGAAGTCACCCGACTCGGCGGCCGCGACGGCCTTCTTCGTGAACGTGCGGATGGTGCTCTTGCGCGCCCGGTTCGCCAGACGACGCTTCTCGTCCTGGCGGTGACGCTTCATGGCTGAGAGGTTGCGAGCCATCAGTTCTCCTTCGTAGCTACCTTCGCTCATCGGCGCCTCGCCCGTGCGAGCGGGCACCACTTCCCGGCACGGGTGCCGGGCACATAGCCTGCAGATGTTAGCACGGCAGGCGGGTGCCGTTCTCGCGCCCAGGCTGCACGGGCGCCGCGCCTGGGCAGCAGCGAACGGCCGCATGTCGCACATTCGTGTACGCGGGTCCGGTCCAAGAGGTTAGACTAGGGGCTGCTTCCCGCTCGCTGTCAAGGCAAATCGGCCTTTCTTCGGCTGGTGGTTGGCTGAAGGAAGGAACGACATCATGAGTACGAACGACTTCGCCGGCTTCGCGTTGGATGCAACGCTGAAGGCCGGTATCTCCGAGGCGGGCTACGAGAAGCCCACTCCCATCCAGGCGCAGACCATCGCGCCGGCCCTCGCGGGCAGACACGTACTGGGGCTCGCCCAGACGGGCACAGGCAAGACGGCGGCGTTCGTGCTGCCCATCCTCCAGAGGCTGCTCTCCGAGCGGCATGGGGGGCGCCAACGCCAGGTCAGGGCGCTCGTCGTGGCTCCCACCCGTGAGCTCGCCGAGCAGATCAACGACGAGTTCAGGCGGCTGGGTCGCAGGTCCGGGCTGAAGAGCGCCACCGTCTACGGCGGCGTTGGCTTCCAGCCCCAGGTCCAGGCGCTCACCGGCGGCGCAGACATCATCGTGGCCTGCCCAGGCAGGCTTCTCGACCACGTGGAGCGGGGCAACGCCGACCTACGCAACGTCGAGGTCCTCGTTCTCGACGAGGCCGACCACATGTTCGACATGGGCTTCCTGCCCGCCATCAGGCGCATCGTCGGCCTGGTGCCGCAGCGCTCGCAGCGCCTGCTGTTCTC
>DASVCK010000309.1:0-4614 GCA_036381675.1 Trueperaceae bacterium | reverse complement strand
CGAGGGCGCTTGACCCAACGCGACCCGTCGTTGGCAACGACGGCTGGGAGATGCTCGCCACCGATATGGTCAACGTCCACGACTACGAGCGCGACCCAGAGGCGCTGGGGCGGCGGTACGCCACTGCCGAGGCCGTGGGATCTGCGCTGCGTACCCATCGACCCGGTGGCAGGGAGCTGATGCTCGAAGAGCCCTTACCTGGCGACAGGCCGGTCCTGCTCACGGAGTTCGGCGGTGTGCGCGTCGCGGACGGCGAGCCCGGCTGGGGATACGACGCCGTGGCCAGCGGCGACGAACTGCTGGACCGTTACCGCGCGTTGATGCGCGCGGTGCACGGCTCGAGCCTGGCCGGTTTCTGCTACACGCAGCTCACGGACACTTTCCAGGAGCGTAACGGGCTCCTGACGATGGACAGGACACCGAAGGCGGACCTCGCGAGCCTGGCTCGCGCGACCCGAGGTGAGCCGGACGGGGACGATACGCCCCGTGAACGCGGGCACCGATCGCGGCCGACAGACGCGGCCGGCGAGGAGGAGGACGTATGAGACGGTTGTTGACGTTCAAGACACTGCTGGTCGGCATGGCGTTGGCGCTGGGCGGGGCGGCGCTGGCGCAGGTGCAGATCACGTACTGGCACGGTTTCACCGGGCCGGACCTGCCAGTGATGGAGGGGCTGGTGGCCGAGTTCAACGCCACCCACCCCGACATCGTCGTCACGGCGGAGCCGATCCCGTGGGGCAACCTGTTCCAGCAGCTCGAGCCGGCCGTCGCGGCTGGACAGGCGCCGGACGTCGTGGCGTTGAACGAGGACGTCATCACCGGCTTCATCCTCAGGGGCGCTGTCGCCGAGATGACGCCCGACATGCTCGCCGCCGCCGACGTCCAGGCGGACAGGTTCTTCCCCTCGCTGTGGGAGACTGGCGTCGTGGACGGCAAGGTCTACGGCGTGCCCGTCCACTCTGTGATGCTGGTCATGTACTACAACAAGGACCTGTTCGAGGCCGCCGGCCTCGACCCGGAGGACCCGCCCAGCAACCGCGAGGAGTTCCTGGCGGCCGCCGAGGCGCTCACCGTCGATGCCAACGGGAACCACCCGGGCGACGAAGGCTTCGACCCGTCGAGACTGCAGACCTACGCGGTCGGCATCCCCACGCCCTGGATGGGCGGCACGATCGCCTACGCGGTAGCGGCGCAGAACGGCGTCACCTTCGTGGGCTCGGCCGAGGAGGGCTACGCGCCCAACTTCGACTCCGAGGCGGCACAGGAAGCGGTGCAGTTCCTCGTCGACATCGGTGCCGAGCATCACTTCGGCCCCACCGACGCGACCGAGGGCAGCGAGATCGACGCGTTCCGTCAGGGCGCGGCGGCCATGAACTTCAACGGCGTATGGATGCTCTCCCAGTACCGCGACGCCGGCCTCAACTTCGGCGTGGCCGCGTTCCCGCAGCTGGGCACCGAGCGGCCGGCTACCTGGGGCGGCTCCTCGCACCTCGTCCTGCCGGTGCAGCGCAACGGTGACCCGGCCGAGATGGAGGCCGCCATGACCTTCATCGGCTGGATGACACAACCGGAACAGAACCTCGAGTGGACCTCGGCCGGCGGCCTGCCGACTCAGCCCGAGGTCGCCACCAGCCCCGAGTACGCCGAGAACCCGATGTCGGCGCTGGCCGAGGCCATGAGCAACACGTACGTCCTCACCGGCTTCCCGTTCCTCGCGCAGTTCCGGGGCGCCTGGGACGCTGCCTTCGAGGCCGCGCTCCACGGGACGCCGGCCGACCAGGCGCTCACGCAAGGCGTCGGCGAGGCGTCCGCCGCGATCCAGGAAGGGCTCCTCAGCCTGCCGTAAGCCAGTTCTCGCGCCACCTGTGGGCGTCCCGGCCGCATTGGGGACGCCCACAGGGGCTTAGGAGGTGCCGATGAGCGGACCGTCTACCGACACGGCGGCGCTGGCGCCGGCCCCGAGGCCGGGCGCCACGCTCAGGCCGGTGCGCCGCAGAGGTCTGCGCCCTCGGGTGGATGGCAATCCGCTCGAGCCGTACCTGTATCTACTCCCGCACGCCGTACTGTTCTTCGTCTTCATCGTCTACCCGGTCGGATTCGCTATCTACGTGTCTCTGCACCGCTGGAACATCCTGTCGGACAACCAGCCGTTCGTCGGAGCGGAGTTCTATACGCGCCTGCTCACCCCGGGCACGCCGCAGTTCACCTTCTTCTGGAAGACGATGGGGAACACCGCACTGTTCACCGTCATCACGACGCCGCTCCTCATCGTGTGTGCCCTCGGGCTCGCCCTGTTGCTGCACAAGCCCATCCCGGGGCGGTCGTTCTTCCGCGCGGTGTTCTTCCTGCCGACGATCCTCTCGGTCTCGGTCATGGGGCTCCTGTGGAAGTGGATGTTCGAGAACAGGACCGGCCTCGTCAACGTGATCCTCGACATGGTCCCTTTCACCGAGCCGGTGGCGTTCCTCACGACCATCGGCCTGGCCTGGGTACCCATCATCGTCGGCACGATCTGGTGGACCGTCGGCTTCAACATGATCCTCTACTCGGCGGCGCTGGCCGCCATCCCTCAGGCGTACTACGAGGCGGCGGCCATAGATGGGGCAGGGCCGTGGGCGAAGTTCCGCTTCGTCACGTGGCCGCAGCTGAACCCCGTGACGCTGTTCGCGTTCGTGACCACGACCATCGCCTCGTTCCAGCTGTTCGGGCAGCCGCACGTGATGACGGCCGGTGGGCCGCTGCGGACCACACAGAGCGTCATGATGTTCGTGACCGAGGAGGCCTTCACCCGTTTCCAGTTCAGCTCGGCGGCGGCTATGTCGCTCTTGTTCGGAGTGCTGCTGCTCGTGGTGACCGGCTTCCAGTTCCGACTCACGCTGCGCGACCTCGGGAGGGGTAGAGCGTGAGCGCCAGGGCTCCCTCCTACCGGTCGACGACGGTGGCGTCCGGGCCGGCGGCGCGCGCCGCCGCGGCCGTGCGCACTCGCGTGGAGCGCCGCGAGAACAGGCCCCGCTGGCGCGACGCCCCGCGCTTCGTGCTGCTGAGCGTGCTGGCGGTCCTGTTCCTCGCTCCCATCTACTGGATGGTGACGACGTCCCTGAAGAGCGAAGCCGACACCGTTGCCAGGCCGGTCCAGTGGTGGCCGCACGAGCCCACGCTGGAGAACTACCGCACGATCCTGGAGTCGCCCAACGCGCCGTTCGCGCGCTGGACGTTCAACTCGCTGTTCACCTCGTTGGCGTTCGCGCTGGGCAGCGTGGCGCTGGCCGTCATGACGGCCTACCCGCTGTCACGCATGCGCTTCAGGGGGCGCAACTTCTGGTTCTGGGTGATCCTCGCCTCGATGATGATCCCGGGCATCATCTTCCTGATCCCCCACTACCTGATGATGATCGACTTCGGGTGGGTGGACACGTACCACGCCCTCATCTGGCCGGGTCTGCCGGCCGCCTTCGGCGTCTTCCTGATGCGGCAGTTCTTCATCTCGATACCCAGGGAGCTCGAGGAAGCGGCCCGGCTCGACGGCGCCAACTCGATACAGGTGCTGTGGTACGTCCTGTTGCCCTTCCTCGTCGCGCCCATGGCCACGCTCGGTCTGTTCCAGTTCATGGCGTCGTGGAACAACTACGTGTGGCCGCTCTTCGTCGTTCACGGCGAGATGCAGACGCTGCCCGTGGCGATCACCACGTTCAGCAGCCGCTACTGGACCGCGTACGGCAAGCTCATGGCGGGCACGGCCATCGCCTCCCTGCCGGTGTTGATCGCGTTCCTCTTCGCCCAGCGCTACTTCATCAGGGGCATGTCGCTGACGGGGCTCAAGGATGAGTGAGCGTGGCGGCAAGCAGGGCTTGATGTGGTTGGTCGGGATCGAGAACGCCAACATTCCCGACATGGACGTCGACGAGCTCACCTGGACCGGCCACCGCGAGCGCTGGCGGGAGGACCTGGCGCTGGCGAGCGAGCTGGGCGCGACCGGCGTGCGCTACGGGATCACGTGGCCGGAGGTCGAGACTGCCCCGGGCCGCTACGACTTCTCGCGGGTCGACGCGGTGCTGGACGAGATGGCTCGACTGGGCCTCGAGCCGGTGTGGGACCTGGTGCACTTCGGTGTCCCTCACTTCCTCACGGGCGGGTACCTCGACCCCGACTTCCCTGCCGCCTACGCGGCCTACGCCGAGGCGTTCGCGAGCCGCTACCGGGGGGTCGTCACCAAATTGACCCCGTGGAACGAGCCTTACATCAGCGTCTACTTCCGCGCCGGCTGGGGGATCTGGCCCCCGCACCTCAAGGGTCGAGACGGCTTCGTCCGGCTGCTGGCACCGGTACTGCGCGCCCTGCACGAGGGCATGTCCCGCGTTCGGCGCGCCGCGCCAGAAACGGAGTTCTGGCTCAACGACGGCGCGGACTCGTTCCACCCGGTCAGACCGGAGGTGGCCGCGGAAGCCGCGTTCAGGACGTCGCAGCGCTACGCGGCCTTCGACGTGCTGCATGGCCTGGCCGTGCCTGGTCACGAGACCCACGAGTGGCTGGCGGCTGCCGGCTTCCCCTCCAACGAGCTTGAGCGCTACGCCGCGGAGCCGGTGCCGGCCGATGTGATCGGCCTCGACTACTACC
>DASVCK010000308.1:0-28536 GCA_036381675.1 Trueperaceae bacterium | reverse complement strand
TGGCGACGACGGCCTGGAGTGGGTCACCGACGCCAACAACGCGGCCGGCAACCCCGAGAACTCCGCTGGCAACACTCACATCGGCCTGGACTACATGGGCTTGGGCTACACGGCTCGCTGGGAAGCTGAGACTGCGGGCGGGTTCATATTCCGCGACTTGGGCATCCCGGCCGGCTCCATCATCACCGAGGCCTACATCCAGTTCACCTCGATCGAGGCGACCAGCGGAAGCTGCCCGACCGATGGCTGCATGAACGCTGGCGACTCCGCCCCGGCCAACCTGATCGTGCACGCCGTTGCGGACACCGCTCCGACCGAGATCCCGGACAAGGTCGACACCGACCCGATCCTCGCGCGGCCGCAGGTCACTGCGAACGTCGAGTGGGTCGTGCCGGAGTGGACGACCAAGGGCGCCAGCGGGGCCGAGCAGGCCACGCCTGACCTCACCGCCTTGCTGCAGGAGGTCGTCGACCTCGGCACGTGGGGCCCCGACAGCGACGACGTCATGTTCGTGATCATGAACAACGACGGGGACGCGACGGAAGGCTACCGGCAGATCGCGACGTTCGAGGAAGGTGGAGCCTCCATCCCCACGCTCCACTTCACGTACACCCCTCCCGCCCCGTAAGCACGCGCACAGCGTGAGTTGGGAGCGCCCCGCCCAAGCGGCGGGGCGCTTCTTGCTGAGGACCACCCGATTCAACGAAGTGGTCGCCGCCCGTGGACTTGGCGCCGCGCGGCCTACTATTGGGCGCATGGCGAACGACCTGCTGGCGCGACTCCGGCGCCGTCTCGGTGGCGCGCCGCGCACCTCGGCTGCGGAGTTCGCCACCATCGGCGAAGGGTTCATCGCCCAGCCCCCGTTCAGTGTCGTCGGTGGCGACCGCATCCACGTTGGGACGGGAGTGAAGCTCGGGCCGGGAAGCGAGCTGAAGGCGAACGTCAGGTTTCCCGGGAGCTGGCTGCGGCACCCCGAGGGCGACCACGTCGAACAGGCGTTCGAGCCCGTCATCCGCATAGGGGACAGGGTCACGGCCACGGCCTCGCTACAGGTGGTGGCGTTCCAGGAGGTCGTGATCGAGGACGACGTGATGTTCGCGGCCAACGTGTTCGTCGCCGACGGTACTCACGCCACGGAGACCGGTGACCGCCCGTACAAGTACCAAGGCATCGGTCCGGTGGCGCCCATAAGGATCGGCCGTGGGGCTTGGCTGGGCCAGAACGTGGTCGTCATGCCTGGGGTCACCATCGGTGAGCTCGCGGTGGTGGGAGCCAACAGCGTCGTGACCCGTGACGTACCACCGCGAACGATCGTCGGCGGCGTGCCAGCCAAGGCGATCAAGAGCTGGGACGCGTCCGCCGGCGTCTGGGTCTCCGCTGAATAGCTCGCTTCACGGTACGTGAACACTCGAGATGGAAGGCTGGTCCGGGTCTGGTACCGGACTGGTATAGTCGCCGGGCGCGACCAAATATCCCGCAGGAGGTGCAAGATGCGACGGTCTTTCCTCAAGCTGCTCGCCGGGCTGCTTCTCTTCTCCCCAGTCGCCATGGCGCAGCCGGAGATCGAGCTGACCTGGTGGATCAACCCATGGCGCATCGTCACGCCGGACATGGAAGAGGGCCAGAGCCCCACCGGCGAGGAATACGCCCGCTACATGAGCGAGCAGTTCATGGAGCTCCACCCCAACGTCACCGTGAACTACGAGATCGTCCCCAACTCGGGCTACGGCGAGAAGATCACGACCGCGATCTTCTCGGGCACGACACCGGACGTGGTCAAGGACCTCAACTGGAACCCGGACTGGGCTCGCGAGGGGCTGCTCGAACCGATCGACGCCTACCTCACGGACGAGGACAGGGAAGACTTCCTCTCCTACGCGCTCGAGAAGGGCAACGTCGACGGGCAGCACTACATCTGGCCCTGGAACAACTCGAACAACGGCATGGGCTCGACACTGCTGCTCAACACCGACCTGTTCGAGGAGGCCGGCGTCGAGATCCCCGCGCTGCCAGACCGGTCCTGGACCATCGACGAGTTCCTGGCGGCCGCCGAGAAGTTGACGATGGACCGAGACGGCGACGGCACGACCGACGTCTACGCGGTCACGTTCGCCGCGCGCGACACCGAGAACATGCTTGCGTGGCTCATGCGCTTCGGCGCCCAGCTGATCAACGACGAGGGCACGGCCTTCGTCCTCAACTCGCCCGAAGGCGTGCAGGCACTTCAGTTCATCGTGGACCTGATCTACGAGCACGGCTACGCCCCGCAGGGCGGTGAGGCGCTCGACGTCTACGGCACGATCGAGAACCTCCACAACGCCCGTGCGGCCATCGGCTACGGCGGCATCTACGAGATCGGACGCATCGACCGGTACCTCAAAGAGGGCCGCATGCCGGACCCGATCAACGTCGTGATCGCGCCGTTCCCGCACGACCCGGAAGTGGGCCCCATCGCCTACGAGACGTCGGGCGGCTTCCTCGTGTTCAAGCAGAACGATGACTACCGTCGCGAGATGGCCATGGAGCTAGCCAGGTTCCTTACCAACACGGAGAACACGAAGCTCCTCGAGACCCTTCTCTACATCACGGCCCGCAAGTCCTCGAACGCGCAGCTCACCTTCCAGAACGTCGCCGACTACACCGATGACGTCCCAACCGAAGTGCAGGTCTACCAGAACGCCATCGACCACGGCGTGCCGTACTTCGGGCCCTCCGACCTGGATATCTCCGCCGGCATGGAGTACTTCACGGCGGCCATGGAGGCGGCGCTGAGCCGCAGCAAGACACCGCAGCAGGCCCTCGACGACTTCGTGAGGGAGGCCAACCGGGCCGTCTTCGGCAACTAGCGGCCGAGACCACCCGAGCTAACACGCGTGTCGACTACCACTTCGCCCGCCGACGTGACAGGCGGGAACATGCGACCCCGGGCCAACGCCCGGGGTCGCGTTGAGGGCGGGCGGGGCGGCCCACGCCGCCGCCCCCTGACCTCGGGCGGCCCATGGGGGCCTATCTTCGTCGCGCCACAGACCCTCTTATTCGTAGCGTTCTTCCTGATCCCGGTCGTCATCGCGGTCGCGTTGGCGTTTATGGAGGTCAGGCCCACCAGCATGTCGTGGGTCGGGCTCGCCAACTTCAGGCGCGCGCTCAGCGACCAGCTGTTCCACAGGGCGCTCATCAACACCACCGTGTTCACGGCCGTCGTGGTCGTGTTCTGGCTCGGCAAGGCGCTGCTCGTCGCCTACCTGCTGGACCCGATGAACCAGGCGCTGCAGACGTTCTTCAAGTCAGCGTTCTATCTTCCGGCCGTCACTTCCGGCGTGATCATCTCGCTGATCTGGTTATGGATCTTCAACCCCACGTTCGGTCTGCTGAACGCCTTCGTGGGGCTGTTCGGCGTTGACCCTGTGGCCTGGTTGGGCAACACCAACACCGCCCTGCCCGCGCTGATGTTCATGCAGGTGGTCATGGGCGGGGGGTCCAGCATCGTGCTGCTCTCGGCCGCGTTGGCACGCATCCCCCGTGACCTGTACGAGGTCGCGATCATCGACGGCGCCAAGCGACCCACGATCTTCGCGCAGGTCATCCTGCCGCTGATCCGACCCACGCTCCTCTACCTCGTGGTCACCGGGACGATCAACACGTTCCAGGTCTTCGAGGCCGTGTACGTGATGACCCAGGGCGGGCCGCAGTTCGCGACCACCACGGTGGTCTTCCGCATCTACCAGGAGGCTTTCCAGCGCTTCAACCTGGGGTACGCCTCGGCTCAAGCGATAGTGCTGTTCGTCATCACGTTCATCATGGCGGCGGTGCAGTTCAGGCTCCTCGGCCAGAACGTAGAGTACTGATGGCCGTCCGCTTCGATCCCTTCCTCCGCGACCTGTCGCACCCTGTCAGGCCGACGCCGCTCGGCGCGGTGCTCATCCTCGTCGTACTCATCGTCCTGTCACTGGCTGCCCTGGTGCCTCTCTACTGGATGTTCGCCACGTCGCTGACGCCGTCCGCCATGACGGTCAAGTTCCCGCCCGAGCTCATCCCCAGCGACCCCACGCTAGACAACTACAGCGCCGTGCTGAGGCAGCCGAACTTCTGGCGCTGGGTCACGAACTCGACGATTCAGGCGATCAGCGTCACCGCCGTCATCGTCGCCACGGCGAGCATGGCGGGCTATGCGTTGGCCAAGCTGCCGTTCAGGGGCTCCAAGCTGTTGTTCTGGCTGTTCATCCTCTCGATGATGCTGCCCTTCGAGGCCATACTGGTGCCCCTTTTCCTCGTGGTCTCGCGCCTCGGCATGATCGACTCCTATGCGGGGCTCCTCCTGCCGTTGATGGCGGCCCCTTTCGCGATCTTCCTGATGAAGCAGTTCATACAGACGTTGCCGACCGAGCTGATCGACGCGGCGAGGGTCGACGGCGCCAGCGAGCCGCGCATCTTCCTCGATGTCGTGGTGCCGCTCGTCCGACCCGGCCTCGCGTTCCTGGGGATTATCACGTTCGTCGCGCAGTGGAATCTCTTCGTGTGGCCGCTAGTCGTTACGCGCTCCAGCGAGATGCGTACCCTTCAGGTCGGCCTGGTGCTGATACGCGAGCAGGAACCGCTCTTCTTCGGACTGCAGATGGCCGCCGCCGTCATGGCGGCGATCCCGGTCGTCGTCGTGTTCTTCGCCTTCCAGCGCTACTTCCTGCGTGGGGTGACCGTAGGAGCGCTGAAGGGTTGAGCAGAGCTGAGATGCTAACCGCCCCGGGGCGATTCTCGGTCGGGTTCGACCTGGACGGCGTGCTGATGCGCAACCCGTTCGAGACCTGCGTACTGCCGCGACTGGCCGCGCTGCTCAGAGCGAGCCCCGGCCTCTCGGACCTTGACGAGCAGGAGGCGTCACGCGCCGTTCGTGAGCGCGTGTCGCAAGGCTGGCAACGGCGCATGGACCGTGCCGACCTCGTCGGCGCTTACGACTGGGACGCCATCTACCGGGACGTGGCGGTGGAGCTCGGCGGCTCGGCGGCGCTCACCGAGCAGATCGATGTCGCCGCCTGGGTCGTGCAGTGCTGCGGTGAGGAGGGGCACATCGCGGCGCTGCCGGGTGCTGCGGACGCGCTCGCGGGGCTCGCGAACCTGAGCGTCAGGACGGTCGTGGTCTCCAACGGCTTCGCCGCGTACCAGGAGCCGGTGTTGAGTTCCCTCGGGCTGCTCGGGTACTTCGACGCGGTCGTGACTCCCGAGAGGGCCGGCGCGGCCAAACCCAGTCGCGAGATCTTCGAGTACGCGGCCCCGCTCGACCTGTTCGTGGGCGACACCCTGGTGCACGACGTGTTCGGGGCGAACCAGGCGGGGGTCGAGTCAGCGTGGCTGCCGCCGAGGCTGCCACCGGACCTGCTGCCGCTCTCGCCCGAGGAGCGGGCCCGACACGGGTCGCTCCCGGCCCTCGTGGAGCAGTCGCTGGCTTCTTCTCCGCACAGCCGCTTCCACCCGGAAGCTGCCGTCGCGGACTGCATGCCGGACTATGTGCTGGCGAGGGTGGACGAGGTCGTGGGCCTGGTTCGGACGTTCCTCGCCGCCGCTCATCGGTAGCGCGCCCACTCCGGGTCGTTCTCGAACTCCCAGCGGTAGTGCTCGCGGCCCACCAGGCGGCTCGCCGCGGCTTCGTCTGCGATGACGACGCAACGGGCGTGCAGCTGCAGTGCGGTCGCGCTGACCATCGAAGTGATCGGCCCTTCCGTCGCCGTGGCGAGGATTTCGGCCTTGCGCTCGCCGGTGACGATCATGACGAGCTCGCGTGAATCCAAGATCGTGCCCACGCCCATCGTGAGGGCGTACGGCGGCACCGCCTCGGGGTCGCCGCCGAAGAGGGGCGCGTTCTGGCTGCGAGTCGTGGGCGTGAGCGCTACCTGACGCGTGCGTGACATGAGGGCTGACAGCGGCTCGTTGAAGCCGATGTGACCCGTGCGGCCCAGCCCAAGCAACTGCAGGTCGACGCCGTCCGCGAGCTGAATCGCGGCCTCGTAGGCCCTCGCCTCGGCCGCCAGGTCGGTAGCCACCCCGTTGGGCAGGTGCGTGTTGTCCGGCTGCAGGTCGACGTGATCGAAGAGATGGCGCCTCATGTAGTGGTGGTACGACCGCTCGTCGTCAGGCGGGAGGCCGACGTACTCGTCCAGGTTGAAGGTCGTCGCCCGAGCGAAGGAGAGACCGGCGTCACGGTGCAACGCCACGAGCTCGGCGTAGATGCCCTCCATCGTCGCGCCGGTGGCGCAACCAAGCACGAGGTCGGGCTTGTCTCGTAGTCGATCCGCGACGATGCGCGCGGCGAGACGCTCCGCGGCCTTGGGCGTCGGAAGGATGAGGATCTCCATCCGGCCATCGTATCCGCGTTGTGTGGGCCTATCTCAGGAGCATGGGGTCGCTCTTGCCGGGCGTGGACCGCAGCCGTGCTTCGAGCGACCGCGCCTGTTCGAGGGCGTACTCAGTGGCGGCCTTGTCGCCGCTGGCCAGGGCATCCTCGGCCGAGCGCTTGAAGGCGAAGATGTCCATCTCGAAGGCCTGAGCGAGGCCCTTCTGGTTTGCGAGGGTAACGATCAGTTCGACAGCTGACTTGAGTTGCGCCTTCATGTAGAAGGGTGCAGAGTCTTGGCGCATACCGCCCATACTTGAACAGCCAGCATGTCGGAAAAGTCACATGGAGCGCAAGGGGTGCCTCGCAGCCTCCCGTCAGCGGTGCGGAGCGAGCGGATGGAGGGGGCCAGTGCTCACCCAGACCTCTGCGCCGACGGCGAACATGCCTCTTTCGGCCGGGTTCGTCTGGTGGGCCTCGATGAGGTCGCCGGACGTGAGGCGCACGGCGTACTCGGCGTGGTTACCGAGGAACACCACCCGCTCGATCACGCCCCTGGCGCCCTCGCCGGGCTCCCGCTCGAGGATCACGGCTTCCGGGCGGATCACGAGCTCGACGGCCTCGCCGGTTGCGACGGGCGCGGCCGCACTGAGCTGCGCCCGAGCGCCAGCGACCTCGACGGTGTCCCGGTCGAGCACCGTCCCTGTCAGGAAGTTCGCCTTGCCGATGAAGTCAGCGACGAAACGGCTGCTCGGCCGGGCGTACAGTTCCTGCGGCGCCGCCACCTGCATGATCGTCCCCGCGTGCATGACCACCACCAGGTCCGAGAGCGCCATCGCCTCAGCCTGGTCGTGCGTCACGTAAACGCTAGTCACGCCCAGCCGTTGCTGGAGCTCTCTGATCTCGATACGCATCTGCTCGCGCAGTTTCGCGTCGAGGTTCGAGAGAGGCTCGTCGAACAGCAGCACGTGCGGCTCCAGGACGATGCAACGGGCCAGCGCGACGCGCTGCTGCTGGCCGCCCGACAGCTGGCTTGGTGACCGCCGTTCGAAGCCCGCTAGTCCGACCAACTCGAGAACGCGGTCGACCCGCTCGCCGAGGCTCTTCTCCGGGACCCGCTTCATCCTCAGGCCGAAGGCGACGTTCTCGAACACGTCGAGGTGCGGGAAGATCGCGTACGACTGGAACACCATCGCGGTGTCGCGGACGTTGGGTGCCAGCCGGTCCACGCGCTTGTCGCCGAAGTGGATCTCGCCGCTGGTCGGTTCCTCGAAGCCGGCGATCATGCGCAGCAGCGTGGTCTTGCCGCAGCCCGACGGTCCGAGGAGGGTGACCATAGTGCCCTTCTCGATGGACAGGTCTACGTCGTTGACCGCGACGACGTTCGGCCCGCCGTCGTGGCCGGGGAACTCCTTGCGTAGTCTCACGAGGCGCAGGTCTACGGGCACGCGGGTCTCACTCTCAGAAGCGGACGGTGCTGGCGGCCGTGGCTCGGCGTCCGACGAGCGCGCCGATGACGCCGACCGCGGCGAGCACGATCGCGAGCAGGACGATGCTGAACGCTGCTGCTACACCGAGCCGGCCGGAGCCGACCTGGTTCAGGATCTGGACCGTCATGAGGTTCCAGTTCGCCGAGACGAGGAAGATAGCCGCACTGATCGCGGTCATGGCGCGCACGAACGCGAACACCAGGCCGGAGAAGAAGGCCGGCGCGATGAGAGGCAAGGTCACCTTGCGGAAGGTCGTCACGCCGTCGGCACCGAGGTTCTGCGCGGCTTCTTCGATAGACGGGTCTATCTGCCTCAGTACGGCGATGCCGTTCTGGATCCCGACCGGCACGTAGCGGAAGACGAAGTTGAGTACGAGGATCACGAAGGTCCCGGTGAGGATCAGGGGTGGGCGGTTGAAGGCGAGTATGTAGCCGATCCCCACCACGGTCCCTGGGACGGCGAAGTTCAGGATCGAGAGGAACTCCATCGAGCGCTTGCCGGGGAACGCCCTGCGGACGACGAGGAAGGCGATGAGCATGCCCATCAGACCGGAGATGGGAGTGGAAGTGACGGCCACCAGGACCGTGTCTTTCACGGTGTCCCAACCGACGTCGAAGACGTACACGAAGTGTCGCAGGGTCGGGGTGTAGTCGAAGCCCCAGACGGCCGTGCTGGCGCCGATGAGTATCACGCCGTAGAAGGACATGACGACGAGCGCGAAGAGCAGGACGCCGGCGTAGAGCAGCCACTTGCCGGCCGGACCGACCGCCTTCGTCGTAGACGCCGTCGGCTTGCCTGTAACGGTCACGTACTGACGCTTGTTGATGTAGTAGCGCTGGATCGCGAAGGCGGTAAGCGACGGGACGAGGAGTATCGCCGCCAGCATGGCGCCCCGCGGCAGGTTGAACGAGCCGGTGATCTCGAGGTACGCCTGCGGCGCGAGCATGGGGAACGCGGCACCGGCCAACACGAGCGGGTTGCCGAAGTCGGCCATCGATTCGATGAAGACGACGAGGAACGCGCTGGCGACGCCGGGCAGCGACAGGGGCATGATGACGCGGCGGAACACCTGCCCTCGCGACGCGCCCACGTTCATAGCGGCGTCCTCCAGAGTGGGGTTGATGCCGGCGAGGACCCCTCGCAGGCCGAGATAGGCGATGGGTGTGAACGTGAACACCTGCGAGGCCACCACGCCCCAGAACCCGTAGATGCTGAAGTCGCGTAGCCCCAGTAGGTGCCGCGTCACGACGCCGTTGAACCCGAACAGGAAGAGAATCGAGATCGCGCCGGAGAACGGTGGCGAGACTATCGGCAGGATCGTCGTGTTGTGAAGGAAGCGCTTCAGCGGTACGTCGGTGCGGGCGAGGGAGAACGCCACGAGGTAGCCGATCACGACGCTGAGCGCGGCTACGAGCGTGGCGACAGACAGGCTGTTGCGCAACGCGTTGCGGTACAGGCGCCTCTCGGCGAGAAGCTGGTAGTTGTCGAGCCCGGGTCCTGTGGGCGTCGTGAAGCTCTGCCACAGGACGAGCAGTATCGGGTACAGCACGAAGACGAGCAGGGCCGCCATGATCAGCACGACCAACCCGAACAGGAGCGGATCGCGCGCCAGGAGCCTTAGCTCCCTGACGGCCCTGCGCATCGGTTACTGCTGGCCTTCCGCCGAGCTCACTGGCCGAGGACCTCCTCGACCCAGCGGTCGATGAGGCGTTGACGCTCGGATGCGGCCTCCTGAGGGTCGAAGCTGACCAGGTTGATCGTGTCGAGAGAGGGCACACCTTCGCCGGCGCTGACGTCGGACCGGATGGGCATGAAGTACGTCTGCTGCTCCGACAGCGCGTGCTGGCCCGCTTCGGACGTCATCCAGTCGGCCAGGGCTTGTGCGCTCTCGACGTTGGTGGCGCCCGCCAGGATCGACATGGCGGCCACCTCGTAGCCGACGCCCTCCTCGGGGAAGACGATCGCGACCGGGAAGCCCTCGTCGATCAGCCTGAGGAAGCCGGGCGAGAACTGGATGGCGACCGCGGTCTCCCCGACGCCCAGGGCGCCGGACGGAGCGGTGCCCGACTGCGTGTACGTCTGGACGTTGGCGTCGAGTTGGCTCATGTACTCGAACGCTGCGTCCTCGCCCATCACCTCTCGCAGCGTGAGCACGAGGTTGTAGGCGGTGCCCGACGCCTGAGGTGAGGGCATCTGGATGAGACCCTGATACTGCGGGTCGAGCAGGTCCTGCCAGCTCGAGGGCACCTCGGCACCACGTTCCTCCAGGATGTCGGTGCGGACGCCCACGGCCATCGGGTTCATGTAGATCGCGTGCCAGTAGCCCTCAGCGTCCTTGAACTCCGCGGGTAGGGCATCGGCCCCTGCCACCACGTAGGGCTGGGTCAGACCGCGTTCCTTGGCCACGATGTGGTTCTCGCTGGGAGCCCCGAACCAAACATCCGCCTGCGGTCGGCTGCTCTCAGCTTCGATGCGCGACAGCGCGGGTCCGGAAGAGAGGAACACCATCTGCACCTCTATGCCGGTGTCCGCGGTGAACGCATCGAGGAGCTTGCGGGCGTTCTCCTCGTCAACGCTGGTGTAAACGACCAGGTCCTGTGCCGCTGCGATCGTGAGCAGCATCGCGGCAGCTGCCGTCAACAGCCTTCGAAGCATCGTGTCTCCATCCTGGCGCCGCGACAGTACGAGTCGTGCGGAGCCGTGTGCGAGCTACATGTTATTCACGGGTGCGAAGGCGTTCTACAGCCAGAAAGAACCAACGCGCCCGATGTGATGGTCTCTCAGCGCGCACCGTCGCGGCGTTCCCGCAACGCGCGGTAGCGGTCGCGGATCGAGGCGAAGAGACGCCTCGCGACCTCGCCGGCCAAGCGCGGCTCGGCGCTGGCGAAGAACTCGTCCAAGTGCACGTAGTCGCCGGCGGAGGGGATGGGCCTCGCCGGGTCGTAGCGCAGCTCGGCCTCGTAACGGAGCGCCTGCAGGCACATGTCGATGAGGTTCATGTCCCTGACGAAGACGGCCTCGGGCGTGGACCTGTTCTCGTACTCCCACCACGCCGCCGCGATGGTGTCCGAGGCGGGAAGGGACGCCACAGCTTCTCGCTCGGCGGCGGCTTTCACCGCCTCCGTTACCTCGCGGTCCGCCGGGTCCGCCCGCGCTACGTGGTCGCCGGTCACGACCTCGGCTAGGTCGTGGACCAAGGCGACGGTGACGGCGCGGCCGACGTCCACGCCGCTATCTTTGGCGTAGAGCAGGCATAGGAGTGCCGTTCCGTACGAGTGGTCAGCGACGGATTCCGGATGGGCGACGTTCCTGAGCACCCATCCGGCGCGCTCGACGTCCTTGAGCGCAGTCGCGGCGAACGCGAGCTCCAGGCGGGGCTCCAAGCCGGCAGTGAAGTCCTCGAGCGTCGGCCTCGCTGTCTGTGGGTCTTCGCGCCGGCTCACCTGCGCACGCCGTGAACCTGTGCCTCCGGCACGGAGGTGTCGTCGAGAAGCAGTGCGTCGGCCAAGGCTCCGCTGCCGCCTCTGGGCTCTGGCCGCGCCGCCTGGTGCCTCTGTGCCGCTGCCGGCAAGCGGCCGATCGCTGCGTACGCGCCGCAAGCGCAGATCGTCGCCAGCCCGGCGACCCACAACGCCAGCCGGGGTGACGTCGTGCTCGCGAGCCAGCCGAGGGGCCCGGAGGCCACCGCGATGCCGAGGGAGAAGACGAGGGAGTGGACGCTCAGCATCGAGGAGCGCCTGCCGGACGGCACCGCCTTGTGTAGCAGCGTGTCGTGAGGGACGTTCGAGGTGGCTAGCGCGAAGTACACGATGCCCAGGCCGGCGGCCAGCCCGAGCCTCGACGCCGAGACAGCGAACAGCAGCATGGCGCCGCCGCGCAGGAGCAGGCTCACTCCCGCGAGCGCCGCCTCGCCGCCGGGGAAGCCCTGCCCGTAGCGCATGACGACCAGGCTGCCGCCGAGCACTGCCACGCCAGCCAACGTGCCGAGGATCGCGAAGCCCTGGCTGTCGGCCGCGCTGGCCCCGAGGACCGTGGCAGCGATCGGCTGCCAGAACGTCTCGACGCTCACCATGGCCAGGCCGCTCGCGGCGGCGGCGACGAGCAGCCATCTGATGACCGGCGTGTCCCGCGACAGCCGAAGGGCGTCGCCGAGGATCCGAGGCGTCGCCGCGACGCCGTCCCGCAGCACCCTGGCGCTGGGCCTGGCCCGGGACGGCTCCTGAACGAGCGCCAACGTACAGAACCAGACGATGACCCTGACGCTCACACCCGCGGCCAAGGCGATGCCGAAGCCGGCCAGTGGCCACGGCAGCCCCAGTGGTGCCGCCAGGCTGGGTAGAAGGCCGCCGATCGCCGAGCCGGCGAGCATCCCGGCCGCCTGCGCGACGTCGACCGCCGCCAGGTGAGGTTGCAGCGGGGCGGTCGGCTCTAGACGCCCCAGCTCGTCGACGAACCAGGCGTCCATGGCGCCGGAGTGAAGCGCCGAGCCGACGCCTTGAAGAATGGCGTAGACGATCGCGGTCACCGGCCCTATCACGAACAGCAGGACCGCGAACGAAGCCAGCGTGAACAGCTGCGAGGCTAGCGCGACCGGCCTCCTGCCGATCGCGTCCGCCAGACCGCCGGTCGGCAACTCGAGGACCGCGACGAGCAAGGCCCTGATGGTGAACGCCAGGCCCACCGTCGCGATGTCGAGCCCGCGCCCCGTCATGTGCAGGATCAGCACAGGCATGGGCAGAGCGATGGCCAGCTCCAACATGCCCGCCAGCGCCGCGTACCTCGACGTGAGCGCACGCCCCCGCCCCGGCTTCACTGCGAGATTCCCCCCGTTCCGACCGGCGAAGCCGGCTCCCCCGCCAGAGGTCCAACGTTGCGCGCGATGATAACAGAAGGCATCTGCGATCAATCACGCCGAGCGGTCACGAAGCGATACGTTGCCTGCCAGGCGACCTCGGCATCGGGTAGCTCCGCAAGGAACGCGGAGCGCACCCTAGCCAGGTCCGATTCCGTGAGCTCACGCCCCAACAGCTCGCTGTAGCTGGGCCGGGGCCCGCCTGCCTCGAACCAGGCCTCGACGGTCCGGCGTGGCAGCGTCTCGAGCGACGTGAACGTCCGCCTCTCGACCCTGACGGCTGTGAGCCCCGCAGACTCGGCTGCGGCCAGGACTTCGCCTTCATCACGCTCCTCGGAAGCGTAGATCGCTTCCTCCGCGGCCTCCAGCCGGGCCTGCAGGTTCGCGTCCCCGACGTCTACCAACCGGTACAGGCGTTGAGCCGATGAGCGGTCAACGTCGGCCAGGACCAGGCGGCCCCCTTTGGCGAGCAGCTCGGCGATCTGGGTCAGCGTCGAGCGCGAGTCGCCACCTCCCAGCGCCTCACGGCCCAACACGACATCGAAGCTCGGAACCGCGCCCTCCTGGGCGGCTCTGATGCTGCCGGCAGGATCGGTAGGGGACCCTATCGCCACCACGGGTCTTTGCAGCTCAGGCAACGCCGCCGCCGTCTGGGAGAGGGCTTCCGCGTCCCGCTGCGTGCCCGCCAGGGCCCAGACCTGACCGTCGGGGGCGCGACGCAGGGCCTCCCACGTGAGTAGACCCGTGCCGGCGTTCAGGTCGAGGACGAGATCGTGCCGGTCGACATTAGCGAGCGTGAAGACGTGGTCGCGCACCGCGGCGAGTCGTTCGCCGGCGCGCGACACGGCACGTTCCAACCAGCGTTCGACTGGCCGCTCGGGCGCTGGGCGGCCGGGCACTCTGGGTGACGCCGGCTGGCGCACCTCGGCCTCTGCGGCCGCCGCGATCTGGGCCTCGCGGCGGCGCATCACCTCGGTCCTTACCATGGCCTCGTAGCCGACCTCGCTGGGTCGGTAGAACACCTTTCCCTGCAACGCCTCCGGCAAGTACTGCTGGGCCACCCAGTGATCGCGATATGCGTGCGGGTAAAGGTAACCCTCACCGTGGCCGAGGCCCTCAGCGTCGCGGTTGGCGTCCTTCAGATGGTCGGGCACGTCGGCCTCGCGCTCCCGCTCGACGGCGGTCAGCGCGTCGAAGAACGCCATCGTCGAGTTGCTCTTGGGCGCCGTGGCCAAGTAGAGGGTCGCCTGTGCCAGATGGAACCGCCCCTCGGGCATGCCCACGTAGTCGAACGCGCTGGCCGCCGCCGCCACGACCCCGAGGGCGTGTGGGTCTCCGAGGCCAACGTCCTCGCTGGCCAGGATCAACAGGCGGCGGAGGATGAACCGCGGGTCCTCGCCGGCGTACACCATCTTCGCCAACCAGTAGAGGGCGGCGTCGGGGTCGGAGCCGCGAACGCTCTTGATGAACGCGCTGATCGTGTCGAAGTGCGCGTCCCCCTCCTTGTCGTAGAGGACAGCGCGGCGTTGGATCGACTCCTCCGCCACCTCGCGGGTGATCACGACCCGGCCGTCCGGTCTGCCCTCCGTCGTCTCGACCGCCAACTCCAGCGCGTTGAGCATGGCCCTGGCGTCGCCATTGGACACGTTGACGAGGTGGTCGAGCGCCTCGTCTTCGATCTCCACGTCAAGCTGTCCGTAGCCTCTCTCCGGGTCCTCGAGAGCCTGTCTCGCCACCGCGTAGAGGTCCGCCTCGCTTAGCGGGGTCAGCTCGAAGACCCGACTGCGGCTCAGCAGAGCCTTGTTCACCTCGAAGTACGGGTTCTCCGTGGTGGCGCCGATGAGGACGACGGTGCCGTTCTCGACCCAAGGGAGGAGGGCGTCCTGTTGTGCCTTATTGAAACGGTGCACCTCGTCCACGAACAGGATCGTGCGCCTGCCGGCCTCCTTGGTCACCTGCGCCCTCGCGACGGCCTCGCGGATGTCCTTGACGCCGGCCAGGACAGCGTTGATGGCGATGAAGTCGGCCTTCGTCGTGTTGGCGATGACTCTCGCCAGGGTGGTCTTGCCGGTGCCGGGAGGCCCGTAGAAGATCAGGGACGACAGCTGGTCGGCCTGGATGGCCCGCCTGAGCAACCTTCCCGGCCCCACGATGCGGTCTTGGCCGATGAACTCGTCGAGTGTTCGGGGCCGCATCCGCGCGGCCAGCGGCTCGGGTGTGTTCGAGCCGAACAGACCCGACTGACGCGTTCCTTCCATACCTGCCTGGCTCAGCGCCGGAAGAAGGTCTCCAAGGTAAGGGTGTAGTCGCCGGACTCGCCGGCGAAGTAGGTGCTGGCCGCCAGCACGTAGCTGCCCGGTGACAGCAGCGCCACCAACAACGAGTCGGTAGTGAACCCATCGTCGTCGTTCGTCGCGACGATGTTCCCGTCGGCGTCGTAAAGGATCAGCGCCGCGTCGAGGTCGGACGAGGCCATGCTGGCGAGCAACAGCAACTCCTCCACCACGTCGAAGCTGAAGTACTCGGCGCCTCCCGCGAAGGCACCTGGGGCCGGAGCCATGTCCGCGGCGATCGTGGAGCTCAGCGTCGCCGGCAGGTCGATAGGGGAAGCGGTCTCGGCTCCACCGCGTACCCGACCACTCGAGAGCACGTAGGAACCCAAGTCGAAGTCTGACCAACCGCTGACCACGACGACGTACCTACCACCAGCGTCCGCGAGGAAGCTAGTGCTCACGCCGCCCATGTCGTCACCGAAATCGTTGAACGCCACCAGCGCGCCGCTCGCGTCGAACACGGTGAGCACAGGCACGAAGTCGGCGCTTTCCACCCTCAACGTCACGGTCTCGCCGGGCGAGACGGCAAGCGCGTACATATCGAGACGGCTGCCGTCCTTGAAGTTCTGCCCGTCCGTCTCTGTCAGCTCGCCGCTGACCTCGTCGCCGGGCGCTATGCCTGGAAGCTGGAACAGGTAGTAGTTGGGAGCGGTGAGGGGTTGCTGCGCCTGCGCAATGGCGCCCAGTGTCGCGAAGACCAGGAGCGCCGCTAGCGTCCGCTTCACCTGTGCTGTAGCCACGGTCCCAGCGTACTCCGGAGCGAGCCAACCGGTACATGGGGCCACCTGAGTCGTCAGAAGAGGCTCGGCTGCTGCGTGCTCCCAGGCACCCGGAACGCCGAGACTTCGAGGGAGCGACGGTCCCTGGTCAGCCCCAACCGCTTGCAGGTGAGGTGGAAGAGGTCCCGCACCCGGTCTGCGTGTTCGCCAGAGCCCCTCATTCGGCGGCCGAAGACGCTGTCGGCGACGTCGCCGCCGTGAGCTTCCCTCACTCGGTTGAGAACCTTGTCCTTCCTAAGAGGGTAGTTAGCTTCAAGCCACTCCTCGAACACCTGCGCCACGGCGCCCGGTAGCCTAAGCAGCGTGTAGCTGGCGCTCTGTGCGCCCGCAGCCGCCACGGCCGCGAGGATGTCCGGCACCTCGTGGTCGGTGAGACCCGGGATGATGGGCGCGACGTTCACCCCGACCGGGACACCCGCCTCTGCCAGCCGCGAGATAGCGGCCAGTCGGTTCGCGATCGTGCTCGTGCGCGGCTCCAACTTCGCCCGTAGCCCCTCGTCCAACGTGGTCACCGAGACGGCCACGTGCGCGCCGTTCCAGGCGGCCATCTCGGCGAGGAGGTCCAGGTCGCGCGTGACGAGGGCGTTCTTGGTGATGAGGCCAACGGGGTTCCTGAACCGAGCCAGCACCTCGAGGACGGAGCGAGTGATGCGCAGCTTGCGCTCCACAGGCTGGTAAGGGTCAGTGACGCCGGAGATCGCGATGACCTGGGGCTTCCAGCTCGGTGACCGCAGACGCTGCTCCAGCAGGTGTGCCGCGTCGCGCTTGACGAGGATGATGCGCTCGAAGTCGAGGCCGGCCGAGAAGCCAAGGTACTCGTGCGTCGGCCGGGCGTAGCAGTTGTGCGAAACGACTCCGTTGGCCATGAAGTCCCCGGTCCCCGTGGTTATGTCGTACAGCACCTGACTGGCTTGCCAGGGTTCTATGGACGCTATCCGCAGATCGGCGTCCGACTTCAGAGCCAGCCCGTCGAAGCGTGTCTTGCGCCGGACCGCCGGATCAACTGCTGTCACGAACCGTAGCGCAGCAGCGGCACCGCCGAGAAGCCGCAGCCTTTGAACGGGTACGTTCGCATGCGTCCTCGCCGGATCCCTAGTGGAAGCCAGACCTATCTCTTCGAGGCTTTCTTCTGCCATCCGAAGTAGATGCGGGTCCGAGTTGGTGAAGGACAGGGTGGCGCCATGTTGACTGCCCTCGGCGTCGTAGAACCCGGCCAGGAAGCCGCGACGCCAGTCCAGGCTCTTCGGCCCGGTCAGATCTATGTGGAGTGATATCAGCTCGTAGTCAGCGCGACGATGTGTCCTTATCGCTCGCATAGGAGCCCTCGTGTCGGAATCCGGGGTGAACTCGAAGCGGTTAACATTGACCCCGATGCGAGCAAGGTAGCTCTGTGTGCGCTCAAGAGCGCAGTCGTCCTTCAATGCCAGCCGAAACTGGTACTGACTCCCTCCACCTCCAAAGCCTCGCTCGTGAACGTAGTGCCCGAGGAGGCCGTCCCCACGAATCATCCCGGTTAGGTAACCCTGGCGATAGTCGTCGGTGACGATGCCTGAATTGCCATAGGCTCCCCAGCCGAGCAGGCGATTGTTCGTGGTCAGGTAGGGGCGTTGTCCGGACGTTTGGGCCGGGACCACGTGTTTCCAACCCCGCTCCGTAAGGAACCGATGATCGCCGCTGGCTATCAACGTGGTGCCGTCGTGAAGTGTGATGCGGTAAGACGGCTTCTTCGTGGTCCACTTGTCAAGCACGGTCGTTGGAACCAGCCGTCGGTAGTGCCCGGACCTCTCGGTTCCGAAGACGTGGTCCCCGACGACTAGTTCGCTCAGCCGCTTGCTGCTGCCGTCGACCATGAGCACGAGCGTCTCGCCGTCCATGCAGTACGAGCACCCATGCTCGCAGCCCCGATAGGGGTTGATGCTGACGTCGAAACCGATGTCCGGGCTGTTGTTGGTGGCCACCGCCGAGCGCGAGGTGTCATCCAAGTAGCGGGTCTTCACCCGCAGGTCGTCTTCGGTCACCTCCTCGAGGTCCAGCTCCACCTCGCGGCCCGTGAACCTGTTGCCGGTGTCGAGCCTGGCGCCCCTGCCGCGGTGTGAGCGCGGGTCAAGAGGTGGGCTCGTCTCCTCCCGTTCGGCCATGCCTTAGATAATAAGGTGCATCACTGGATCGTGCATGTGGGCGGCCCTACGCACGGTACCGGCATCCACAGCGATGTAACCTGTCCCGTCATGCCCGAGACCACCTCGCCGCGCGAAGCGGCGCGTAGCAAACGCGGCCGCCCTGCCGATAAGGCAGAACCGGCCACCTGGCAGCAGAAGCTCTGGCGCGAGGTCCGGGGTTACGCCGAAGCCTTGGCGATCGCGTACCTGGTGGTCACGTTCGTCTTCACGACGGTCGGCGTCATAGGCAGCTCGATGGAGCCGAACCTCAACGGTGGCTCCGGCCGGGGGAACCTCCTCCAGTCGCTGCTCACGGGGGACCGCGTCTTCATACCGAAGTTCGACACTTGGTTGAGGCGCATGGGCGTGCTCGGCGAGTACGAGCGCGGCGCCGTCGTCGTGCTCCGCGAACCCGCGAACGCTCCGACGGCGCTCACGACAGGCAAGCGCAACTTCTTCATCAAGCGCGTGATCGGACAGCCCGGTGACCGTGTGCGTATCGAGCGCGGCCAGGTCTACGTCAACGACGTCGCCGTCGATCAGAGCTTCATCACCGATGCCGGCACGGTTCCCGTGGCGCCGGTGGACTTCCCAGAGGTGATCGTGCAAGACGGCGAGGTCGTCGCGATGGTCACCTCGTTCCAGCGGGCGCCCGACGGCAACTGGCTGCCCCGTCTTGGTGGCTCGCCGGTCAACGCGGACGACCCCAGGGTTCAGCTCTTCTACGGCAACGTCATCGGTAACGTCGTCGTGCCGCCGGACGCACCGGAAGGAGAGCCCGTGGTCCTCGACTTCGTCGTGCCCGAGGGTTCCTACTTCGTCATGGGCGACAACCGCTCGCCCACCGGCAGCGAGGACTCGCGGTACTTCGGGCCGGTCGACTCGATCGCCATCGCGGGCAGGGCTACCGCTGTGATCTGGCCGCCGAAGCGAGACGGCGAGTGGAACTGGCGCCTCCTGCCGGCGCCTGAAGGCTTCGAAGCGGTCCCGGACTCCGACTAGCGACCAGAGTCGCCTATCTAGGCGACGACCGCGATTCGGTCCAACGGCCGTCCACCCGGACGTGTGGCGCCCACGCGACCCCGAAGAACCGCATCGCGATGTCCCGGCTGGTAGGCCTGACGACCACTTCTTCGAGCTGGATCGCCTCAGGATGCACGGTGCCTGCGTCCAAAGCCTCGACCTCGGCCTGAAGAGCGCGCTCCAGGTCGGAGTGCTGGCGCCGGGCGTCCTCCAGCCTCTCCTTCGCCCTCTGTACGTCACCGAGGTCCTTGGCGCCCATCGAAGCTCTGTTGAGCGTCGTCGACAGCGAGCGCCGGCCCCCGAAGATCGCTCCGATCACCGTGCCCGCCACGCTCGCTGCGCGGGCCTGGAACTGCTGCTGCTCGCGCGACACCGCCTGCTCCTCCCGCAGCATGCGGCGCCGGACGGTGTCGAGCCTAGCGGCGTACTTCGACCTCACCTTCGCGATCGCCTCGTCACGCGCCTCGCGGGCGGCTTGAGCGCAGCGCAAGCGGAAGTCCTTCTCGGCCTCGCCGGGTTTCGACGTGAGCTTCGCCCCGGGGTCCTTGAACAGGCGCAAGGCACCCTCCGTACGGAGCCAGCGCTCGAACAGGTCTTGCCAACCCTTCACGTCCTTCGCTCCCAGCGAGACCGCAGGCAGAGACGCGAACACCGACCTCTCGACAGGCGTACGGAGCGCCTGTTCGAGGTCTACTTTGGCGGCTTCAGCCCGCGACCACTCCACGGGGGAAGGACCTTCAATGGGTTCGAGACGCAGCGCTACCCTGCGCTCTTCGTCGACGGCGTGTGTCTTCGAGTGGTAATAGACGTCCGCCACGCCTAGCAGGAACGGGAAGTACGTGACGCCCTCGGCCCCGGGCCCCGCCGGCAGGAAGATCTCGGGCAGGTGAGGAGGCAGTACGGGTCGCGAGGTGTCTACCTGGCTGGCAGAATCGACATCGGGCCCGGCGACACCCGTCAGGGCCGTGGAGGCGACGGGCGGTGCGGGGTGATCGATGGCCTCCTGTCCCGGGCCTGTCGATCCCAGCGGCGCCTCGACGAGCCCGGCGTCCGCGAGTCGTCCGATCTGCTCCCTTGACATCGGACCGGCCAGGTACGACATCGCCCACCGGGTCTGGAAGACGACCGGTTCGGATTGGTGGACGGAGCGCACCACGAACGTCCTCTTGGGCAGGGAGGAGATCGTCGTACCCAGCGTTTCCACGTCGACGCCGCCGGAAGCCGAGCGCAGCCCGTCGAGCAGCCTCTGCTTGTCCCGATCCGTCTGCAGCCTGCCGATGAACCAGGTGCCCGCGTTGGAAAGCGCCTTGTAGTCGAGGTCGACGGGGTTCTGGGTCGAGAGCGCGAGCCCTACGCCGAAGGCGCGCGCCTGCTTCAGTAGCGTGAGCAAGGGACGCTTGGTGGGCGGCTCCGCGACGGGCGGCAGCATCCCGAACAGCTCGTCGACGTAGACGAGCGCCCGCAGGCTCGTGGTTCCTGTCAGTGAGCGGGTCCAGGCGACGACCTCGGAGAAGAGAAGCGTGAGGAAGAACGTCCGCTCCGCGTCGCTGAGGTGACCGATCGTGATGACCGCTATCCGCGGCTTGCCGTCGTGACCGTAGAGGATGTCCTGCAGGTCGAGAGGCTGTCCGAGGGTCCATGCCGCGAAGCCCGGCGATGCCAGCAGCGCGTTCAGGGATAGCGCCAGCTTGGTTCGTTCCGGGGTGGGGAAGACGGTCTCGATGTCCATCACGCCCAGGCGCGTCAGTGGCGGTTCCTGCACTGCACGGACCAAGGCGGCCAGGCTCAGCTCAGCCCCGGATCGCCACGAGGACTCGAGGACGGCCGAGATCAGCAGGTGGTCGCGGCCGAGAGGATCAAGGTCGCGCCCGACCAGCGCGAGCAGGCTCGCGGTCGTATTGGCCAGCTTGTCGGCCAACGCCACGGTGTCTTCCATCACCGCTGGCGGCGGCGGCGCGAAGGACGACAGCACCGACAGCGGGGTCCCTGCCGTCGAGCCCGGCGTGTACACGCTCACGCCGGCTGACCGCCTCAGCCGCTCGATCCGCTCTGGCCCCTGGTTCCAGGACGCCAGCCCCTCACGCCAACGCGACGCGATGGCCTCGGCATAGACAGATATGTCTGTCCCTTCGCGTTCAGCCTCCCGCGGGTCTAGCCATGGCGCGAAGTCCTGCGCGGCGAGCTCAGGGAACCTGAGCGCCAGGTTGACCATGTCCCCCTTGGGATCGACTACCAGCACGGGGACGCCGTCGAGCGCGGCCTCCTCGATGAGTCCCACACCCAGGCCCGTCTTGCCGCTGCCCGTCATCCCGACGATGACGGCGTGCGTCGTCAGGTCGGAGGCGTCGTACATGAGCGGCTCGGGTGTCCGTTCGAAGCCGTCATCGACTACGGCCCCCAGGTAGAAGGTGCCAAGGGCGTCGAGGTCCGTCATGTCGCTCCTCTGGTCCGGCGGCGGGGCGATCCCACGAAGGGAGCGAGCCCGTTCGTTTCACCATACCGGCCGAGATGACCCATGCTGCCTTCCCGGCCGAGTCAGGCCCGGATGGTAGAATCGTGAGCCGTCCTTGCCAGGTCCCTTCGACGCGCACGGGCGTGGCAGGGGCGACCACCGCCGGACGACCGGGAGCCTGATGTCCTGCTACCGGACGAGAGGTAACCAGTGAAGACCTTCTACATCATCGACGGGCACGCCCAGCTCTTCCGCGCGTACTACGCGCCCTTCCGTGACCTGACGGGTCCGGGTGGCGAGCCGGTGAAGGCTGTCTACGTCTTCACCCAGCTGCTGATCAACCTGCTGAGGAACATCCGCCCCGACTACCTGGCGATCGCGTTCGACGTCAGCGACTCGACGACGTTGAGGAAGGGCGACTTCGCGGAGTACAAGGCCAACCGGGACGCTGCGCCCGAGGACCTCCACGCCCAGTACGCCCGCATCAGGCAGGTCGTGGAAGCGATGGGCATCGCCGTCTACGAGAAGGAAGGCTACGAGGCGGACGACGTGATAGCGACGATCGCCGAGCGCTTGAAGGGCGAGGACGTCGAGCTGCGGATCGGCAGCAAGGACAAGGACCTGCACCAGATCCTGACGCCCAAGGTGAAGCTGTGGGATCCCTCCAGCGGCGAGCTGTTGGACCCGGACTCCCTCATCGCGTCACGCGGCTACACGCCCGAGCAGTCCGTCGAGGTCCAGACGTTGACCGGCGACAGCACGGACAACATCCCCGGTGCCAAGGGCGTAGGCGTGAAGACCGCTGCGAAGCTCGTCGCCAAGTACGGCTCGGCCGATGCCGTGATGGAGAACCTTGACGACCTCACGCCCAAGCTGCGTGAGAACCTGGCGGCGCACAGGGAGATGATGCCGCTGACGCGTCGACTGGTCACGTTGGACCGCGACGCCCCCATCGAGTTCGACCTGCAGGACTGCGTTACGCCGTCGGTCACCCGGCGCGACGTCAGGCCGATATTCGAGGAGCTTGGCTTCCGTACGTTCCTCGACCAGCTCGAAGTGCCAGAGGCCGGCGAGATCGCGCAGGCCACGCAGGCGACCCCTTCGGACGTCGAGGCCGCAGGGATGGAGCTCGACTACCGGGTCGTCAACACCAAAGAGGCCTTCGAGGCCTTCGTGGCCGAGCTCGCGGCGCGGGACAGCTTCGCGCTCGACACCGAGACGACGGCCCTCAGCGCGGTAGACGCTGACATCGTGGGCTACGTCTTCAGTTGGCAGGCCGGGACGGGCTGGTACGTGCCGGTCAGGGGAGAGCACGGCGAGACGCTCGACCCCGACATGGTCACCAAGGCTTTAAAGCCGATCCTCGAGAACGAGAAGACTCTCAAGATCGGGCAGAACCTCAAGTACGACCTGATCGCCCTCGAACGGGCGGGGATAGACCTCAAGGGGCCACTGTTCGACACGATGGTGGCCGCGGCGCTGCTGTACCCGGGTCGGCGCACGTACGGCATGGACGACCTCGCCCGCGACCTGCTCGGGGTCGCGACCACGCCCATCACCGATCTGATCGGGAAGGGCAAGGACCAGCTTTCGATGCTGCAGGTTCCCCTGGACCAGGTCGCGAGGTACGCGGCCGAGGACGCCGATATCACCTGGCGCCTCTACGAGCTGTTGGCGAAGGGCATCGACGCCGAGCCGGTGGACGCCGCCGACGCTGCGACCCGATCACGTGCGGCGGGCACCGAGGCCAGCCTCAAGCAGCTCTTCACCGAGGTCGAGATGCCGCTGGTGCGCGTCCTGTCGGACATGGAGCGAGCAGGCGTGAGCCTAGACGCCGATCTCCTGAAGAGCTACGCCGGCACCATCAAGCAGCGTATCGATCACCTGCGAGCCGAGATGGTCGACGTCGTGGGCGAGGAGTTCAATCCCGACTCGCCGAAGCAGCTCTCCGAGATCCTCTTCGACCGACTGGGGATGCGCGTGGTCAAGACGACGAAGACCGGCCGCTCGACAGATGCCGAGGTTCTCGAGACGCTGGCGGCCGAGACCGACCACCCGCTGCTGCCGCTGCTCCTCGAGTACCGGGAGCTCAACAAGCTCCTCGGGACCTACCTGCTGCCCCTGCCCGGCTACCTGAGTCCCACCACGGGCCGGCTCCACGCCTCGTTCCACCAGACCGGCGCCGCCACCGGCAGGCTCTCCTCCTCAGACCCGAACATCCAGAACATCCCGATCCGCACCGCAGCCGGTCGCGAGATACGCCGGGCGTTCCGTGCCCGCGACGACGACAGCGTGCTGATCACCGCCGACTACTCGCAGGTGGAGCTGCGCATGCTGGCTCACTTCTCCGACGACGCAGAGCTGACCAAGGCGTTCAACGAGGGCCTCGACATCCATGCTTACGTCGCCTCACAGGTGTTCGGCGTGCCCATCGAGGAGGTCACGTCGGACCAGAGGCGGGTCGCCAAGACGGTGAACTTCGGCATCGTGTACGGCCAGACGGCGTTCGGCCTGGCTCGGACCCTGCGGATCCCGCGGGGCGAGGCGCAGAGCTTCATCGACGAGTACAAGGAGCGCTACACCGGCTTGGACAAGTTCCTGCGCACCTGCGTGGCCGAGGCCGAGGACCTGGGCTTCGTCACCACGATCATGGGAAGGCGACGCGACATCCCCGAGATACGCTCACGCAACCGGAACCAGCGCTTCCTGGGAGAGCGGCTCGCGATCAACACCGTGATCCAGGGGAGCGCCGCCGACCTCATCAAGGTCGCGATGATCAAGCTCAACCAGCGTCTGAAGACCGAGTGCGAGGGCGCGCGCCTGCTGATCCAGGTGCATGACGAGCTCGTGCTCGAGGCCCCGCGCGGGGTGTCTCAGAAGACCCTCGAAGCCACCGTAGAGACGATGAGCGGCGCCCTGCCGCTCAGGGTGCCGCTCAAGGTCGATGCCGCCATCGGGCCCAACTGGCTCGAAGGCAAGTCTTAGTCGCTGGTCTCGGCCGCTCCGTCCTCGCCGTCCGCACCGGGTAGGGCATCCTCGCCCTCCGGGGCGGGCGCGGGCGCCTCCAGCTCGGGGGCGTCCTCGGCGGGTTCTCCGCCCTCGGCCATGAGGCGTGCGGACTCGCGAGCGAACCACTGGTAGGCCTGGACGTCGGGCGCCAGTTGCCTGGCCCGCTCGTACGCCAGGTTGGCGTCCTCGTACAGCTCCTGCTCGAAGTAGACGCGCCCCAGCCAGGCCCACGCCGCGGCGTAGTCGTCGTTGCGAGCCGTCGCCGCCGCGAAGCTGTTGCGAGCGCGGGTCAGGTCGCCCGACTCGTAGGCGGCCACACCGGCGTAGAAGTTGTTCGCGGCGTCTATGCCCCACCGAGACTGAGCCTGGGCCAGCTCCAGGAAGTACTGCGCACCGGGCGAGTCGGGTTCGAGCTCGACCACCGTGCGCCAGGCGGCAACGGCCTGCTCGGGCAGCCTCAGTTCGAGGAGGATCCGTCCGAGCCAGCGGTGCGCCTCGACGTTATCGGGCAGCACCATAGTGATCTCTTCGTAGCGCTGCGCGGCCAGTTCCAGGTCGCCGACCTGGTAGGCGGCGTACGCGTACTCGATGGCGGAGTGGCCGAAGAGCTCGGCGTCGTCTTCCATGAACTGCCCGCCGGCTCCCAGGAAGGCCTGCCACATGTCCACGGCCGGGCCGTGCCAGTTCGAGAGGCTGTATGCGCGGGCGAGGAATCGCATGGGCTCCGGATGCCCAGGGGCGAGGTCCATCGCCGTGCGTCCTTCCGCGAACGCCTGGCGCCACAACGGCCGGTCAGGGTACTGCGCGTCGTAGGTCGCGAGCGCCTCCGCCACGAGCGCCTCGCCGCGATCGAGCGCTTCGGCGGCGTTCTGAGGCAGCTCCTGAGCGGTCGCCACGGCCATGAGCGCTGCCGTGACCAGCCCGATCACGTACAGCGCGACCGCTCGCCCGGCTCGGCGCGGGGCGTGAAGATCCGTGTACATTCCGCACCTCCGTACGGGGACACACATTGCCCCCAGAGTGAGACTCTCGCTCACTCTCCTGCCCGAGCGTATCGCGCGGTCATTAGAACGGAAGACGCCCGGCAGACGTCAGTTCGACTCGCGGGTCCCGGTCGCTCCGAGAGGGGAGGACGCTGTCAGGCTGGCCGTACCGCCGGCGTGGCGAGGCGGCAGGATGTTCTCGCTCGGGGTAGGGCGAGAGAACAAGAACCCTTGTCCGAACCTGACCCCTTGCGAGATGAGCCAGGACCTCTGGCTCTCGGTCTCGATGCCCTCGGCCACGAACGGCGTGCCGATGCCTTTGGTGAAGATCTTGACTGCCCTCAGAAGATGCTCGTCCTTGAGCGAGTTGCCGATGCCCTGCGTGAAGCTCGCGTCCAGCTTGAGGAACGAGATCGGCAGCCGGTCGAGTGTAGTGAGGGACGAGTAGCCGCGTCCGAAGTCGTCGAGTGCGATGCCGGCGCCGGTCTGCCTGACGCGCTCGAGCACCCCGGCGCTCTGGCCGTAGTCATCCAGCGCGGTCCGCTCGGTCACCTCGAGGACCAGCTTGTCGGCGGGCGCACCGGTCTCCTCGATCAACTGCTCGATGTAGGCAGGCAGCGTGGGATCGGACAGGGTCTGGGCCGCCATGTTCACCGTGACGACGACGTTGGAACCAAGACGCGACCAGACCGCCAACTGGGCTGTGGCCTCCCTGAGCGCCCAACGGTCGAGCCTGTCGATGAACCCGCTACGCTCCGCGAGGTCTACGAAGGTGGAGGGTGAGATCGGGCCCCTGGTCGGGTGCTCCCAGCGCAGCAGGGCCTCGAGGCCCACGATCTCGCCAGTAGCTATGTAGCAGATCGGCTGGTACGCGACCGTCAGTTCCTCGCGTTCGACCGCGTCGCGCAGATCGGACTCGAGGTAGAGGCTGTGCCGACGGGCGGTGTCGCTCTCGGGGCGGTAGAAGGCGATAGACGTGCGGACCTGCTTCGCCCGGTACATGGCCATCTCGGCCCGCTGAAGGAGTCCATCCAGGTCGACGGCGTCGCGCGGGAACAGGGCCACTCCAGCGCTGGCTTCCAGCCGGATGTCGCGGCCGCCTCCTCGGAAGGGGTTCGCGACGGCACCGACAACCCTCTCGGCTGCTGCCCTCGCCGCGGCCTCGTCGGAAGCGGAGAGCAGCACCGCGAAGTCGTCCCCGCCGATGCGTGCGACATAGTCCCCGCCGCGAACCACGGCGCGCAGCCGGTCCGCAAGGTCGCGCAGCAGGCGGTCGCCCTCGGATCGTCCCAGGGTGTCGTTGACGGCCTTGAACCTGTCGATGTCGAGAAGGACGAGTGCGGCCGGACGCCCGTTCTTGGCGCTGCCGTCGAGCACCGCCTTCGAGGCGGCGCGCAGGTAGCTGAAGTTCGGCAGCGCGGTGATGGCATCGAAGAACGACCTGCGGGCCAGGCGCGTAGTGAAGAACGCCGTCAGAGCTATCAGCAAAAGCGACAGCCCGACGATGATCAGCACGATCATCCAGCGGGCCAGGGCCATGTCGCCCGAGATGGGGCCGAGGTCGTGGCTGACCTCCAGCACGCCCGCGGTGTCGCCCTCCGGGTACACCAGCGGTATCAGGACGGCGTACGACCGCACGGATTCGCCTGTCGCCATCGGCCCGACCGGCTCCTCGTTGCCCAGGAGCCGGGTGTCCCTCTGGCCCCCGAGGGACCGTCTCAGCTCTGCGTCCGGTGTAGGCACCGTGCCGATGTGCGACCTGTCGTCGTCGTACACGACGGTGCCACTTTCGTCGTAGACCCTGACGCCGACCGTGTTCGGGTTACGCCTGACGACGGTATCGAAGTACGTCCACGCTACCTGGGCGTCCGCGACGTCACCGCGGACGATCAGCGCTTCCCCCCTGGTCGAGAACGCCAGGCCGCTCTGTCGCAGCACGGCCGCGGCGTTCGCTGCCACCTCGACCGAGCCCGCCTGAGCCACATGCTCGGCGACGCGCCTGGACACGAAGCCGCCCGCCAGCCAGGCGACGACGAGCGTGGGCAGCAGGATCAACACGCCGGCGGTGACGAGGTAGCGCCGCACGGGGTCCGCCTTGAACACCACGTGCTTCTTGGTGTCCTTGGGGGGCCCTTGGCGTGGATGACGGGAGGTGGTCGGTTCGCCGCGTGTCGGCGAAGGGTGGGCCGACATCTGGGTAATCTTCGCATTCGTTGCGTGAGGCCGCCGTGAGCGCCGCGCTATGATGCTCGTCCGCTCGCGCCGGCCCTGCCAGGTCTCGCGGCGGCTATGAGTTGGAGTTGATCCTGAATGCGGATCTTGGTCAGCAACGACGACGGCATCTTCAGCCCTGGGATCCTCGCCCTCGCGCGGGTCGCGAGGGAGTTCGGACAGGTCCGTATCGTGGCCCCGGACGTGGAGCAGTCAGCCATGAGCCACGCCATCACCGTGAGGCGCCCGCTCCATTACACGAAGACCCCGCTGAACGGCATGGAGGCCTACCGCGTAGACGGCACGCCGGCGGACTGCGTCGCCCTCGGCACGCACCACTGGGATGAAGTCGATCTGGTGCTCACGGGCATCAACCTGGGCCACAACCTCGGCCACAACATCTGGCACTCCGGCACCGTGGCGGCAGCCAAGCAGGCCGCGTTCCTCGGTATCCGGGCGATCGCCTTCAGCGCTCGCTACAGCGATGAGCCGCCCGACTACGACCTGTTCGCCCCGCACGTGCGCGAGGTTATCGACAGGGTCAACGGCAGCGAAGGACCTACCCTGCTCAACGTCAACTTCCCCGACGATCCTCAGGGCGTGCTCTGGACGAACATGTCGGTACGTCACTACGAGGGCTTCGTGATCCCGGGCGAGGACCCGATGGGAAGGCGTCACTACTGGTTCGCAGAGGAGCCCAGAGAGCGACTGGAAGAGGGGACCGATCGCTGGGCGGTCGAGAACGGCTACGTGTCCATCACCCCGCTCAGGCTCGACCTCACGGACGAGGCGGCGCTGCGCCACGCGCGGGCCCTCCAGCCCGCGAGCTGAGCTCACTGGCCGGCGCCGAACTCCAAGCGCGCCTGCAGAGGGGCGGAGCTCGCGTCCGAAAGCTCGGCGACTGCCACGCCGAGAAGCCTCAC
>DASVCK010000307.1:0-4805 GCA_036381675.1 Trueperaceae bacterium | reverse complement strand
CGGCGGTGTCTGTGTTGGCGGCCGTGATCGCGTCGCGCAGGGTGCAGTCCGGGCCGCCCACACCACCGCTGTCGGTGTTGACGACGATCTGCGTCGGCTCCGGGTCCGGGTCCGGGTCGGGATCAGGATCGGGGTCCGGGTCCGGGTCGGGGTCCGGGTCGGGGTCCGGGTCAGGGTCGGGATCGGTGCCTGGGTCGTTCGGATCGGGCTGCACCGGGTCCGAAGCCTGTTCGGCCAGGGCCGACTCACCGGAGAGGTTGAATGCCGTGACGGCGTAGCGGTAGCTGGCGGTGGTCTCGACGCCATCGTCCAGGTACGTGGTCTGGTTCGCCGCGGCTACCGCGATGAGAACGAAACCGCCCGTCGCGGCGTCGGGCGGCGACACCACTTCGCGGTAGACGTTGAAGCCCATCTCGGAGTCGCTGGCGTCTTCCCACGCGACCTCGATGACGCCGTTCACGTTCACCGCTGTCACGTTTCCCGGCGCCTCCGGGGCGCCACCCCCAGGCCCGGGGCTGGCGCACCCCGCCAACAGAGATAGGACCGCGGCCGACGCGAGAACGGTGGTCGAACGTGACATGGGCTCCCCCTAGTCAGGAACGGACGTCAGGTGGTCGGCTTTCACCGACACCATGCCCGACTTCCAAGCCGGATAACGTCGCCTGGCTTCACTTACTCTGCGGGAGCTTCTAGTCGGCCAGGCCGGTCACCAGGTCCTGCAGCCGCCTCTGCGTCTGCTGGAGCTCCTCTCTCAAGCCGGACAGCTCCGATTCGAGGACATCCAGCTCGCCCTCCTGCTCCTCGAGGTCGGAGACGTAGCGCCGGTAGAGCGAAGAGTCGCGGTCCAGGCTCGACATGTTGGCCCGGATGCGCTCCTGGTCTGCCGCGATCGCCTCGATGCGGTCCTCACGTTCTTCGACCTCGGACCGCAGGCCGGCCAGCTCACGCTGCAACGCCATGACGTCCTCGAGGGTGCGCCGCGTGGCAGCGTCGAGCTCCAGATCTTCCAAGTAGACGGCGATCACGTCAGGCGACAGGTCGGTGAGCGCGATGGTGCGGCTGGTGACCCGCTCCAGGACGACCTCCAGGACGCAGGCCTGCTCCTCTGCGCCGGCAGGGCAGCGCGTCTGGACCGGTACGTCGGTCGGGACCGCCACGCCGCCGGCCCCATCGTTGACCACCACGCCGAACCTCCACGTGGAAGCGGTCAGCAGCGGAGGCGGAGCGGGCGACACGACCTCGTAGCCGTCGCGCCTGGGAACGTCGACCAGGACGAGGCGCTCGTCCTCGGTGAGGGGCGAGAGCCTGACCGCGACGGAGACGCGTTGACGGGTCTCGGTCTCGAGCAAGCCGCGCACGAGGCGAGCGGCTACCACGCGTTCGGGCTGACTGCCGCCCGTGGTGTCGGCAGCGATCTCGAGATCGACGGCGTACGACAAGAGCCGCGAGTCGCCTGGCACCAGGTCCGCCAACAGCGCGTTGCCCGCGAACCCGTTGGTGTCGTAGACGGTCACGGTGCCGGCGGCGAGGTGCAGGCCAGTATCGTTGACGATCCTCACGGCGGCGAGCGGGTTGCCCGCCAGCACGCGGTTGTCGTAGTGGGCGAGCCTCGTGGCGGTGACGGAGGTCTGGACGATGGGCACCATGACGGACTGGTGTCGTCCCACGCTCACCGGTGTGCTCACGTGATAAGCGAACGTCGCTCCGCTGCGCTCACCGCTCGCCATGGCAGACACGCCGGCGCCCAGTGAAGGCGCCTCGAACGCCTGTGCGGCCGCCGGTGGGACGGGCGCGGCCGCTGGCGCCAGGGCGCGACCCAGCACGGCTTCGTCCTGCACGGCGTCGAAACTAGCCGCCGTGGGTGGCTCGACACGTTGGCGCGCCGCGTAGACCGGGTCGTACAGCGCCGTCACGAAGGCGGCCGGCTGGCCGGCGACGAAAGACACCATGACGTCCTGGAGGTCCGTGTCCGTCGGGTTGTCGAAGATGGCCCAGCCCTGAAGCTGCGCGGTCCCGCCGTCAGCGACGACGAGCCGGTACGTGCTCTTCCAAACCGGCATCTCGCGCACGTACCCCACGCGGACCTGCCGCTCGCCCTCGCCCGCGAAGCTGATCCGCAGCGTCGTGGCGTCCTCTGCTCGGTGGCGGGCGACCGCAGCCAGCGCCTCGGAAAGCTCCGCCTGCAGCTCGTCGTCTTCGAGCCGCACGTTCGTGACCTCGGCCATGTCCACACGCGTCAGGCCGTTCGCGGTGGAGAGCGTCAGGAACGTCTTCGGAGCCTCGGCCTCTACCTCGACGCGCTCGACCGAGACGATGATGCCGGTCAGCGTGCGGGAAGCCTGGACCTCGATGCCTTCGCCGCGTAGCTGGGCGAGGATCTGCGCCAGCGTCGGCGCGCCGGAGAGGTCTATCGAGTAGCCGGCGAGGATGCGGCCGAGCGGATCGCGGGAGTCGTAGGTGACAGGCTCGATCGTGCCGCCGCCCAGGTCCTGCAGGACCAAGGTCTGCAGCATGTCGTCCATCTCGGCCGGCGGCACCGACAGGTCGAGGACCGCGTCACCGGTGACCGTGCCGGCATGCTCGAAGTACGCGACACCGCTGGTGAAGAGGACGACGCGGGTCACGGGCAGGTCAGCTGCAGTCGGCATGTTCGCTCCTCCTGAAGCGTCCTGGGCGAACGCAGCAGGCACGGCTGCAGCGGCCAACGCCAACGTCAGCAGGGTCTTGCGCGCAAGTTCGCTCATCTGCCAGATGTTAGGTCATCCAGAAGGCCCTGCCACCAGTCCACCTCGTCCTGGTTGACGCTGTGAGTGAAGCCCGGGTAGATGCGTTCCTCGACCGCCGCCCCCAGATCGCGGTAGAGCGCGGCGCTCTCCTTCACCCTCTCGACCGGGATGTATGGGTCGACGTCGCTGCAACCGAAGAACGCCTTGGTGCCGTCCAGCGAGCTCGCGTAACGGCCCCTGTCGACGACGTCGCCGATCAGGCCGCCGGAGAGCGCTACGACGCCGCCGAACCGGCCGCCTTCTCTCGCCGCGTACTCGGTGACGAGGCACGCCCCCTGGGAGAACCCGAGCAGGACGATCCGCTCGCGTGGCAGGCCGGCCGCGGTAGCCGCGCCCACGACCGCGTCCACCGCGGACAGGGCCGAGGAGAGCCAGGGCTCGTTCTGCTGCGGCGGGGCCAGGAAGGTGTGCGGGTACCACACGTTGTGGCGAGCCTCGGGCGCGAGGAACGCTACCTCGGGCGCCTGGACGACCGTGGCGAGGCCCAGGATGCCACGGGCGCTGTCCCCTCGACCATGGACCAGGACGGTCGCCGCCTTGGCCTCCTCGAGCGGCGCGCCCACGTGCGCCCTGACCTCGGGCGCGTGCAGCTGGTTCTGGGGGATGCTCATGCCACCGAATGTAGCCGTTCGCGAGTCCCAAGCGGACGGCGTGGGACCGCTACGAAGCCGAGCTCTTGGGGATGATCGCGATCCTGCCGTCGGACTGCAGGATGGCCCACTTGACCTGGTCGAGGGTCTCGAGTCCCGACTGGTGCGCGACCTGCAGGATCTCCTCGGCCGTGATCCGCTCCTTGTTCATGGCCGAGCTGTAGAGGTTCCCGTCGAAGAGCAGCACGGTGGGCTGGGGCGTGACAGCGAGCTCCACCTTGCGGCTGACGTGGGCCAGCATCGAGGTCAGCACCACCAGGAGCATCACGGTGCTCACGGCGATCAGCGCGGTGGTCAACGAGAAGTCCTCGCGCACGATGCCCTGGGACACGATGTCCGGTATCAGCATCAGCATCACCAGCTCGAGTGCCGAGAACTGGCCGAACTCCCTCTTGCCGAGCAGACGCAGGGAGAACAGCACGAACAGGTAGACGATGACGACGCGGATCACGCTCTCCATGGGCACCTCCGGTCCGCTGGGCTAGGGCCCCGGTCGCGCGCGCCGGGCTTCATGGCCACACCATGGTCGCGAACCCGACCTCACCCGAGCCGGTCTCGTTACCTGATTCGTCGAGCACTCGCCAGCCGGCCGTGCCCGGCCGATCCCAGTACGCCTGCGGCTGCATCTCGCCGGCGATGACCGCCGTCTGGCCCGGCGCCAAGTCCGTCACCTCGAACACGTAGTCCTCGTCGAAGACGCCGGTGGGGCTCGGCGTGAACGCGACGTCGGCGAACGACTGCACGTAGCTCCGCGACAGGCGCACCTCCACCGTCGGGAGCGCCGAATCCGACTCGTTGGTGACGAGCAGCCTGAGTGGCTGCCTGACCTTGAGGCGCTGGATGCGCGGGTACTCCACCCTGAACGAGACGAGTTCACCCGTCGCTTCCGCAGTCAGCCTCGCGATGCCGAACAGGCCGACCATGGCCAGGACGGGTAGCAGGCCCACCATCACGAGGCCAGCGATCATCGGCGGATGGAACTGGACGCGCCTGTCTATGCGGGGCGTTTCGGGAAGCTGAGGCGGTTCCTCGTGAGTGGGCCTGACGCCTGCTGACTCGCGAGGCACGACGCCGTCGTCGGTCGGGGTCATCGCGGTGCGGCTCCCATGCGCAACTATGTGGCCGCCAGTGACCATGGGGGTTAGAGAAGCGTGAGCCTCTGCGGAATCTCAGCCCGCCCGGACGTTTCCCATCTGCGTCCTCCCTAGCATCACCGCCGAGAGGAGGAACCTACATGGCGAGCTTCAACGAGTCGATCGACGTGCACGTTCCTGTTCCTGAGGCCTACCGACTCTTCAGTCAGTTCGAGCGCTTCCCAACCTTCATGGAAGGTGTGGAGGAGGTGCGCCGCGAGGGCGGCAACCGCCTC
>DASVCK010000306.1:0-4060 GCA_036381675.1 Trueperaceae bacterium | reverse complement strand
GACCTGCGGCGCGGCTCGCCCACGTTCCTGCGGCACCTCGCGGTGCTCATCGACGACGAGGCGCATCGGCAGCTCTGGGTGCCCCCGGGCTTCGCGCACGGGTTCCTCGCCCTGGGCGAGGCCAACGACGTCCTCTACAAGGTCGACGCCTACCACGCCCCCGCGGCGGAGGGCGGCCTGCGCTGGGACGACCCGGCGCTGGGCATCGACTGGGGCCTCGACGAGCGCCTAGGCGGCGAGCGCCCCTCCCTCTCGCCGCGCGACGCCGCCCTGCCGACGGTCGCTGACGGCCTGCCCGAGTTCCCCTACCCGTAGGACCGGAGGGGCGGTTGGTTAGGCTGCTCCGGTGACGGGTGCGATCGGGCGCGGCATAAGGGCGAGCATCGTGACCGCCCTCTCGCAAGGCCTGAAGCTGCTCGTCGGACTGGTGGGGACGGTCGTCCTAGCTCGCCTACTGAGGCCCGAGGACTTCGGGCTCGTGGCGATGGTGGGGGCGTTCGTGGCCTTGGGGGACGTGATAAGAGACCTGGGCACGAGCGTGGTGGGCCTGGGCAGACCCGATCTCAGCCACAGGCAGGCATCGAACCTGTTCTGGATCAGCAGCGGGTTGGGCGCTGCCTGTGCCCTGGTCCTGGCGCTGAGCACGCCGCTATTGGTACGCATCTTCGCGGAGCCGCGGCTGGCGCTGGTGACGCCTGTCCTCGCCTTCCAGCTCCTCCTGGCGGGACTCTCGGCGCAGTTCCTGGTGCACCTGGCGCGTGAGATGCGGTACTGGCGCAGGCTGGTCCTCGAGGTCGTGCCGCTGAGCCTGGCCCTGGTACTGGCCGTCGCCACGGCCTCGATGGGCTTCGGGTACTGGGCACTAGTCGTCCAGGCCGTAGCCGTTGCCGCGTTGCGCCTGGTCATGGCCGTGGTGTTGAGCGGGTGGTTCCCCAGGCTCCCTAGTCGCGCCGTTGGCAACAGGGCCCTGATCGCCGACAGCTCGGCGTTCGGACTCGCCCAGCTAGCCGGCTACGTCTCCCAGAACATCGACTCCATCCTCATCGGCGCGCGCTGGGATGCGACCAGCCTCGGAGCCTACGACCAGGCGTTCAAGCTCCTGACCCTGCCCAACCGTCAGATGGTGGGCCCCTTCACTCACGTCGTGATACCCACTGTCAACCGGGCGGTCAAAGAGGGTGGGGACGCCCACGAGGTGCTCCTGCGCGTGCAGTTCGCCCTGGGACTGATCGTGAACTGGGTGTACACGATCTCGGCGGGGCTCGCCCCCTGGTTGATCCCGTTCGCGTTGGGCGAGCAGTGGACGGACTCGGTACCGATCTTCCGAATCCTGGCAGTGGGGGGCGCGGTGTGGGTGTTCAGCACGGTCAGCTATTGGAGCTTCATACTCAGCAACCTCGGGCGCCAGCTCTTGCTCTACAACATCGTGTCGAAGGGCCTTACCGCGCTGCTGATCCTCGGGGCGTCGTTCATCGGCGTCCATGCAATCGCCTGGGCCGTCTCGGTCGGCTTGGTGGTCTCCTGGCCCTTGAACCTGCTGTGGCTGCGCCGCACCGCTGACCAGCCGTCGGCGCGCTACCTACGCAACGGGATGACTATCTTCAGCGGAACCGTCGCCGGATACGCCGTGACCGCCGGGCTCCTCGAGTTCGGCCCGGGGAGCATGACCCTGTCAGCCGCCCTGGTCGCCGCGCTGGCCGGCACCCTGGCGTTCTTGGCGGTGATCGCTGCGCTCCCCAACGGTGCCAAACAGCTGGCCGGCGTGCAGCGTCAGCTACTGGCGGCCTTGCGTAGCGGCTAGCGGCCACTGAGGCGCGATCTCCTGCGGCTGACGCCTCTGGGAGCGAGCTACCCGGTGTGGCTCGGCCGCGTAGCCGATCGCGAGCATCATGATCGGCACCTCGGCCCCCGACAGCTCGCACTCCCGTCGGATGGCGGCAGCACGCCTATTGCCCACGCTGAGGTTCAACATGCAGCTGTCTAGTCCCAACGCGTGAAGCGCCCACATGAGGGTGGTGGCGAAGATGCCGCCGGCGATCCAGGCCTGGTTCCTCTCTCCGACGCCCGTGAACATCCCTAGGTCGACGGTGATGAGCGCGAGGACCGGGATCTCGTGGGTGAACCCTCGATTCCCGTTCTGGTGCCTAGCGACCCGCGGAACGTCCTCACCGCGGTAGAAGCGCACGCGCCAGGGTTGGCGGTTGCATTCCGAGGGAGAGGCCATGGCGAGGAGCACCGCTCTGCGCAACAGCTCCTCGGGCACGGCCTGCGCCGCGAAGTGGCGCACGCTGTGACGCGAGCGGAAGAAGGCCTCGGCATCCGTTACTCCACGAGACGCGCAGGTCTCGCCCGGGGGAGAGACCACCGGATCGATCCTGCCGGCCTCGTTCCAGCTGTCCAGCGCCCGCAAGGCATCACGACCCAGCGCGACGTACTCCGCTCCCGGCTGCCGAGCCTCAGCGACAGGGATCAGCTCACGCAGCCGTTCAGCCACCCCGTCGCCGAACGGCCTTCTCGGGTTGCCGAGGGAGAGGCCCTTCTCCACCCGGTGGTAGTCCTTGGTGATCTCTGCCTCGAGCCAGGACACCGGCCCCAGGTTCGCCGCACGGCCGGCTGGATGGCCGAAGGTCGCGTAGCGCCTCATGTCCTGGAAGTACTCGAACGGAAGTTGCAGTGCGGCCCACAGACGGCGGAGAGGACCGATCGTCCGCCGCGGCAGGAGTCGCTTCAGAACAGTCTTCATGGCCTCCCGAGTATGAATCGCTCTTCCCGCCTAGGTGTGAGGCAACGCGTTGGGTTCCCCTAGGACCAAGCGGCCGAAGGTGCGGAGTCACACTAACGCGCCGCAAGCCTCTGTCGGCACGTCGGCGAACCGTGCCGTCGTCCGACGGCAGCGACGGGCGTCTCCATCGGTCCCGCTCGACCCTGGTAACCTCCGGGCGTGACCGACCTCGCTGACATGGGCACGGCCCTCGTCACCGGCGCCGCCGGGTTCATAGGCTCCGCGCTGGTGAGGCGGCTGAGGGCGCGCGGAGCGCGGCGTGTCGTCAGCCTCGACGCCCTCACCTACGCCGGCGACGTCACGCGCCTCGAGGCGGCAGGCGGCGAGCCGGGCCACAGGTTCGTGCACCTCGACGTGCGCGACCTCGACGCCGTGCTGGACCTGCTGCGCGAGGAGCGGCCCACGGCGGTCTTCCACCTGGCGGCCGAGACCCACGTCGACCGCTCGATAGACGGGCCGGAAGCGTTTGTGCAGACGAACGTGCTGGGCACCCTGCGCCTTCTCGAGGCGCTGCGGCGCTACCGCGACGAGCTGCCGGCGGGCGAGCGCGAGCGTCTGAGGGTCGTGAACGTCTCCACTGACGAGGTGTACGGCTCGCTCGGCCCCGAGGGCGTCTTCACCGAGCTCTCGCCCTTCGCCCCCCGCTCTCCCTACAGCGCCAGCAAGGCCGGCGCCGACCACCTGGCCAGCGCCTACTTCCACACCTACGGCCTGCCGGTCGTCACCACCCACGCCTCGAACAACTACGGGCCCTACCAGTTCCCCGAGAAGCTCCTGCCGCTGGCGCTGGGCAGGGCGCTGGCCGGCGAGAGCGTGCCCCTCTACGGCACGGGCGAGAACGTCCGCGACTGGCTGCACGTGGACGACCACGCCGACGGGCTCATCGCGGCGGCGCTGCGGGGCACGCCCGGCGAGGCGTACCTCCTGGGCGGCGGCAACGAGCGCAGCAACCGCTCCGTCCTCGAGTCGCTGCTGGGGGCCCTCAACGAGCTGGCGCCCTCGGGCCGCGACCACCGCGAGCTGATCACGCTCGGGCCCGACCGTCCCGGGCACGACTTCCGCTACGCGGTGGACCCGGGCAAGGCGGCGCGCGAGCTGGGCTGGCGTCCCCAGGTGCCGTTCGAGCGGGGCCTGCGCGACACCGTGGCCTGGTACCTGGAGCACCGCGAGTGGCTCGACGCCGTGACGCGCGGGCGCTACAGGCTCGAGCGCCTCGGCACCGTGGGCGTGGCGCCGGCCGCCACCGGGGAGGGCGACCGCCCGGCATGAGCCTCAAGG
>DASVCK010000305.1:0-7017 GCA_036381675.1 Trueperaceae bacterium | reverse complement strand
ACATGGTCGCCCAGTACACGGCAGCCGCCCTGGTGAGCGAGAACAAGGTGCTCGCCCACCCGGCGTCCGTCGACTCGATCCCCACCAGCGCCAACCAGGAGGATCACGTCTCGATGGGCGCGCATGCCGCGCGCAAGCTGCTCGAGGTCGTCGACAACGCCGCCACCGTCGTGGCCATCGAGCTCATGGTCGCCGCCCAGGCCCTCGACCTGCGGCTGCCGCTCACGCCTGGCCGGGGCGCGGCAGCTGCGCACGCGTTCGTGCGGGAGCTCGTCGCGCCCTTGGTCGGCGACAGGACCATGTCGGGCGACGTCGAGAGCCTGCGACTGGCGGTCCTTGACGGTTCGCTCGAGGCCGCGGTAGGGGCAGCCGCCGACGCGGCCTGAGCGGCCCACCGGTGACTGGTAAGTTCGAGGCATGAACGAGGAGATCGTGCTCAGGAACCCGCCCCCAGGGTTCCTCGGACCCGGTTTCGCCGCGTTCGCCGCCGAGCAGCCGTTCCTCGCCAGCCTCGCCATCGGCGCCGGCTTGGTCGTGCTGGCGTACGCCACCTTCCGCCTCACACGCATCCTGCTGGTACGTCTTATCAACCCGCTCGCGGAGCGCACCCAGTACCGCTGGGACGACGCGCTCAAGGGCAGGAAGTTCTTCTGGCGCCTGTCCCACGCGGTACCCGTGCTGGTGCTGCGGGCCGGGCTGCCGTACCTGCCGGCCCTGCAGACGACGGTGCTGCTGGAGAGGCTCCTGTCCGTGGCGATGGCGATCGTCGTCGCACGGGCGTTCGCCTCGCTGGTCAACGCGTTCGGGGACGTCTACGCCAAGGGGCCCAACGCGGCGCAGAGGCCCATCAAGGGCTACCTGCAGGTGATCGTCCTCGTCGGCTACCTGCTGGCGGGCATCGTGATCATCGCCATCGTCGTGCAGCGCGACCCTGTCGTGATCCTCACCGGCATCGGCGCGGCCTCCGCCGTGCTGATCCTCGTGTTCCAGGACACGTTGCTGTCGCTGGTGGCGGGGATGACGATCACGAACAACGACCTCATCCGCATCGGCGACTGGATCGAGATGCCCGAGTTCAACGCCGACGGCTTCGTCCACGACATCGCCCTCAACACGGTCACGGTCCAGAACTGGGACAAGACGTTCAGCGTCATACCGACCCACAAGTTCCTGGGGCACTCGTTCAAGAACTGGCGGGGTATGCAGGCCTCAGGCGGCAGGCGCATCAAGCGCAGCCTCCTGATAGACATGTCGACGGTCAGGTTCATGGACGAAGAGGACGTGGAGCGGCTCTCGCGCTTCGCCCTGCTGCGGCCCTACTTCGAGGAGAAGCGGCGCGACATCGAGGAGTGGGTCAAGGAGCACCCGGCCGCCCTCGACGACCCGGTCAACTCCCGGCGGCTCACGAACCTGGGGACGTTCAGGGCGTACGTCACGCGCTACCTGCAAGCGCACCCGGACATCGCGCAGGACATGACTTTCCTGGTCAGGCACTTAGACCCCACGCCTCAGGGCATCCCCATCGAGATCTACGTGTTCGTATCCGACGTGCGCTGGGCGGTCTACGAGGGCGTGCAGGCCGACGTCTTCGATCACCTGTTGGCGATCATGCCCGAGTTCGACCTCTCGGTCTTCCAGTCGCCGAGCGGCGCCGACGTGCGCCGTCTCGCGCTGCCGTCGGCGCCCAGCGGTGAGAGCCCCTCCGCGCCGGCAGCCTGACGGCTAGGGCTGGGGCAGCAACGCGCGCAGGTACGACCAGCGCGTGAGGAGGAAGAAGCCCAGCTGCACGGCCGCGAACAGGCCGACTACGGTGAGTGCGTAGGTGAGCACGGCGACCCGTGCCGGCCCGAACGCCCCCAGCAGGCTGCCCAAGGCGTTGAGCGCCACGATCGCGTGAACGCTGCCCACCGCGAACGGCAGCAGGAACACCAGGGCCACCTGGCGGCTCACCACGCGGTCCGACTCACGCCGTGTGATGCCCACCCTCTTCAGCCGCGCGAACAGGCGCCTGTCGTCGGGCAGTTCGGTGAAGAGCTTGAAGTAGATGAGCGACCCGGCGCCGATGAAGAACAGCACCGAGACGAAGAGGCCCGTGAACATCGAAAGCCCCAGCGTCTGCCTGAGAAGCACGAACTCGCCGTACTTGTCCGCCACCAGCGTCCGCGCGCCCGGCGGCACCGCGGCGGAGATCGCCGCACCCAGCTCGGTAGCGCGGTTCGAGCCCGCCCAGTCGTAGACGGCCAGCGTGAAGACGTCCTCGCGCGCTGCGACGCTCGCCCATGAGGCGTCGTCGACCACGTACCACGTGGCCGAGAGGAACGACGGCAAGGCGATGGGCGGGTGAGCGCGCCTCGCGGCGATCGCTCCCGGCACCGCAGCCGTCGCAGGCAGCAGCGAGAACGAGGGCTCCCTGTCATCCGCTGCCTCGCCGCCGGTCCTCTCGAGGGGGACGAGGAGACCGGCTCCTTCGACACCAGCCGGCGCACCCAGGGCGTTGACCCACGCAACGTAGTCGGCTTCCGGAGCCAGCACGAGGTACTTCAGTCCCTCCGCGCCCGGGACCGCGTAGAGGGTCTCGATGACCTGGATCTCGGCGGCCACGCTGGCGGCCACGCCGTGCTCGAGCAGCAGCGAGTCCACCTCGTCGCTGCTGAGGTGAGGCCGGTCGTCGGCGGGCTCGAGCAACACCAGCGCCTGGGGGTACGTACCTTCGACCGCCTCGTAGAACTGCCGCGACATCACGTAGAAGGTGCCTGCCGCCGCCAGCACGACCGCGCTCAGGCTGGCGATGCCGGCCAGCAACCTGGCGTTGTCTGCCAGCCGGAACACGAGCTGCGAGACGACGAGCATGCGGGTGCCCCGCCGGTAAGCCCGCCCACGCGCCAGGTGCCGCATCACGAACACGCCGCCCTGGGTGAAGAGGAGATGGGTGCCTACGATCACCACGGCTACGACGGGCACGAACGCGAGGGCCACCCCTGCGCCCTGAACCGTGGCGGCGACGGCGTAGCCGGCCGCGACGAGCACGAACCCCAGCAGCGCGAGCCACGGTCGCGCCCTGGGCGCCACGCGCGGCTTGCTCGCCTCCTTCAGCATCTCCAGCACCGAGCGCCTGCCTATGGCCCCGACGCCGGCCAGGGTGACGAGCTGGAAGAGCAGGAAGAACCCGCCCGCGGTGATGATCAGCGCCCGCGGCACCGCCTGGAACTCGATCGGCGACTCGATGAGCAACACGCGCGAGATCGCCATCAGGAACAGGCGCGAGAAGAGCAGCCCCAGGCCGATGCCGGCGACGATCGCGGCGAGCGACAAGTAGGTGTTCTCGAGCCAGATGAGGCGCCTCAGCTGCCCTCGCGTCGTCCCCATCAGCGTCAGCAGCCCGAACTCCTTGTTGCGGGCGCGCAGGAACGCGCCGCTGGAGTACAGGACGAAGAAGAAAGCGAACACGGCGATGAGGACCAGGCAGACGGTCAGAACGACCCGCGTGGTGCCGCCGCCGTAGATGTAGCCGGTCTGCACCTCCGGATGGAAGAGGAACTGCGCGTAGACGTAGAAGAGGGCCACGGAGAACGTGCTGCTGAGGACGAAGGCCGCGTACCGCAGCCAGCTCCCCTTGAGGTTCGAGAGCGCCAACTGAGCGAACGTCACCTAGGCGAACCCGCCCATCGCGCTGAGCGTGTCGAGCAGCTGCTGGAAGAACACCTGCCTGCTACCGCCGCGCCTGAGCTCCGTGAACGGACGGCCGTCGCGGATGAACACGACCCGCCGGCAGAAGCTCGCAGCGAACGGGTCGTGAGTCACCATCACCACGGTGACGCCGCGGTCCTCGTTGAGGGATCTAAGTGCCTGCATGACGTCGTTGGCGGCCTTCGAGTCCAGGTTGCCGGTGAGCTCGTCCGCCAGAACCACCGCAGGGTCGTGCACGATCGCGCGAGCGATCGCGGCCCGCTGTTGCTGCCCGCCGGACACCTCGAACGGCATCCTGTCCAGGACGCCTCCGATCCCGAGCGTCTCTGCCACCCGCTCCAGCGCCGCGTTCATCTCCTTGACGGGCACCTTGTCCAGCACGAGCGGCAACAGCACGTTCTCGCGCAACGTGAGGGTGTCGAGCAGGTTGAAGTCCTGGAAGACGAAACCGAGCCGGCGGCGCCTGAACAGCGCCAGCCTCTCCTCGTCCATGGTCGCAGGGTCCTGACCGCCGATGCGCACCGACCCGCTGGTGGGCCTGTCGATGGTCGACAGCAGGTTCAGCAGAGTCGTCTTGCCGCTGCCTGACGGCCCCATGATCCCCAGGAACTCGCCCTCCGCCACGGTGAGGTCGAAACCGTCGAGGGCGGTGTGCGTCGCCCCGCCCTTGGGGCCTCCGCCGTACACCTTGGTCAGCCCGCGCGCCTCCAGGACCGCTGGTGGTGCCGCCCCCGTCGTGACCACGGCGGCGTTCGGCGCCCCGGCCCCTCTCGTTCTCACAGCTGCTCCGTTCGGCATACGCGCCTCCTCATGGCGCGATGCTCGCCCGGTCCCGCGGGGCCCTGCCATGCCAGTTCCTTACGGCCATCGGCCGAACCTTACGACCCCGTCACCCGCCCGGCGCGTGACCCGACGGCTCGAAGACGTGCACGCCGCCGCTGCGCAGGGTCACGATGGCCGTGGTGCCGCCCTGGCCGGCGGACATCAGCGACAGCTCGTGGCCCAGGCGCCGGCAGACCTCCGCCGCCAGGTGAAGTCCCATGCCGGTGGAGGCCCCGTGCTGTCGTCCGTTCGCGCCGGTGAAGTACCTGTCGAAGACCCGCGGCAGGTCCTCGGTCGGGATGCCCGGTCCTTCGTCCCTCACGATGACCCTGGCGCCGGCGCCCCAACGCTCGACGTTCACCTCGACCTGCGCCCCTGGCGGCGAGTACTTGACCGCGTTCGTGAGCAGCTGACGCAGCACCACCTGCAGCCACTTCGGGTCAGTCACGGACGTGACGCCCGGTTCGCCGGTCACCTTCGGGTAGACGCCCGCGCGGATGAAGGCGCCGCGCAGCTCGTTGAGGACGCCCTTGACGGCGGCCATGAGGTCCGTCTCCGCCGGGGCGTAGTCCAGCTCGAAGCGCTCCAGGCGCGCGGTGGCGAGCATCAGGTCGAGGCCGCCGGCGAGCCTCGCCGACTCGTCGGCGACGTCATCCCAGGCACCTTCGTCCCTGCGCTCCGCGGCCAGTTGGAGGACGTTGACGGGCGTCTTCATCTGGTGCACCCAGAGGTCGATGAACGTGCGGTGCTCCTCGGCCATGCGCCTCAGGTTCGCCGCCCGCTCCGCGGCCTCCGCCTGTGAGCGCTCGAGGAGCCGGGCCATGGCGCGTTGCTCGCGCGACGCGGGATGGGGCAGGGGAGCGGGCGTGGACGCCTCGCCGTCGTCCAGGCGCCGGCCTAGCTCGCGGCGGAAGGAGGACTTCCTCAGGGCGTCGACGCCGAGGAGCACGGCCAGCGTCACCAGGGCGAGCAGCAGTACGTAGCCGGCGACGCCGAGCGTCAACGGGACGACCCCGAGGTGGACGACGAGCAGCAAGAAGGCCACCGCCAGCGTGAAGCCGAGGACGAGCGGCAGCTGATCGAGGAGGACGTCCAACGTCCTCATCCGTGCCCGCCTTCACCCGTCGGACCGGGGTCGGCCACGGCGTAACCCTCACCCCTTACGGTGCGTATGACGTCGCCGGCGCCCAGGTCCGAGAGCTTGCGGCGCAACCGGTTGACGTTGACGGTGAGCGTGTTGTCGTCGACGAACTCCTCGTCGTCCCACAGCGCCTGCAGCAGCGACTCTCGCCTCACCACCGCGCCGCCGGCACGAAGCAGCGCCTCGAGGAGTAAACCCTCGTTGCGGGAGAGCTCGATCCTGCGCCCGCCGTAGGTCGCCTGGAGCCGCTGCGGCGCGTAAGACAGCCCGCCGTGCTCGACTGCGAGGTCCGTGCCGGAGCGCCCGCTGTACTCGCCGTAGGCCCGCCGCAACGCCGCGCGTACCTTGGCCGTGACGAGCTCCAGGCTGAACGGCTTGACGATGTAGTCGTCGGCGCCGTTCTCCAGCGCCATCACCTGGTCCATGTCGCCCGAGCGGGCGGTGATGAACACGATAGGTGCGTTGGAAACGGTGCGGAACTGGCGGCACCAGTAGAAGCCGTCATACCAGGGCAGGTTCACATCTAGAAGGACGAGGTCGGGCGCGACCTCAGCGAATTCCGTCTTGAGGTCGTCAAGGCGCGCTGCGACCTCGACCTCGTGGCCGTAGCGCTCGAGGTGCGCTCGCAGCGCGGCCGCCAGCTTCGGCTCGTCCTCCACGACGAAGATACGGCTCATCCGCCGGCCAGACTAACCCCCTGTTCCGCGCCGTTCCTACCGGCCCCGCGAACCCCCGACGGAGCCCGTGACGATGGCAACGCCGCGGCCGCCGCTCGTCGTGTGGAGCACGCCGTCGACCGTGGTGTCGGGGTGCTCGGTGACGCGCGCTGGGTCGTTCACCAGCAGCGCGAAGCGCCACCGTGTAGTGCCTGCGCCGAGCAGGCTCAGGAAACGGCGCGTGAGCGCGTCTGCCTGCCTGGCGTCTCCGAGCCGCACCCCGTACGGCAGGTTGCTGAGCATGACGCCGCTTCCCGCCCCCAGCGCGCCGAAGTCGAAGTCCAGGCTGTCGCCGAGATGTACCTTCACGCCCGCGTGGCCTGCCGTAACGAGGTTCGCCCGGGCCGCGTCGACGGCACCCTCGTCGGCGTCCATGCCCAGGAACCGTGTCGCGACCGGACGCGGCGGCTCGTCGGCCGAGAGGCGCCGCCTTACCGCACGCCAGAGCCCCGGCCTGAACCAGCCGGCGTGCTCGAAAGCGAACGCCCTGGCGCGACCGGGCTGGAGCCCGGTCATCAGGTCGGCGGCCTCGATGAGCAGCGCACCGGAGCCGCAGAACGGGTCAACGACGACGTCTGGCGTAGGGGCGCCGGCCAGCCCGAGCCTGGCGACGGCTGCCGCCAGCGTCTCCCTGGCGGGAGCTGCGCCGAC
>DASVCK010000304.1:0-11559 GCA_036381675.1 Trueperaceae bacterium | reverse complement strand
AAGCTCGGAGACGTGCCGCCACGACGGCGCGGAACGCCTCGGGATGACGTCAACACGCCGAGGACCGCGGTTATCGTCCGACCGTGACAACACCCCTTTCCCTTCTTGACCTCGTTCCAGTTCCACCGAACGGCACGGCCGCGGACGCGTTCAGGAACAGCGTCGAGTTGGCACAGCTCGCCGAGGAGCTGGGCTACCGCCGGTTCTGGGTGGCAGAGCACCACAACACGCAGGCGTTCGCCTCCATGGCCACGACCGTGCTCATCGGCATGCTCGCCAGCGAGACGAGGACCATCCGCGTCGGCTCGGGCGGCATCATGCTGCCCAACCACTCGCCGCTCAAGATCGCCGAGGACTTCCTGACCCTCGAAGCGCTGTACCCGGGCCGGATCGACCTGGGCCTGGGACGCGCGCCGGGTACCGACCAGGTGACGGCCTTCGCGCTACGGCGCAGCACCGAGCTTCTCGCCGCTGACGACTTCCCTCAGCAGATCGAGATGCTAAGGGCGTACGCGGGCGAGTCCGGCTTCCTCGACGAACACCCGCTGGGCAAGGTCAAGGCTACTCTGCCCGGCGTCAGGCTGCCGCCGTTGTGGATCCTCGGCAGCAGCACCTTCGGGGCGCAGCTCGCGGCCCATACCGGGCGCGGCTACTCGTTCGCCTTCCACTTCAGCCCCGACGCGGCGGTTCCGGCGCTGAGAGCCTACCGAGAGGGCTTCAAGCCCTCGGACGAACTACAGGCGCCCTACGCGATCCTCGGCGTGGCGGTCATCACGGCAGAGACGGAGGAGCGCGCCGAGGAGCTGGCGCGCGCCCACGACCTGTTGTGGCTGAGGATCCGCCGGAACGAGCGCTTCCCGTTGCCCACGGCGGAGGAGGCGGCCGCGTACAACTTCACGGCCGAGGAGGATGTCGCGGCTCAGGCGTCGCGACGCATGCTCGTCTGGGGCACTCCCGACCGCGTGAGGGAGCGCCTGCTCGAGCTGAAGGAGCAGCTCGTCGTGGACGAGTTCATCGTCACCAGCCACATCGCCTCACACGAGGAGCGGAAGAAGTCCTACCGACTCCTGGCGGAGGCGATGGCCTGAAGCGGTCCGAGGCGGCCAACCCGTGACGCCTGCTCAGGTCGTGGCAGCCCCCGCCGCGGCGATGACGCCAACCTCCGTCGACGCCGGTGCGGGCGTTCGCAGGTCCTTCATCGCGGTCTGGTCCATGCCCTGGAAGCGCGGCAGGTCGACCATGTTCATGCGCATCATCCGTTCGGTCATGCGGCTCATGAACACGCGGTTCAGCTCGGGATCGGCCATCATCTTCCGCAGCGTGGGGGCGGGAACCTCGAGCAGAACCGTCGGCTCCTCGGCGACCACGTTGGCGGTACGAGCCGCGCCCGTGAGTGCGGCGATCTCGCCGAAGAAGTCGCCCGCGTTGAGCGTCTCCAGGGGCCGGTAACCGCCCTCCTCGTCCCAGCCCGCGACGACGCGGCCCGAGATGATGAAGTAGCCGGCGTCTGACTTGTCGCCGCGGCGCAGCACAGTGGTTCCCGTGTCCGCCTCGGCCACTAGCGTGTGAGCAGCCAGGTCGCTCATATGGGCCTTGTCGAGGCGAGCGAGGCTGGGGTTGCGTTCGGCCAGCGCCAGGAAGTCTCCGACGGTAGCAGCCCTGGCGCCAGACAGTCCCGCGGCGGTACGTGCGCCACGCAGCAGGGAGACGGCGCGGCGCCATTCGGCCGCGGGCAGCCCCAGGCCTGGAAGCACGGCCGCTACGAGACCGAGAGCCAAGGTGCCTATGGAGGCCGCCGCGAAGACGATGCGCACGTCGATGATGTCGGCCAGGCCCGCCAGGCCCATCCCGGCCAGGAAGAAGACATCGCGTACGACGAAGAAGACGCTGTTGACCCTGCCGCGCACCTCGCGCGTCGTGTTGCGCTGCACCAGGAGGCGTCGCGCGATGCCGGCCGGCGCGTTGAAGAAGCCGGAGACCGCGATGATCGCGACGGCCCACGGGATGGAGGTCGTGAAGGCGTAGATGGCCCCGAGGACCCCACCGCCCACCAGGCTGATGACGATCCACTGACCCTCGCGCAGTCGTCCAGCCACCGCCGCCATCGCGAAGCTGCCGATGATGAAGCCCACCGAGGTAAGAGCCTCTTGGAGGCCGTACACGAACTCGGTGGCGTGCAGGGCGCGTTCCGCGAACGGCAACAGAAGGACGTTCCAAGCGCCGATGGTGATCGCCGAACCGGCGCCGAGCCATAGAAGCGACCGCAGGATCTCGTTGCTCCAGAGAAAGCGAGCGCCGTCACGCAGGTTCTCGAGGACGACCTTGACGCTCGTCTCCTCGTGCGCCCCCAACGGTTCGACCTTCACACCGAATATGAAGACGGCGGCGAGGAGGAAGGTGGCGGCGTCGATGTAGAACGCCCACTCGATCGGGAAGCTGCTTGCCAGCAACCCGGCGGCCGCGAACCCGATGGCCGTTGACCCGAACGAGCTAATGGCGATGAACGAGTTCGCGGCGGCGAGCTCCTCGTCGCTGGCTATCTCCGGCAGAACGCTCTCGTGGGCGGGATCGAAGAACTGAGCGACGCCGGCGCTGATAGCGACGATCAGATAGAGCCAGACGAGGCCGAGGTCCACGAGGAAGGGGATCGAGAAGACCATGGCCGCGCGGATCAGATGCGAGACCCACATGATCCGCTTGCGGTCGTAGCGGTCGACGAACACGCCGGCGATGAGACCGAGAAGGAGCGTCGGCAACGCCGTTGCCATCAACATCAAGCCAACGCTCAGGGCGCTGCCCGTGATGCGGAACACGAGTATGCCGGCAGCCAATGACGTGAGCGCATCGCCGGCCGTCGAGACGAGCTGAGCGCACCACAGCAGTGTGAAGGAGCGCTTCCTGAACACAGCGAACATCGATGGCTTCGTCGCGGTACTCGTCACGCCAGACCCTCCATCAACTGTGGGGGCGGTACCACATGACGCCGCGGTGACCCTGCCCCGTCATCACCGCTCTGGATCCCGCCTCAGCGCTTCTCAACGTCCCAGGGAGAAGCCATATCGATTACCTGACTGGCGGCATGATTGCATGAAACGTATGGCCTACGCCCGTAATGTCCCGTGCTAGCATCCTCGCCAACATCCAGACAGCCCGCGTCGCACGCGCGTCCTTTCGTAGGTCCCCGGGCTAGCGGAAGGGGCATTAGCGATGTACCTGCGCATCGGTGTGCTGCTTGTCGTTTGCCTTCTGACCAGTCACGTGGTGGCGCTGGACGCCCGCTACGAGGAGATGGTCGAGCAGATCGAGGATGAGGTCGAGGACTCCGCGGACCGTGAGGCGTTCACAGAGGCCGTCTCCGAGTACATCGAGGAGCGCGACGAAGCGCTCCTGGCGCTTGCTCAGCTGATCAAGGTAGAAGACGCCGACGTCGAGTCGGCCTGGCTGAGCATCATCTCGGACCTTAGAGACCTTCCCGTCCTCTCCGATGCCGACGACGACCTGACCTCTGATGCCGCCCTGGAACTGTGGGACGCGTTCATGGAGGAAGAGGAGGAGTGGGTCTCGGCCCTCATCGATCTGGAGACCGCCGCCTACCACGACGACCTCGTGGCGTTGCGCATCCGTCTGGAGAACATGACGGTGCTGCTCGAAGAGAAGTGGGAGGGCCTGCTCAACGACGACGGCCAGCTGGACGAACGCCAACTGCGTGTCATGGCCGATATCTACGGCATCCTCGCCAAGCTCGCCCAGGAGAGCGACGGGCAGCGGCAGCGGGTGCGTAACTCGATCCAGATCGTCGCCGAGATGCTCGGTACCGTGGACGTCATCTCGGGTGTGGTGCCGGGCGACGTAGCCAACGCCATCAACCAGGCCATAGGCATCATCTCGGAGACCGTGAAGACCTACAACTCCTACATGACCGCTGTAGAGGAGCTGCGCCCGCAGATGCGCGAATTGGCGGGCCAGGAGCTGGGACTGCTCGTCATCTTCAACGAGACGCGCCGCGACACTCAGCTCTTCGTCGACGAGAACGGCTATCCGATCATGAAGGAGCTCTTCGACCAGGCGGAGGACGAGCTCGAGCGCTTCGAGGGCGTTGGCACGAGCGGCCAGCGGGAAGACGCCGGAGTCATCGTAGATCTCATCATCGACGCGCTCGAAGACCGCCTCGCCGATGGCGGCAACATCTTCAACGCCTTCGTGGCGAAGCACGAGCTCAAGTTCTTCGGCCCCGTAGGTCCGGACATCCGTGAGCACCTTGTCGATACGAAGACCTGGTTGGCGGAGACGGAACGCGTGAGCGACCTCGACCTGGAGCGCGTGCTCAGCACGTGGCGCTCGGACGCGAACGCGTTCTTCGGCGTGTCCTTATCAGGATCCGGGATCACCGACTACGAGCGCGAGTTCCTCGAGGACTCGCTGAGCGCCGACCTCGAGGACCTGCAGGAGGCGATCGACGAGGCTGGCCATGCCTTCTCGACAGAGAACCTGCTCCTCATCGCGGACCGCCGCGAGCTCGAGGAGGGCATCGAGTAGTGGCGCCGCTCCTCCGCGCACTGGCGGGGCTTCTCGTGGTGGCGACCGCGGCCAGGGCGCAACCGCCGGCCGAGCTACGCCTGGTGGGCCCAACGGACGAGACCGAGAGGATCACCGGCATCTACTGCGAGGAAGTCGACGCGTGCGTGGTCACGGCCCAGGCCGGCTTCAGCGAAGGCCACCTGTACGCCACGGACGGTCACGACATCACGGCGACCTTGTTGACGTCCGACAGCGCTCTGGGAGAGGTGTTCGGGCTGATCGGGGCGCCGGACCTGGTGGGCTTCACGAAGGTGGGAGAGACACTCTTCGTCAACGTGGCCGGCGCCGCAGGTGCTCTGCTGTCAGCCACGGGCAACGTGACGTCCCCAGACGCCTGGACGGCCTCCACTCTCGGGGCGCCGGACGGCCGAGACTCGTTCGGGGGCAACCAACAAGTGGGCCTCGGGACGGACGGGGCGATCTGGCTGCTCTTCACGCGCGGCATGATCTACACGGCCGACGACGGGCCGGCACCAGGCACCGTCTGGTACGAGACGTGGGCACCCACGCCCCCTAGTGAGGTACCCGGCGACATCGGTCAGCTCGCCCGGGCGGACCCGACGCTGTGCATCGCGAGCCCATCGTTCGGCGTGGCCCCCGCGCTACTGCAGATGGCTTACGTCGCCCCCGACCTGTCGCTGATCATCTACCCAGCCGGCGCCAGGAACCAGATGGGCACCGCCGAACCCGGCGTCTGCGTCTCCACCGACGGGGGCCAACGATTCCACCATGTCCGTTTCCCAGACGTCGAAGGCGACCTGGGCCCACTGGGCGTCACGTGCCTGGGCGAGGTCTGCCTGGCGTACGGAGGGCTGGAGAACGAGCCGACCTCCACGTACATCTACGTGACACACGACGCGGGTGCCGGCGCCACCGCTACGTGGACGCGGTCTCAGCTGCCGCGGCTGCGGGAGGACGCCAGATTCAGGGCGGCCGCGCTCACCGCTGGTGGGCAGGTTGGCTGGGTGGTAGGCGCTGTGGGTGCGGCCGCGCCACTGGCCCTGGTGACCGAAGACGGCGGAGCCACCTGGACCGATGTCTCCGCCCTCGTTCGCGCGCACGCGCCAGAGACGCGTCTGCACGCCGTCCACCTGTTCGACGAGAGCCATGTGTGGATCGGCGGGGAGAACGGGCTGCTGCTCTCGGGCGGGTACTAGCGCAACATGGGCACCCGTCGGTGGTGGCCCCTGGACGATGAGGTGCCAGTGCAAGAGGTTCCCGCCCCCGGAGTCCGGGAGGGCGGGAACCCAGTGAAACGGTTCCGAGTCACGCCGACTCGCTACGAACGGAGCTACTCCAGGTAGCTGGGGTCGTAGTACGTGCTCAGATCGAAGTCCGGCATCTCACCGCCATGCACCGCCTGTGAGATCACAAGGATGTTGCGCAGGCTGTCGGCCGGCACGCTGAGATCCGGGCTTATCGCCTGCTGCTCGACGACGATGAAGTCGTAAGCCTCCTGGACGATGTCCTCCTCAATGCCCGTGTACTCGCTGAGGATCCTGACGGCGTCATCGCGGTTGCCAGGTTCGTAGATCCACGCCGCCGCGTTGGCGAACGCCTTCGTGACGCCCTTGGCAGCCTCGGGGTTGGCCTCGGCCCAGTCCCGGTTGAGGATCAGGGGAGTCTCCAGCCAGTAGTCCTTGTACACGTCCAGCAGGTTGAAGCCTTCGCGGAGGGCGAGGATGTCGAATGGCGCGATGAGCAAGCCGCCCTCCAGCTGACCGTTCTGGAACCCGACGAGGCGGTCACGAGAGTTAGGGATGCCTACCACCTGGACCTGGTCCGGCTGTACCCCGGCGTTCATGAGCTGATAAAGGAGCAGGTCCGAGGTGCCGCCCGTGACTGCGCCACCCGTGACGCGCTTGCCGGCCAAGTCGGCCGCGCTCTCGGTGGTCCCGATCAACCGCAGGATCGGCTTGGAGAGGATCGCGCCCGAGATCACTAGAGGTGCGCCCTCGTCGATGGCTCGCATGACGTTGTCCCCCAGCGCCACGCCTGCGTTCGCGCTGCCGCTGGCCACGGCCTGGGCAAGCGCCGCACTGCTCTGCGCCTGGACCGGCGTGATGCGCACCCCATTCGCAGCGTAGAAGTCCTGGTCGACGGCGATGGCGTGCAGCCACAGCAGCGCACTGGGCGCGAGGGTCGCCAGGGTGACTTCCTCGAGTTCCGAGTCCTGTGCGGTGGCAGGCGAACCGAAAATCATCAGAACGGCCGCCAGGGCTATGAATGACCTCTTGACGTACTTCACGCTTGACCCTCCCTTTCTTAGGCCCGGTTGGTGCTCGCCGCCGGCTACGCGCCGACGGTCGTCACTCCCATGCCTTGACGCACCTCTTCCTCGATCAGCCGCCAGATGTGGTCGACGAGTTCGAGGAAAGCAGGCGTGCGCTTGATGCTGAGCTCGCGAGGACGTGGCAGGTCCACCTCCACGACCTCGCGGACGGTGCCGGGACGCGCGCTGAGGACGACTACCCGGTCGGCCAAGTAGACGGCCTCATCGATCTGGTGGGTGACGAACAGCACGGTCTTCTTCTGGTCGCCCCAGATGCGCAGGAGCTCGGCCTGCATGATCTCGCGCGTCTGTGCGTCGAGGGCTGCGAACGGCTCGTCCAGCAGCAGGATCTTGGGGTCCATCGCGAGGGCGCGGGCGACGTTGGCTCGCTGCCTCATGCCGCCGGACACCTGGTGCGGGTAGTAGGCCTCGAAACCCTTGAGGCCGGTCAGGTCTATCAGGGCTTGGGATCGGACCAGCACCTCCGCCTTGGGCACGCCGGCCAGGTCCAGGCCGTAGCCGACGTTGCCGAGGATCGTCCGCCATGGCAGCAGGTTGTCCTGTTGGAAGACGAAGGACCGGTCCCGCCCAGGGCCGCTTACGACACTCCCGTCCACTTCGACAGTGCCGCTGGTGGGCGGAATGAGGCCGTCAACTATGCGTAAAAGGGTGGACTTGCCACTCCCGCTGGCGCCTACTATCGCGACGAACGCACCTACCTCTACCTCGAGGTTCACCTCGGTGAGCGCCGTGACCATGCCGCCGCCTGGGGCCCTGAACACGCGGCCGATGCGGTCTAGGCGCAGCGCCGGTACGGCAGAACGGGGCGCAACGTCCACCGGAAGATCCGACACGAGCCTTCGACCGCTCACCCGCGCACCTCGCGCCACGGCGCCAGCCGAGCTTCCCAGGCGCGCAGTCCGATGCTGCTGAGCATCCCCAGAAGCGCCAACAGCACCACGTAGCCGAGAAGCCGGGCCGTGGCATAGGTCTGGCTGGCGGCAAGGATCACGTAACCGAAGCCGGCGAACGCACCGAAGAACTCGGCCACGACGACGCCAACCAGTGTGCGCGTGAACGCCACGCGCGTGCCGCCGATGATGAAGGGGATCGCGAACGGAAACGACACCGTGCGGAAGATCTGCCACGGGGTGGCGTTGAACGACCTCGCCGCCTCGATCAGGCCAGCGTCCGTCGACCTCAGGCCCACCTCTGTGTTGATGACTATGGGGAAGACCGCTACGAGCAGGATGATGGCGATCTTCGACTCCACGCCGAAGCCGAGCCAGGCGACGAACAGCGGGGCAAGGGCGACGATGGGCACCGAGTACGCGGCGGTAAGGAGTGGGTCCAGGACCTGCTGCACGATGCGGCTCGAGGCGATGACGAGTCCCAGCGCCATGCCGATGGCTACGGCTATAGGGAACGCTATCGCGATCTCCAGCAGGGTGACCCGCGCGTGAATCCATAGCTGGCCGCTTGTCACTTCCCTGGCCAGCGCGATGACGACCTCGCTGAACGGCACGACGATGAGCCGGTTGGTGACGAAGTACCGCGCCACCACCTCCCACACGGCCGCCGCGAGCCCGAACGACAGCACCAGACGGAACGTACTGGCTGAGCGCGAGGAACCGCCGAGCCAGTCACGCCAGCCGAGCCTGTGCGGCGTGGGGGGTTCGCCGAGGCCAGGTTGGATGCCCGGGTCTCTTGGGTCCATCGCGCTCTCGCTCCGTTCGGGCTGGGCGGCCACAAGGCTCATGCCGGTTCTGCGACCCGGCCCTTCATGTAGCTTGGCGTGTAGGCGACGGCCTGCCTGCCGTCCCCGCGCTCGCCGATGACGGCACCGTCAAGGAAGACCGTCTTCCCGCGCAGTACGGTACGCCTCGGCCAGCCCTTGACCTTCACGCCGGCGTAGGGAGTCCAGCCGTTGCGGCTCAGGACCTCCTCATCGGTGATCTGCTTCTCGGCTTCCAGGTCGACGAGCACCAGGTCGGCGTCGGCGCCGACCTCGATGCGGCCCTTGTCGTGCAGCTTGAACAGCCTCGCCGGCGTGGTGGAGGTCGCGTCCACGACCCTCTCGTACGAGATCATTCCCTTGTCCGCCGCATCCAGAAGCAGGCTCAGGTAGTGCTGGGCCGACGGAGTGCCCGTGTGGGCCTTCCAGCCGTCGGTCCACCCGATCTCCTTCTCCTCATGGGTGTGGGGAGCGTGGTCGGTGGCGACGATGTCAATGGTGCCGTCGTTGAGGCCCTCCCAGAGCGCGGGCGTGTTCTTCTCCGGCACGTAGTAGGAGAGGGCGTACGAGCCGAGGCGTTCGATGTTGGCCCAATCGTTCCCGAGGAACAACGCCCACGGGTTGATCTCGGCGCTCACCCGCTGTCCCCTCGCCTTCGCGTCCTTGAGGAGCCTCACGCTGCCCTCCGTCTGGATGTGCAGCAGGTGCAGGTGCACGCCCGTTGCCTGTTGCATCCGTAACAGCAGGCCAATCGCACTCTCCCAGATCAGACCGTCATGAGCCGCGTACGCCTTGGCGTAGGCGAGGGCGTCGCGTTCGCCGCGCGCCCAGAAGGCTTCCTCGATGTGCGTCATCAGCGACTGGTCGTGCGGGTGGATCATCAGCGGGATGTCGGCCGCAGCGCAGGCCTCCATGATCGCCATCAGCCTCCCGTGCTCGTGGACGCCGATCCCGGGCATGTGTGGGTAGTCGCGCCCGGTGTCGACGACCATGAAGATCTTCATGGAGGGCACGCCCTCCGCCGCCATGCGCGGGATCTGCTGCAGGTCGGTGCCGGCGGGGTTGACGTTCCAGTCCACGACGGCCTTCTGACGGTAGAGGTCGAACATCGACTCGAGGCGCTCCAGCGTCGTCGGCGGCGGGTAGACGTTCGGCATCGCCACCGTGGTCGTCACGCCCCCGGCAGCGCAAGCGCGCGTGGCGGACTCGATGTCCTCTTTGTGCGTGAAGCCCGGCTCGCGGTGATGGCTGTGTGTGTCGACTACCCCGGGCAGCACGGCCAGCCCGGTTGCGTCTATCGCTTCCTTGGCAGCCGGCTCTAAACCGGGCTGGTAGATGCCAGCGATCTTGCCGTCTCGGATCCCTATCGAAGCCGCGAAGCGCGACGTAGACGTGATCAGGTGGCCGCCCTTGACGACCGTGTCCACTTCCCTCACCGATCGACTCTCCTAACTCTTGACTGTGCGCTACGAGCAAGATAGGACAATCCGCAATGCTTGTCTAATATCGCTCTGTGATTGTGTGATAACGTTTCTGCATAATGAAACTAGCCGGCGCTCGCGCGCTCGTGGCGGTCGTCGATCACGGCGGGTTCAATGCTGCTGCGGAGGCCCTTTCGGTCGCTCAGCCATCTCTGACTCGCAGCGTGCAGCAGCTCGAGGCGGAGCTGGGCGTGCGGCTACTCGATCGCGGCCCGTGGGGCATACGGCCAACTAGCGCGGGGCGAACCTTCTACGAAGGCGCGAAGCGCATCCTCGAGACGGTCGCTGAGGTCGAGTCGGCCGTCAGCGGCAGGTGGACCGAGACCGTCCGCCTGGGCGCTGCAGCCACGGCGGCCGGAAGCTTCCTCGCCCCGCGACTCTCGAGCTGGTTGCGGGCCCATCCCACTGCGCGTCTGGCGATGATCGAGGCTGGCGCGAGCCAGATGCGCCATGTACTCGAGAAACGCGAGTGCGACCTTGGTATCGTCGCCGGCCCTGTTCCACCCCAGTTCGAGCACCGGTACGTCACCACCGTCACGGTGCAAGCGCTGCTGCCGCCCGACCACAGACTCGCGCAGGCAGAACCGGGCAGCCCCCTCGACGTGGCGGAGCTGCACCGCGAGGTCGTCGTGACGAACAGCGATGACTTCTTGTCGAACCAGCTGTTGCGGTCGGCCTGCCGCCTCGCCCAGGTGGAGCCGGACGTCGTCTACCAGTGCAGCGTCGGCCAAACACTGGCCGCGCTGGCCGAGAGCGGCCTGGGGATCGCCATCATGGGCGACTCCGTGGATCTTCGCGGTTACGATCTGCCTCGCCGACCCGTGAAGGGAAGCGACGGAAACCTCCTCAGTTTCACACTGCACGTTGCCTGGCCTAGGCAGAGCAATCTCTCGGGCGGCGCCCTCTCGCTGGTCGAAACACTTTGCGAATGATCGCGCTTGGGGACTACCATGCGACGCGATCCAACGAGTTGGGAGCGTGCGCCGCCATGTCCGCCGAGGCTGATCTTGACCAAGCTCGGGACCCGTCAGAACACGGGCCGGAGACCACCCCGCTCGACCACGCGGCCGGTTCCTCGCGCGTCACGTTGCGCGAGATCACGGAGGACACCGTCATCGAGGTGATCCGGCTCAAGGTCGCGCCAGAACAGGAACGGTTCGTGTCACCCAACGCGGTCTCGTTGTCCCAGGCGCTGTTCTCTAGAACGGCCTGGTACCGCGCGATCTATCTCGATGAGACGCCGGTAGGGTTCGTGATGCTCTCCGACGACAGCCTCCTGTCCCCGCCTCCAGCCAACCCCCAGGTCTGGCTCTGGCGTTTCATGGTCGACGAGCGCTATCAGGGCCAGGGTGTAGGGTCTACCGCCTTGCGCCTCGTCATCGACCACGTGCGCCGCAAGGGCGGCTTCCAGACACTCGAGCTATCGTTCGTCCCGGGCGAGGGCAGCCCCGAGGGCGTCTACCTCCGAGCCGGTTTCAGGCACACCGGAAGGA
>DASVCK010000303.1:0-8350 GCA_036381675.1 Trueperaceae bacterium | reverse complement strand
GGTCACGAACGCCGTCACGAGGCGCCGGTAGATGCGGGGATCCAGGTAGTCGGGGTAGACGCTCTTGACGCGCCGACCGACGACCTCTTCTCTGCGGATCTCCAGGAACTCGGCAGCCGAGGGGTTGATGTCCACCCACTCGAAGTCGGCCAGGCGGCCCGCCTCGTTACGCACGGCATGGAAGACGACCAGTCCGTACGGAGCCGTACGGAAGTAGTCTCCCCAGAACTCGGACGTCCTCGCGCCGGGAGGACTATCGGCAGTCACCTGCGGCACCTGAGCCATCTTACCGAGAGCGCGTCTGACAGCGAGAGGAGTCCCTCATAGGGCCGTCTCATGATCGCTGCCGTTCTTCGCCCAGGGCTACGGGCAGGTCATCGCGACGGGACCACTCGCTCCAGGAGCCCGGGTAGAGCTTGACCCCAGGCAGTCCCGCGACCTCCAGCGCCAGCACGAGCTGAGCGGCGCTCACCCCCGAGCCGCAGTAGGCGACGAGGTCCTCGTCCGCCGGCAACGCCTCTACCCCGTACAGTCGCCTCAGCTCCTCAGGTGACAGCATGCCGGTGGGTCCTACGCTCCTGGCGTACGGCAGGTTGATCGCGCCAGGCACGTGGCCGGCCTTCGGGTCCAGAGGCTCGGTGTCACCGCGGAAGCGCTCCGGCGACCGCGCATCCAGCAGGAGCATCCCCGTGTCGCCGAGGCGCGAGCGCACCTCGTCGAGGTCCACGACCATCTCGCGGTGTACGTCGACCCCGAACGTCGTCGCCGGGTGCGGCGGCACTTGGGTCGTAACGGGCCCGCCTTCGGCCAGGTACGCCCGGAAGCCTCCGTCGAGCACTCGCACCCTCTCGTGACCCATGTAACGCAGCAGCCACCACGCGCGAGCCGCGTACATGGACCCGTCCTGGTCGTAGACGACCACGTCGTGATCGCGCCCGACGCCGTGCTCACCCAGCTTGCGGGCCAGCTCTGAAAGGTCTGGAAGCGGGTGCCGACCACGCTCGCCGGGCGCACTCGCCAGGTCGCGATCCAAGTTGAGGTACACCGCGCCGGGTACGTGCCCGGCCGCGTAGAGGGCGGGGCCAACGGCCGGCTCGGTGAGCTCGAACCGCACGTCGATCACGCGCAAGATGGCCTCCCCCAGGCGGCGCAACAGCTCGCGTGCCCCGATCAGCGGCGAGACGCCGGGCTCTGCGAGGGCCGCGGTGCTCGCGCTCTCATCCATGTCTCAGATTGTAGCGCCCACGCCCTGCCCGGCGGGCTTATCCTCACCTTCGTATGCCGGCCAAGGTGGTGAGCCCCCGCAACCCGACGGTCTTGGCCGCCGCCCGGCTCAAGGACAGGCGGCACCGCTCTCGCGAAGGCGCTTACCTGATCGAGGGCCTGCGAGAGGTCGAGAGGGCCCTGGCCAACGGCGTGACGGCTCGAACGCTGTTCGTGGCACCGGACTTGCCTGCCGGCGGCGCCGCCGGGGCACGACTGTCGTCCGAGGCGGAAGCGCTCGGAGCGGTCATGGTCGAGCTCTCCTCCGAAGCCTTCAAGCGGTTGAGCCTGAGGCAGAACCCGGACGGCATCGCGCTCGTCGCCGAGTCTCGCGACCGCAGCCTGAGCCTCGCTCCGGCCCTGACCGGCGTGGTGCTCGTCTTGGAAGGCCTCGAGAAACCAGGCAACCTGGGCGCGCTGCTGCGCACGGCCGACGCGACCGGCGTGAACGCCGTGATCGTCACCGGGACGGGTACCGACGTGGAGAACCCCAACGTCATCCGCGCCAGCCAGGGCAGCCTGTTCGCTGTGCCGGTGTACGTCGCGACGGCCGAAGACGCCGTGTCACGCCTGAAGGGCGAGGGCTTCACGCTGGTGGCGGCCTCGCCCCACGCCGAGCGACCGCACTGGTCGGCCGACCTGAGCGGGAACGTCGCGATCGTGCTGGGCACGGAAGCTGAAGGCCTCTCGGCCAGGCTGAGCGAGGCGGCGGACGAACTCGTCGCCGTGCCCATGCGCTCGCGGGCAGCCGATAGCCTCAACGTTTCGGTGGCTGGGGCCGTGATCCTGTACGAGGCGTTGCGCCAGCGCTCCGGGTCCTAGCCCGCAGCGTGCTCCCCCTGGGCCGGCCGGGCGGCCCCGGCGAGAAGGTCTTTCACCGTCTGCCTGAAGTCCTTGCCCTCCAGCGGCTTGTGGACGATCGCGTCCGCACCGGCGTTGCGCGCCGCCTCGTAGGTCGTGGCGTCCTTGAGTGCCGTCAGGATGACGACGGGGACGTCCTTGAGGCGGCTGACCCTCTTCATCCGCGCGCACACGGTGATGCCGTCGACGTTCGGCATCCTCACGTCGATGATCGCGAGATCGGGCGTGTTCTCCTTCAGGAAAGCGAGCGCCTCGGCGCCATCCTCGACCATGTGGACATCGTAGCCGTCAACGCTCAGCAACATGTCGAGGACCATGCGTTGGCCCGCGATGTCATCGGCCACCAAGATCTTTGCCACGTGGTGAGACTAACAGCGTCGCAGTCACAGTATCGTCAGGATTGCCACTGTGTCTCCGGGTACGCGCAGCGCGCGAGCGGGCACCCTCGCATCGAGAACCGGGGCGACACGTGAACTGGGAGGGGACGGCCGTGCTCAAGGAGTTCCGCGAGTTCATCAACAGAGGGAACGTTCTGGACCTGGCGGTCGCGGTCATCATGGCCACGGCCTTCGGCGCCATCACGACGTCGCTGGTGGACCAGGTCGTCATGCCGGTCATCGGCCTCGTGCTTGGCGGAGTGGACTTCTCGAACCTGGGGATCATCCTGGCCGACCGCGACCAGTACTCCTCGGTGGCCGAGGCCGTCGCCGCGGGCGCCCCGGTGATCCAGTACGGCGCGTTCCTCAACACCGTCATCAACTTCCTGCTCGTCGCGCTCGTCGTCTTCCTGATCGTCAAGGCGTTCAACGAGATGAAGCGCCGCACGACGAAGCCGGAGGAGGCCGCCCCTGCCGAGGTGACGACCGAGGAGCGCTTGCTCGGCGAGATCAGGGACCTGCTCGCCGCGCGCAGGGACCTGCCCTGATCTGAGGGCGGTCAGTACAGGATCATCAGCTCGAGGTGGGCTGGACCCGCCCGCGCGATGGGCTCGGTCGCGACCAAGCCGATCGTCACGGGGCCGGTCAGGCGCAGCAGCATGTTCGTGAACATCTCCTCGGTCACCTGACCGAAGTCGGGCAGCTGACCCTCGTCCAGACCCGCGCGGCGCATCTTCCTCACGGCCTCCGCCTTGATGTTGGCCAGCGCCGTGCGGATCTCATCCTGGCTGATCGGGAGCTGCGTCGAGCCGAGGTGCAACTGCGTGCTCACGATCAGCTGGCCGCGCTCGAAGAGCCTCGTGTTCTCGATGGCCTCGACCAGCACATCGATCGTCGAGCTGATCTGGTTGCTGGGCGAGATGAGCCTGATCAGGTCCGACCCCGGGGTCTGCGTGATCACATCGACGAGCAGGTTGAACTGCTCGGTCGTGACGCGGATGCGCTCGACGCCGCGACGGGACACGTAGTCGGTGGCCTCGGCGATGAAGCCGGCAAGCTCTTCCCGCGCCTCGGCGGGCGTGTTCGCGTGAACGGCGCCGGAGTAGATGAGCTGGTCCCTTACGAAGTAGACGTCACCGCGCTCGAACCGACCGGCTTCCTGCTGCAGCTCGGCTAGCTGGGCTGCCTGCCTCTCGACGTCGTCCTGAAGCCTGCCGACCTCGTCCTGAAGCGTCTGTAGGTCCTCGTTGCGGCGCCTGATCTCGGCCTCGAGGTTGTCGTTGAGGTCTTCGAGCGAGTTGCTCTGTGCTTGCAACCTCTGGTTCTCCGACGCGAGTTGCCCGTTGGCGAGCCGCAGCGAGTCGTTCTGCGCCTTCAGCTCGTCGGCCTGAAGCTCGAGCTCGTCGGACGTCTGCTCGAGGGACCGGACCTCTTCGTTGAGCTGGGCCAGACGCTCCGACAGCTGCTCGCTGGCCGCCAGGGCCTGCTCTCGTTCCTGCACGGCAAGGTCCCGCTCGGCGAAAGCCGCCTCCCTGGCTTCCTCAGCGTCGGCCTTGGCCTGCTCCGCCGCCGCGAGCTCGGTCTGGGCGGTGGCCAGCTGGCCCTGCGCCTCCTCCGTCTGACGACGCGCGTCGCCCAGGTCGATCGATGCCTGAACGAGCTGCAGCTCCAGGTCGCCCAGGTCGGCGTTCGCCTGCTCCAGAGCCGCCTGGGCTCTGTCGGCCTCGTCCTGCAGGCGCGCGGCCGTCTCCTGCGCCTGGAGGGCTTCCTGCTGCGCGCTGTCCCGGTCCTGCCTGGCCTGCTCCAGTGCGGACTCGGCCGCCCGCAGCTCGCTCTCCGCGTCGGCCAGCTCAGCCTGCGTGGCCGCCAGTTGCTGCTGGGTCTGCTCGACCTCGAGCGCGGCATCGTCCACCGCCTGCTGGAGCTGCTCGCGCTGCTGGATCAGCTGCTCCCGCTCCTGTAGCGCCGCGTCGCGGGCTTCGAGGGCCGCGTCGCGCTGCTGCTCGGCCGTGCGTATCGTCTCCTGAGCCTCCGCCAGTGACGCCCTGACCTCCTCCAACTGGTCGTTGACCTCGCTCACGCGCTGGTTGAGGAGGCGCTCCTGCAACCGGAGGCGATTCAGCTCGTCGAGGGTCCGCTGGAAGTTGGTCAGGGTCTCGGTAGCGTTCTGGAAGGCCAGGGCGAGAACGCCCAGCGTCGTGAGCATGATCAGGATGCCGGCCATCACGCCGACTATCTGGCCTGTGCGCTTCGGCCTGGCCCCGAACAGCGAGAGGCGCCGCCGGCCGACGTACGTGCCGAGGCGGTCGCCGGCGAAAGCGATGATCCCGGCCAGAACGATGAGGCCGAGGACGAGGAGGACTATGAACGTCACTTCGGCTTGACCCCTCGGCTCTCAGCGCCTGCCATCGTCAGAGCTGGAAGTCGCTGCCCAGGTAGGAGTTGCGGACCTCAGGATCGGCAGCGAAGGAGTCCGGCGTCCCATCGAAGCGGACGCGGCCGTCGAACATGAGCACCACGCGGTCCGCGATGGCCAGCGTCTCCCTGACGCTGTGGTCGGTGAGGAGCACGCCGAGCCCACGGCGCGCCCTCAGGTCGTGTATCAGCGTCTGGATCTCGCGGATCGACTTGGGGTCGACGCCGGTGAACGGCTCGTCGAGCAGCAGGAAGTCGGGGTCGATGGTCAGGCTCCTGGCGATCTCCAGCCGCCGACGCTCACCGCCCGAGAGCGTGTCCGCCCGGTGGTGGGCGAGGTGGCTGATGTGGAACTCCTCCAGGAGGTCATCGGCGCGGCGGTCCTGCTCCCTTTTCGAGAGCCCCTGGAACTCCAGGATCGCCATGAGGTTGTCCCTGACGCTCATGCGTCTGAACGCGCTGGGCTCCTGCGCCAGGTAGCCGAGCCCGAGGCGCGCTCGCCTGTGCATGGGCCAGCGCGTCACATCCTGTCCAGCCAGGCGGATCGATCCCGTGTTGGGCCGGACGAAGCCGACGATCATGTAGAAGCTGGTGGTCTTCCCGGCCCCGTTGGGACCTAACAGGGCCACGATCTCGCCCCGCTGCAGGTCCAGGTCGAGCGAGTCCACGACCTTCCGCCGGCCGTAGCGCTTCGACAGCCCGCGGGCCGACAGAACCTTGGCCTCGCCGTTCGTGGCGGCGTGCGAAGCGGCGTCGGGCACGGCCCCAGCCGGGCCGGGAGCCCCGTCAGGCACGCTGTTCAGGGCGCCCATCGGTTGGCATGCTAGCACGGTGCCGCGCGGCCTCAGAGTGAGGCATCCTCGCGGCGCTCAGCCGTCCAGCAACGCTACGAACGGCTCCTCGAGCGCCGTGCAGACCCACCGCAGGAAACGGGCGGCCGCCGCCCCGTCGATCAGCCGGTGGTCGTACGTGAGCGCCAGCGGCATGATGGTCCGCGGCTGGAACGAACCGGTGCCTTCGTCCCAGACGGGCTTCACCGCTGCCCGCGAGACGCCGAGTATGGCTACATCCGGAGGGTTGACTATGGGCGTGAAGTTCGTCCCGCCGATGCCGCCCAGGTTCGAGATGGAGAAGTTGCCGCCCTGCATCTCTTCGAGCGAGAGCTTGCGGTTGCGGGCCTTCTCGGCGAGCTCGCCCAGCTCGCGGGCCAGCTCGATGATGCCCTTGCCGTCCGCGCCCTTCACGACGGGGACCAGCAGGCCCGCATCGGTGTCGACGGCTACGCCGACGTTGACGTACTGCTTGCGGACGATCTCCAGCTTGGCGACGTCGATGCTGGCGTTGAAGTCCGGGAAGCGGCGGAGGGCCACCGCCACCACCTTGAGGAGGATGGCCGTAGGCGTGAGCTTGACGCCCTGCTTATCGGCCTCCTTCTGGTAGCGCTTGCGGAACCTCTCGAGGTCGGTGACGTCCGCCTCGTCGAAGTGAGTGACCATCGGCACCGTCGACCACGCCGTCGACATGGACCGCACCGTTGCCTTGCGTATGCCGCTCATGGGCTCGCGCTCGACCTCGCCCCAGCGGGAGAAGTCGGGCAGCGGCGGGGCCGCGACGGCGGCGCCGGCGGGCGCCCGCTCCGTTCCGGACGCTGCTTGTCTGACGTCTGAGGCCGAGACCCGACCGAGGATCCCGCTGCCAGGGACGCGTCTGAGGTCAACACCCAGCTCCCTGGCCAAGCGCCGCACCGACGGAGCCGCCGGCACGAGGCGACCGTTGTCGTCTTCGCTTCGGTCGCTGGCCGCCGCTACTCGTGCGGGCCGGTCGCCACCCGCCTGACCGCTCGGCTGTGCTGGCTCCTTACCGCCACCGGTGGGCTCCTGCGCGGGCTGAGACGGTCGTGAGCTGGCCTCCTCGGCTGGCTTCTCCGCGGCCTGCTTCCCATCGGGCGGCGCCTCTTCTGCCTGCGTCTCCGCGCCCTGCGCCTCCCTCGGCTGCTCCGCCTGGGCAGGCTCGGCGGCGGCGCCGGCTTCGTCCACGACGACGAGGACCGCCCCGATGGGAGCCTCGTCGCCCTCCTTCACGTTGACGGTCTGCACGACGCCCGCGGCGGTGGACGGGACCTCAACGACGGCCTTGTCTGTCTCCAGCTCGAGCAACGGCTGGTCCTTCTGGATCTTGTCGCCAGGCTTGACGAGCACGCTTACAACGGTGCCCGACTCGATGCCTTCGCCCACGTCGGGCAGCTTGACCTCGGTAGCCACTACTGCTCCTCCCGGCCTTCGTCCGTCGCGCACCGGTCAGTCATGGTACGGGTCCGCCTTGTCCGGTCGGATGCCGAGCTCGTCGCGAGCCTTCTCGACGTCGACGGCTTCCAAGGAGCCGTCGTCGGCCAGGGCCTTGAGCGTTGCCAGCACGATGTGCTTGCCGTCTACCTCGAAGAAGTCCCTCAGCTCAGCCCTGGCCTCCGAACGACCGAAGCCGTCGGTGCCGAGACTGTACAGCGGGCGCGGCACGTGCTTGGAGATGACGTCGGGCAGCACCTTCATGTAGTCACTGGCCGCCACGAGCGGCCCCTTGGTCTTCTCCAGGGCCTGGTAGACGAACGGCCGCTGAGCTGGCTCGCCCGGGTTGAGACGGTTACGGCGCTCGGTGATGAGGGCGTCGCGGTAGAGCGCCTTGTAGGACGTGACGCTCCAGACGTCCGCGGCGACGCCGTAGTCGCGCTCCAGGATCTCCTGTGCCTCGAGCACGCAGTTCATGATGCTGCCGGAGCCGAAGAGCTGAGCCCGCAGCTTCGCCTTCTTCTTGGCGCTGGGCCTGAAGAGGTACATGCCGTTCAACACGCCCTCCTCGAGCTCCTCGTTGGACAGGTGCTCGGGCTTGCCAGGCTGCGGGTAGTTCTCGTTCCCCACGGTGAGGTAGTAGAAGATGTCCTCCTGCTCCTCGTACATGCGCCGCATGCCCTCACGGACGATGATCGCGAGCTCGTGCGCGAAGGCCGGGTCGTAGGCCATGAGGTTGGGGACGGGCAGCGCCAGGACGTGCGAGTGGCCGTCCTGGTGCTGCAGACCTTCACCGGCCAGCGTCGTGCGGCCGGCCGTGGCTCCGATCAGGAAGCCCTTGACGCGACTGTCGGCGGCGGCCCACACCAGGTCGCCGATGCGCTGGAAACCGAACATCGAGTAGAAGAGGTAGAACGGGAGCGCGTTCACGCCGTAGTTGGCGTAGGCGGTGCCGGCGGCGATGAACGAGGCCATGCTGCCGGCCTCGGTGATCCCCTCCTCGAGGATCTGGCCGTCGCGCGACTCCTTGTAGTAGAGGAGGTTCGCGGAGTCCACCGGCTCGTACAGCTGCCCGACGGGCGAGTAGATGCCGATCTGCCTGAAGAACGCCTCCATGCCGAACGTACGGGCCTCGTCAGGGACGATGGGCAC
>DASVCK010000302.1:0-15979 GCA_036381675.1 Trueperaceae bacterium | reverse complement strand
GCCTCGGCGTCATCTATCGTCAGGCGCCCACGCTCCACAAGCTCACTGATCAGAAGCTCTGTCGCAGACAGACAGCCGCCGCTCCGGTTGTAAAGGTGCAACGATCCGTCGCACGAATAGAGGCCTTCGAACAGTGGCCATGTGTGATCTGCCGGTGTCAACCCGATGAAGACGGCCTCGAACGGACGGTCCTCACCGGTCGCCGTGACGAGCTCCACCAGCAGTGGGAACGCCAAGGGCTGTACGTCGACTTCAACGCCGATCTCTCGGGCCGCGTCGGCGAACAGCAAAGCGGTGCCTTCAGCGAACGCTACCCCAGACACCAGGTTCAGCGTGAACGCGGCCCTCCGTCCGGACTCATCTATGAGGTACCCGTCCGAGTCGCGGCGCGTGAACCCGATGCCGGCAAGCAGTTCGCCCGCCCGTTGGGGGTCGTACTCGGGTACCTCCAGTTCTTCGTGATACCAGTTGCCGTACGAGGGGTGCACGCCGGCCTTGAGCGGGAACCCCGCCCCGGAGAGAACCAACTCGATTATCGCTTGGCGATCGATAAGGTGAGCCATCGCCCGCCGGAAATCCTGATTGCGGAACATCTCCTGCTTGAACGCGTCCGATGCCAGGTTGCCCTCGTCATCTCCCGCGGTGGCATCGGCGACGAGCAGCAACTTCTCTGGGTACTGATGATCACCAGCGCGGAAAACCGGCGCTGGCCCGGCGACGTCGACCTCGAAGACCGTTACACAGACGCAGGACTCCCCGCACCCTCCATCATCCGCACCGCCAAGATCGCCACCATGGAAAGGGCACACGCAGGCCGCATCGGCAAGATCGATGCTGAGCTGCTGGGCCACGTACTCAAGCTGCTCGACAACACCATCCACCCGGAAGCGAGCGCACAAGGCCAAAGCTAGAACCCACACTCTGCCTTGGGAAGCCGCTACATCAGTAGCCGTCCCAGAGGTTTACGAGAAGCTCTTTACCAGCGGTAATGCCGGATATGCTCCCCGCGCCTGGCGATCTCGCTCATGGCCTCGATGCCTATCTCGATGTGCAGGTCGGTGTGCTGCCTGAAGACGCTCTTGGCGGAATCACGCGTTTTGATGCCACCGCGCTTCAGAGGCAGGTCAGAGATCAGGAGCAGCGCGCCGATGGGCACCTTGGAGGCGAACCCCACCGAGAACAGCGTCGCCGTCTCCATGTCGATCGCGAGCGCCCGCTCGTCGTAGAGAAGCTCCTTGAACTTCTCGTTGAACTCCCAGAAGCGCGTGTCCGTCGTGTGCACCACGCCGGTGCGGTAGTCGTGACCCTTCTCGATGATTATCTGCGAGACGAACTTCTGCACCTTGAACGTGGGAAGCGCCGGGACCTGGGGCGGCATGTAGTGCTTGGAGGCGCCTTCGTCGCGGATGGCCGCTGTTGGCAGAACGAAGTCGCCTACCTCTAGCGACCGGTGGAGGCCTCCGGCCATGCCCAAGAACAGCGTCGCCTTGGGCTCGGCAGTGGCCAGCACCTCGATGATCAGCGCGGCTACCGGCGAGCCCACCGAGAAGTTGATCAGGGACACGCCCAGCTTCTCGGAGTGCCTGGCAGTCATCGCCGAGCCGCGCGTCGTGACGACGTCGTCCGACATGTTGCCGAACCGCTCGGAGTAGTACTCGAAGTTGGTCAGCAGGACCTGCTTCTGCATGCCTTCGGGCGGCGTGCCGGTGTAGCGCTCCAGGATCTGCCGGCCTATCTCCCACTTCTCCGGGTTGTTGTAGATGAGGTTCATGTTCACGGGCCGCCCGGGGTCGTGCGAGCCCTGCTCGACGCCGTCGTCCGTGTCCACTGCCACCCGCTTGCGCTCCTCCGGGGTGGTGACGCTCGGCGCCGTGACAGCCTGCTCCCGGTGACGCCGCTCCAGAAGCTCTTGTTCTCCCTCGTCCATGGGACATGCTAACCGTGCTCGCGTGAGACTCGGAAAGCCCTCGAGGCGGTTGTAGAGTCAGCGTCCGTGACGACCGCAGCGCGCCGACAGAGTGCTCCCATACAGGCGACCGAAGCGCCCGTCACGCAGGTGGAGGTCGCGCGCAGGTGGGCTCCACTGGCAGCCAGCTGGCTGGTCATGGGCCTCGAGATGCCGGTGGTCAGTGCGGTGATGGCGCGGCTGGCCAACCCCGAGATCAACCTGGCGGCTTACGGCGGGGTGGTCATGCCCCTCGCGCTGCTCATCGAGGCGCCGATCATGATGCTGCTCACGGCGAGCACGGCGCTCGCGAAGGACACCGCCTCCTACCGTCTCATGTACCGGTTCATGATGGCTGCCGGACTGGCACTCACCGTCCTACACGCAGCCCTCGCCTTCACGCCTCTATACGACCTGGTCGTCGTTCCGCTCCTCGGACCACCGGAGGTCGTGAGGGAGCCTGCGCAACTCGGTCTCGCGCTGATGCTGCCCTGGACCTGGGCCATCGCCTATCGCCGCTACCACCAAGGTCTTCTCATCCGCTTCGACCGCTCGCAGCACGTGAGCATCGGCACGGTCGTACGGCTGGTCGTGCTGTGCCTGACGCTGTTGGTGATGGCGCTGCTCGGGGCCAGCGGCATCGCCGCCGGCGGTCTGGCCATCGCGATGGCGGTGACCGCCGAGGCCGTCTACAGCGGCGTGGTCACCCGGCCCATCGTGAGGGGTCCCCTGGCCAGAGCCAAGCCGGTCGAGCCTCCCCTGAGGTTCCCCGTGTTCTGGGCGTTCTACGCGCCGCTGGCGCTGACCTCGTTCGTGTCGCTGGTGGTGCAACCTCTGGGCAGCGCCGCCATCGCGCGCATGCCCGAAGCGCTGGAGTCGCTCGCTGCCTGGCCGGTCGTGAGCGGCCTGCTGTTCATGTTCCGTTCGCTGGGGTTCGCGTTCAACGAGGTGGTCGTGGCGCTCTTGGACCGCCCGAGAGCGTTGGCCGGGTTGAGGCGATTCACGCTCACCCTGGGAGGAGCGGTGCTCACCGCCACTCTGCTCGTCGCGTTCACGCCACTCTCGCGCCTCTGGTTCTCGGTCGTATCGGGCCTCGACCCCGAGCTCACGCGCCTGGCGACGCTCGGCTTCGCGGCTGCTCTGCTGTGGCCGTGCCTCGACGTCTTGCGGAACTTCTTCCAAGGTCTAATCGTCCACTCGGGCCGCACGTTCAGCATCAGCGAGTCCATGTTCGTGTTCCTGGCCGTGGCGGCGGCGCTGCTCTTCTTGGGCACCTCGTGGCGAGCGTTCCCCGCGTTGCCTTACGCGATGATCTCGTTCGTGATCGCCACGGCGGCGCAGGTGGCTTGGCTGTTCTGGCGCAGCAGGCCGGCCATCAGCCGACTGGCGGAGGGTGATAGGGCCCAAGCGTAGCGACGCAGGCCTCCCTCAGCGCGCCGGACCGACGCTATACGGCGAACCAGAGGGTGCGCGGGTCGAGGCCCTCGGGTGCAGCGTCACCAGACGGCGCGGGAGCTGAGACGGCGAGCTCCTCAGCCAGCCGTCGCGCCTCCGCCAGGTAGGCCGCGAAGTCCTCGGCAGAAGACCGAACCGACCGACCGACGGGCAGCCAGGAGTCAGGGTCGAAGCCGGCGCGAGCGTCCTCGGGCTCGCTGACATGGCGCCAGCTCCCCGTGCGCCAGTCGAAGCGGTACTGCGTCACGAACTTGTGTCCGTGCTGGGCTATGAACTCGATAGCGCCGAGTAGGAACTCGAACTCCTCGTCCGTGAGCAGGAAGTGGAAGCTCACGCGCGCCCAGCCGGGTTTGACCCCCTCATAGCCAGCCTCGATGGCTGTCAGGAAGCACCGGGATGTCTCGTCGTCGATGTCGAGGAGCGCGTGGCCGTACGGTCCCGCGCACGAGCAGCCCGCCCGCCCCTGTATGCCGAAGAGATCGGAGAGCAGTCGCACGACCAGCTTGGCGTGCAGCTGCTTGCCGCCGGACTCCACCAAGAACGAGGCGACCGCCAGCCTGGGCGCCGTCAGGTTGCCGAGGACCTTGATGCCGGGAGTGCGCGCGAGCCTGTCCAGGGCGCGAGCCACCAACTCCTTCTCGCGCCGCTCGATGTTCTGGACGCCCACTTTCTCCTTCACCCTGAACGCCATCGCGGCGCGTAGCTTCTGAATGATGGCCGGCGTACCGGCGTCCTCTCGCATCTCCACGTCAGCTACGTAGCGGTGCGAACTGCGGCTGACGTAGGTCACGGTGCCGCCGCCCGCGGTCGTGGGGCAGTCCAGGTGGTACAGAGCCTCGTGCAGCAGCAGAAGTCCGGGCGATCCTGGCCCACCCAGCATCTTGTGTGGGCTCAAGACCACCGCGTCCAGCCAGTCGTTCCCGCCCTCGCGGCTCGGCCGCACGTCGATCCTCACGTAGGGTGCGCTGGCAGCGAAGTCGAACACCGCGACCGCGCCATGCTCATGGAGGATCGCTGCCAGCCGCCTGACGTCGGTGATGAGGCCCGTCACGTTGCTCGCCGCCGAGAACGAGCCGATCTTCTGCCTGCCTTCGTACGCCGGGTCGGCGAGGGCACGTCTCAGCGCGTCTGCGTCGATGAGGCCGCCGGCGTCCAGCGGCACCGTCACGACCTCCGCCAGCGACTCGCGCCAGGAGACCTCGTTCGAGTGATGCTCGTAGGGGCCGACGAACACCACCGGCCTCTCGGCTGGCGGCAGGCTTGCCAGGAGACGCTGGCGGTGCTGCGGCGGCACGCTGACCCCGAGGATCTCCTGCAGCCGTTTCAGGGCTCCGGTCGCCCCGGTGCCGGGGAACAGCAGCTTGTAGCGGTCGTCCGCGCCCAGGCAGGCCTTGATGTACTCGGCGGCTTCGTGGGTCAGCCGGGTCGTGATGGCGCCGGTGGCGCTGTCCTCCGTGTGCGTGTTCGCGTATAGCGGCAGGACCGCCCGGTTGAGAGCCTCTTCTACGGACTTGAGGTGTCGCCCGGAGGCGATGTGGTCGGCATAGGTGATCCTGCGCTCGCCGAAAGGCGTCGCGACGCACGCCCCTTGGTCCAAGAGGTCCTGTCTGAGGGACTCGAGAAGGTCCACCCTGGTCTCCCGTGCCCAACAGGGTACACGTTGTTCGGACAGGTTTCATGGGCGTTCGTCGCTCGGCCGGGCGCGGACGCTGAGAGCCGCCGGTCACCGACAGCCAGGCTGGCGAGCCCGGGGTCGTACAGTTTAGCGGTGGCCGACACGATCGCCGAGCATCTGAGGGAGCGCGTACTCGTCCTGGACGGCGCGATGGGCACGATGATCCAGCGTGCCCAGCCCGCCGAGGCAGACTTCCGCGGCGAGCGCTTCTCGGACCATCCGGTCGACCTGCGAGGCGCCAACGACGTCCTCGTGCTCACCAGGCCGGAGCTCATCGCCGATATCCATCGCGCTTACCTGGTAGCCGGCGCCGACATCATCGAGACGAACACGTTCAACGCCACCAGCATCGGCCTGGCCGAGTACCGGCTCGAGGACGCCGTTTCAGACATCAATCGCGAGGCCGCGCGACTGGCCCGGTCCGTGGCCGACGAACTGTCCACATCGGGGCGGCCGCGCTGGGTGGCCGGTGCCATCGGACCCACCAACAAGACGCTCTCGCTCTCACCCAAGGTCGAGGAGCCAGGCTACCGAGCCGTGACCTTCGACCAGGTGTACGCCGCCTACCTGGAGCAGGCGTCGGCGCTCTTAGAGGGCGGCGTGGACCTGCTCCTCGTTGAGACGGTGTTCGACACCCTCATGGCCGAGGCAGCTCTGCAGGCTTGCGAGGAGGCGGTGAAGACGATCGGCAGGCGCGTGCCGCTGATGCTCTCCGGCACCATCGTCGATGCTTCCGGCCGGCTCCTCTCCGGTCAGACGCTGGAGGCGTTCTGGACGTCGGTACGTCACCACGACCTGCTGGCCGTGGGCCTCAACTGCGCTTTGGGACCTGCCGAGCTGCGGCCCCACGTCGAGGAGATGTCGCGACTCGCCGACACGTTCACGGTCACTTACCCCAACGCCGGGCTGCCCAACGCTTTCGGCGGCTACGACCTGGGGCCCAGCGACATGGTCGCCGTGCTGAGGGAGTTCTTGGCCGGTGGCTGGGTCAACGTCCTGGGCGGCTGCTGCGGGACGACACCTGCGCACATCGCGGCGTTCGCCAGGGCCGCGGAGGGATCGCCCCCGCGTATCCCACCGGCGCGGGACCGCCGTCCTCGCTTCGCGGGCCTGGATCCGTTGGTGTTGGGAGCGGACGGTGGGGGCTCCGTCCCGAGGGGCGCCGGCTTCGTCAACGTGGGCGAGCGCACGAACCTCACGGGCTCCAAGCGTTTCAAGCGGCTGGTGCTCGCGGGCGACATGGGCGCTGCGCTGGACGTCGCGCGCGAGCAGGTGGAGGGCGGAGCGCAGGTCATCGACGTCAACTTCGACGACGGCATGGTGGACGGCCCCGCGACCATGGCGGCGTTCCTCGACCTGCTGGCGACCGAGCCGGACGTGGCTCGCGTGCCGGTGATGCTGGACTCGTCGTCCTTCGCCGTCCTGGAGGAAGGGCTGAAGCACGTCCAGGGCAAGGCCATCGTCAACTCGATCTCGCTCAAGGAGGGCGAGACCGAGTTCCTGCGCCAGGCCGGGGTGGCCAAGCGCCACGGTGCTGCGGTAGTGGTCATGGCTTTCGACGAACGTGGCCAAGCCGACACGTACGAGAGGCGCATCGAGGTCATGGAGCGCGCCTACCGCCTGCTGGTGAAGGATGCCGGGTTCGCCCCGGAGGACATCATCCTGGACCCGAACGTATTGACCGTCGGCACCGGCATGCGGGAGCACGCCCGCTATGCCATCGACTTCATCGACGCAGTGCGGTGGGCGAAGGCGAACCTGCCGGGTGCGCTCACATCCGGCGGCGTGTCGAACGTCTCGTTCTCGTTCCGCTCCAACGCGCGCGTCCGCGAAGCCATGCACGCTTCGTTCCTGTTCTACGCCGTGAACGCCGGGCTCGACATGGCCATCGTCAACCCCGAAGCGCTGACCGTCTACGACGAGGTGGAGCCCGAGCTCCTCGAGCTCGTGGAGGACGTGCTCTTCGACAGGCGCGAGGACGCGACCGAGCGACTGGTGGTGTACGGCTCCGAGCGCGGCCCGGAGGCGGCCGGCGCCGGCGAACGAGACGCTTGGCGGGCGTGGCCCGTCGCAGAACGGCTGCGCCACGCCCTGGTCCATGGCATCGACAGGCACGTCGAGACGGATGCCCTGGAGGCCATGGAGTCGTTGCCCGGTCCGCTCGAGGTGATCGAGGGGCCGCTGATGGACGGCATGAACGAGGTGGGCGATCTCTTCGGCAGCGGCAAGATGTTCCTCCCGCAGGTCGTCAAGAGCGCCCGCGTCATGAAGCGAGCCGTAGGCGCCCTGACCCCTCACCTCGAGGCGCGGAAGGCCACGGGCGAGCGACGTCGCGCCGGCAAGATCGTCATGGCTACCGTAAAGGGCGACGTCCACGACATCGGGAAGAACATCGTCGGCGTGGTGCTCGGCTGCAACGGTTACGACGTCGTGGACTTGGGCGTCATGGTGCCGGCGGACAGGATCATCGACACCGCGATGGAGCAGGGCGCGGACGCGATCGGCCTCTCGGGGCTGATCACGCCCTCTCTCATGGAGATGGAGCACGTGGCACGGGAGATGACACGCCGCCGCGTCGACCTGCCGCTGCTGATCGGCGGCGCTACCACCTCGAGGGCCCACACCGCGGTGAAGATCGCGCCCAACTACGTCGGCCTGACGGTCCACGTGGCGGACGCCTCGCGGGCCGTCGGCGTCGTGGCCAAGGCCGTCTCCGCCCAGGACCGGCCCGCGCTGGCAGCGGAGGTCGCCGAGCAGTACGAGTCCATCAGACAGCAGCACGCCGCCAGGCAGAGCACACGTGACCTGTTGGACCTGGCAGCCGCGCGGGCCAACGCGCCGCGCTACGCGAGCTGGTCGCACGTCACGCGTCCGGCGCTACCTGGCGTCGAGGTGCTCGCCCCGTATCCCCTCGATGACCTGCTGCCGATCATCGACTGGGGACCCTTCTTCTCTGCCTGGGAGCTGCCCGGTAGGTACCCGGCCGTGCTGGACGACCCGGAGCGTGGCGCTGCCGCCCGGGACCTGTTCGCTGACGGACAGGCGATGCTCGAGCGTGCGGTCCGCGGAAGCTGGCTCGAGGCGCGGGCCGTCTTCGGGTTCTTCCCGGCTGCCTCCCGTGGTGACGACATCGTCGTCTACGCCGACGACACACGCGCGGCAGTGGACCGCGTCCTGCCGACACTCAGGCAACAGACGATGAAGCGTGAGGGACAGGCCAACCTCGCGCTGGCCGACTTCGTGGCGCCGGAGAACGCTGGAGCAGAGGACTGGATAGGAGCGTTCGCGGTCAGTGTGCACGGCGCCGAGGCGAGGGCTGCGGACTTCAGGGCGCGGGGCGACGACTACTCGGCCATCCTCCTCACGACGCTGGCCGACCGCCTGGCGGAGGCGCTGGCCGAACGGCTGCATCAGCGCGTGCGCGGGGAGTTCTGGGGCTACGCCGCCGGTGAGAGCCTCTCGACAGAGGACCTCATCGCCGAGCGTTACCGCGGCATCAGGCCGGCGCCTGGCTACCCTGCCTGCCCCGACCACCGGACGAAACGCGACATCTTCGCGCTGCTCGGCGCCACCGCCGCCACCGGGGTACAGCTGACAGAGGGCCTGTCGATGACCCCGGCATCCGCCGTGTCCGGGCTGTACCTGGCACACCCGGACGCCAGGTACTTCGGCGTCGGGAAGATAGGCAGGGACCAGGTCCTCGACCTGGCAGAGAGATCCGGTGTGCCCGTCGCGGAGGTGGAGGCCTGGCTGGCGCCCAACCTGGCGTACTCCGCTGCCGTGGCAGCGGACTGATAACGGGCCTAGCCCAGCAGGTCACCGAGCCAGTCGACGATGCCTACCTTGATGGGCATGAAGTACAGGTTGCCGCCATACGTCGCGACGTCGTCGACCACGCGAGCCGCGAGGTCCCTATGCCAGGCGAGCGTCGGCTCGAAGGACGAGGGGAACACCGCCCGGTTGCGGGAGAGCCAGTAGCGTTGCGAGCGCGGTGAGGTGACGCTGGTCACGCCCCAGAACACCTGGACGCCGGAGGTGAGCTCCCGCCAGACGTCGAGCAGCCTGAGGTCGAAGAACGGCTGCGTGAACAGGCCGTCCGCCCCGGCCTCCAGCTTGGCTTCGGCGTAAGCCAGTTCCTCGGCGAACCCGGAGCGGTAGGGATCGAGCGCCGCGTACACCGTCAGGGTCGGGGCGGCTGCCTTGAGGAGCCGGATCGCGGCCAGCGCCGGAGTGACGCCTGCCCCGGCACGGGCGACCGGCGACGGCGCCCCCGGCGCCGCTGCCGGGCCCTGGTCGCCGGAGACGACCAGGACCTCACGGATCCCTGCAGCCGTCAGGCCGCCCACGATCTGAGCGACCGCGGAGTCGTTGCCTGCGAGTTCCGTCGCCCGCACGTGCGGCACGGGCCACCACGCGCCTGCCGCGCGCACCTGCGCGGCCGCCCGCCAACCCCCCAAGGTGAACTGGCTCAGGTCGGGAACGTTGATCGTATCGACGCGCGTCAGGCCCGCGACCTCGCCTAGCTGGGCGGCCAGGGATGCTTCGTCCCTGGGCACTAGCTCGACGCTGAGACGCATCCGCGAAGGGTACCGCGCCGTGCTCGCTGGAGGGATGGGCGGGCCGCCACGCCGACCGGACGGACGGCCTGGAGACGAGCTCAGGCCAACAGGGACCCATGGGCCGGCTCGAACCGCGCCGTGAAGTGGCGCAATACCGGCGGCGCCGATACGATCCGCACCCCGCGCACCCGCTCACGGATGTCGCCCACGTACGCGATGACCTCGGCCAGGTAGTCGACGTGGCTCTGCGTGTAGGTGCGACGCGGGAAGGCCAGGCGCACCAGTTCCAGGGGCGCAGGCTTCTCGCTCCCGTCCGGCTGCCGCCCGAACATCACGGAGCCTATCTCCACCGAGCGCACGCCGCCCTCGAGGTACAGCACGCAGGAGAGGGCCCAGGCGGGGTACTCCGTCTGCGGCACGCCCGGCAGGAGCGCCTTGGCGTCGATGTACACGGCGTGCCCGCCGGTGGGCCGGACGATGGGCACATCGGCGGCGAGCAGCCGCTCGCCCAGGTACTCGACCGACCGGATGCGGTAGCGCAGGTAGTCCTCGTGGAGCGCCTCCTCGAAGCCCACTGCCAGGGCCTCCAGGTCGTAGCCGGCCAGGCCTCCGTACGTGGGGAAGCCCTCGGTGAGGATCAGCTGGTTGCGCGCGGCCTGCGCCAGCGCCTCGTCGTTGAGGGCGAGGAAGCCGCCGATGTTGCCCATGCCGTCCTTCTTGGCGCTCATCGTCGCCCCGTCGGCGTAGGAGAACATCTCGGTCGCGATCTCACGCGGGCTCTTCTCCGCGTAGCCGGGCTCGCGCGTCTTCACGAGGTAGGCGTTCTCGGCGTAGCGGCAGCAGTCGATGAACAGGGGCACGGCGTGCTCGCGGCAGACGGCGCTGACCTCCCGCACGTTCGCCATGCTCACCGGTTGGCCGCCCCCGGAGTTGTTGGTGACCGTGAGCATGACGAGCGGCACCTTGTCGCGCTGCTCCTCCAGCAGGCGCCTGAGGGCGCCTACGTCCATGTTCCCCTTGAACGGCGCCGTCGAGCTGGTGTCCCTGGCCTCCGGCACCGGGAGGTCGAGCGCCGTGGCGCCGACCGCCTCTACGTTGGCGCGCGTCGTGTCGAAGTGCGTGTTGTTCGGCACGATGTCACCGGGTTTCAGGGCGACGCTGCACAGGATGCGCTCGGCCGCTCTCCCCTGATGCGTCGGCAGGACGTGCTCGAAGCCCGTGATGTCCTTGACCCTGCTCTCGAAGCGGTAGAAGGACGGGCTGCCGGCGTAGCTCTCGTCGCCGCGCATCATGCCGGCCCACTGGGCGCTGGACATCGCGCCGGTGCCCGAGTCGGTCAGCAGGTCTATGAGGACATCGTCGGAGTGGAGCGCGAAGAGGTTGTAGCCAGCGCCCTTCAGGGCACGGTCGCGCTCATCACGAGCGGTGAAGCGTATCGGCTCCACCGTCTTGATGCGGAACGGCTCGATGATCGTCTTGAAGCGGGAGTCCGGTGCGTTCACTTCGAACTCAAGTGTATGACCGGTCGCCCCGTCCGGGCCGGCCCGGGTCGTCGGCGACTACAAGGCGCCTAGGCCGTGACGCCCAACATCTGAGCGATGCGCTCGAGCGCCTCGCGCACGTTCTCCAGGCTGGTCGCGTAGCTGAAGCGCACCTGTCCAGGCGCCTCGAAGTCCGTGCCGGGGACCGCGGCCACACGGGCTTCCTCGAGGAGCCTCACGGCGGCCCTGCCTTCGTCCGCTTCGATGGTGGTGACGTCGGCCATCGCGTAGAAGGCGCCCTGTGGCATGGGCGTCCTGAGCCCGAGGGCGTTGAGCCCCGCCACGAGCACGTCGCGCCTCTCACGGTAGGCGGCCCTTGTCATGCGCTGGAACTCCGCCGTCTTCACGGTCTCGTTGAGGGCGGCCACCGTGGCGTGCTGGGCCACGGCGTTGGCCCCGCTGGTGGACTGGCCCTGGAGTCGGTTCATGGCCTTGATCAGATCGTTGGGCCCGGCGCCGAAACCGATCCGCCAGCCCGTGAGCGCGTAGCCCTTGCTGGCCCCGTGGATGACGAGAGTGTTGTCGGGGGCGAAGCGGGCGGCGGGAGTGAACTCGCCGTCGTACACCAGGTGCTCGTAGAGGTCGTCGGCGAAGAGCCACACGTCCCGACTCGCCGCGAGCCTCGCTATGCCCTCCACCAACTCCGGCGGGTAGACCGCGCCCGTCGGGTTCGAGGGAGAGTTGAGCACGATCACCTTCGTCTTGGCACTGAGCGCGGCTTCGATCGCGCCCAGCGTGGGGATGAACCCCTGGTCCGCGGAGGTGTGCACGACGACGGGAACGCCGCCGGCGAGCCGAGCCTGGGCCGGGTAGGAGACCCAGTACGGAGCGACGATCACGACCTCGTCGCCGGGATCGAGCACTGACATGAAGCCGTTGTAGAGGACCTGCTTGCCGCCGGTGCTGACCATGACCTGGTCCAGGCCGTAGGTCAGGCCGTTCTCGCGCTGGAACTTGGCGATGATGGCCTCGCGCAGCTCGACCGTGCCCTCGGACGGCGTGTACTTGGTCTTGCCCTGGGCTATCGCGTCCCGCGCCGCCTGGAGAACGTGCTCGGGTGGCTGGAAGTCGGGCTCCCCGGCCGTCATCGCGATGACGTCGACGCCCTGGCGCTTGAGCTCCTTCGCCCGGCTGTCGAACGCCACGGTCGAGGAGCCCTTGAGGCCCCTTATCGCTTGGGAGAACCCGGGCACGCGCCTAGGCCTCAGACCAGCTCTGCCGGGTCGAAGAAGATGCCGATCTCGCGCTCGGCGGTCGCCGGCGCGTCGGAACCGTGTACCACGTTCTCGTCGATGGTGGTGGCGAGGTCGCCGCGGATCGTGCCGGGTGAGGCGTCCTTGGGGTTGGTGGCGCCCATCATCTTGCGCCACTCGGCGATGGCGTTCTCGCCTTCCACCACCATGGCCACGACCGGGCCGGAGGTGATGAAGGAGACGAGGCCCTCGAAGAACGGCTTGCCCTCGTGCTCGCCGTAGTGGCGCTGGGCGAGCTCGCGGCTGATACGCATGAGCTTGAGGCCCTTGATCTCGAAGCCCTTGGCTTCCAGACGGGCGATGACTGTGCCGGAGAGGCCGCGACGCACGCCGTCGGGCTTCACCATCGCGAAGGTCTGTTCGACTGCCATGACGGCGGACTGTACCACGGGGTCGCGGTCGTCTCGGCGCCGGCTGCGCGCCACGCGGCGCCGCGCCGCCGCTTGGACGACGAGCGCTTACAGGCCCAGCTGCGAAAGGTGGTTGATGTCGTGGCCGGCCATCATGCGCACCATCAGGTCGGCACTCTCGAAGCCGCGCTCGGGGTGGTAAGCCTCCGCCAACCAGTCCTCGAGGGAGAAGCCGGCGATGAGCGCGAGGTTCCAGGCACGCAACGCGGCGAAGGCCTCCACCGCCAGCGCGGGGTCGAGGCGTTGGTACCGAGGGGACCAGGCGTTCTGGTCGAAGGGCTGAAGCTCCACCCCCGGCACCGCGGCCAGCTGGCGCAGCCTGAACCCCATGACGATCTCGACGTCGGCCAGGTGCGAGAGCACCTCGGCGGGCGTCCACTTGCCTGGCGCGTACGGGGTCTCGAGCTCGACCGGGCTCGCGGTCTCGGCGTACTCCTTGAGCCGGCTCGGCGTCGCCCGCAGCACGTCGATGGGATCTAGCTCACCGAGAAGCGAGAGGTAGGTGAAGGCTGGGTCGGACACGGCCGCACTCTAAACAAGGCCGGCGGTCTGAGTGGGGGTGTCAGGCCACGTCGACCTGGTGGAAGACCACCTCACCGTCGTCCACGGCTCGCAGGAACGCGTTGACCACGGCGGGGTCGAACTGCGTGCCGGCGTTGCGGCTCACCTCGGCGATCGCCTCCGTGATCGTCATCATCTTGCGGTGCACGCGGTCACGCGTGACGGCGTCGAAGGTGTCCGCGACGGCGACGATGCGGGCCTCGAGGGGGATCGCCTCGCCGCTGAGCCCGTTCGGGTAGCCCCTGCCATCCCAGCGTTCGTGGTGGTTGAGCGCGATGGCCTCGGCCAGCCGGATCGTCGGCGAGCGCGAGCCGGAGAGGAGCTCGGCCCCGGCCTTGGCGTGGCCGCGCACGACCTGGAACTCCTCTTCCGTGAGGTCGCCAGGCTTGAGCAGGATGGCATCGGGGATCGTGATCTTACCGACGTCGTGAAGGCGGGCCGCGCGCATGATCATCTCGACCCGCGCCGGTCCCAGCGCCAAGCGCCTGGCGATCGCCCCCGCCGTCTGCGCGACGCGCCAGGTGTGCTCGCCTGTGTCGTCGTCGCGGTACTCGGCGGCGCGGGCTAGCCGCACCAGCATCTCCAGCTGCGAGTGCTCGAGGTCCTGGGTGCGGCGGCGCACGGCCTCCTCGAGTCGGTCGTTCTGCTCCTCGAGCTGCTTCTGGTAGAAGCGCGCCTCCAGCAGGTTGCGGATGCGCAGACGCGTCTCGGTGGGGTTCACGGGCTTGTTCAGGAAGTCCTTCGCGCCGCTGGCGAGGGCCGCCTCGCGCAGCTCCGGCCGGGCGTCACCCGTCACCATGAGCACGGGGAACGCCTCCGGCATCACGGGACGGAGATCGCCCAGTACCTGCAGCCCGTCGCGCTTGGGCATGTGCTGGTCCAGCACCACCAGGTCGGGCCTCAGCTCGATGAACCGCTCGACGACCCTGAGCGGCTCGTCACAGATGTGCACGTCTTCGTAACCAGCGCGTTCGAGGATGCCACGTACCAGGACGAGCGACGCTTCGTCGTCGTCGACAAGCAGGATCTTCATGTGGCTCAGGTCCACGGCGCGGGAATGATAGTCGATTGCCGTTCGCACCACAGGTAAGTACTTCCTATCCTCTGCCGTCTGTGTGGGCTGCGGCCGGACAGGCCCGCCCGGTGACCGAGCCTAGCGCCGCGCATCTGACCGTGCTCTTACGACCGGCGGACACGGGACACGGTGAGGGCACAGTGGCGGGCCCAAGGACGTAGGAGGCCGCTCAGCGTGCGAGCGGCCCCGGAAGAAGGTTGTGTTGCCTACTTAGAAGCCTAGCGCCGCCTGAGCGACCTGGGCAGCGCCCCTGATGGCATCGTGCCACCAGCCCGGCAGAATGCCTAGGAGCACCGTTCCCACGAGGGCCGCCGCCACCGCGATCTCGGTCGCCGAGGATCTGAAGGTGGGTCCTTCGTACTCCGGCCGCCTGAAGTACATGGCTGCCACCACGCGGAAGTAGTACACGAGGGCCACGACGCTGGTGAGTATGCCGATGACGGCGAGCCACACGAACCCGCCCGCGATCGTGGCCTGGAAGACCATGACCTTGCCGGCGAAGCCCGCCAAGGGCGGGATGCCGCCGAGGCTGAGCAGGAACACGGTGAGGGCTGCCGCCAGGCCGGGCCGCGTGTGCCCCAGGCCGGCGAACCGCTCGATGTCGTCGCCGTGGTCGTTCTTGTCGACCATCAGGGTCAGCACAGCGAACGCACCGGCGTTCATGAGGGTATAGGCGGTCAGGTACCAGACGGCAGCTTCGACGCCGCCGAACGCCGGTGCCAGTACGGCCAGACCCAGGTAGCCGGCGTGCGCGACGGCTGAGTAGGCGAGCATCCGCTTGACACCTCGCTGCACGAGCGCGGCCAGGTTGCCGACCACGAGTGTCAGCGCGACGGACACCGCCAGCGCGGTCGTGAGCCAGGGCGCTACCTCCGGCAGCACCGTGGCTGCTACCCGGATGAGGGCGGCGAAGGCGCCCGCCTTCACCACGACGCTCATGAACGTCGTGACAGTCGTCGGCGCTCCGGTGTACACGTCGGGAGACCACTGGTGGAACGGCGCCAAGGCGGCCTTGAACGACAGGCCCGCGATGACCAGCCCGGCACCCAGCGTCGCGAGCGACAGCACGGATCCCTGGCTCAGGGCCGCCACGACGCCCTCGTAGACGAACGTGCCGGCGGCGCCGTAGAGCAGGGCCGAGCCGTAGACGAGGATCGCTGAACCGAACGCCCCGAGGAGGAAGTACTTCATGCCCGCCTCCTCCGACTGCCTGGCGCCGGACCGCCACGCCGAGAGCACGTAGACGGGCAGCGAGAGTATCTCGAGGCCGAGGAGCAGCGTGATCAGGTCGCCGGCGGCGGCCATGACCATCGCGCCGAGCGCCGAGAGCAGCATGAGCGGGTAGTACTCGGGGTGGTCCATCTCGAGCCTGGACAGCTGGTCGTAGCTGACCAGGATCCCCAGAGCGGTGCCCACCAGTATCACGAAGTTGAACGCCAGTGCCGGGGTGTCGGCGAGGTAGCGCAGGCCGAAGCTGGCCTCGCCGGCGCTGCCGGCTAGGAACG
>DASVCK010000301.1:0-2336 GCA_036381675.1 Trueperaceae bacterium | reverse complement strand
AGCTCCCGCCGGCAGGCGTCGATGAGGCGCCTCTCGGCCTCGTCGAGGTCGACACCCCTGATGGTCGCGCCCGCCGCAGCGACGTGACCGCCGCCTCCGAGCTCGACGCATATCGCCTGCGCAGAGACCCCGCCCCTGGTGCGCACGCTGACCTTGACGTCTGGCCCCCTTTCCTTGAGGAGCGCCGCGACCAGCACGCCCTCCGCGTAGCGGATCAGGCCAACGAAGTCGTCGGAGTCGTCAGCGTCCAGGCCGGTGCCGGCGGCCATGTCGGCGGTGTAGCGAGCGAACACGAGCAGGCCGCCCAGCTCGAAGCGGACGGTCTCCATCACCCGACCCAGCGTCTTGAAGTAGTCGGGATGACGCCACTGCAGCCTGTCGGTGAGCCCGACGTAGTCGACGCCGTGATCGAGCAGCTCGCCGGCCACCTCGAGGACCTCGCGGCTGGTGTTGCCGAACCTGAAGTTGCCCGTATCGGTGATCAGGCCGGTGAGGCACGGCGTGGCGATGTCGGCCGTCCATGCGACGCCCAGCAGATCGATGAGCTCCTTGATGAGCAGCGCCGTGGCGGCCTTGTCCGGCTGGACCACGGCGATGTCGCCGAAGCGGTCGTTGGTGCCGTGATGGTCGATGTTGATCGTGAACGCGGCGCCCTCCACAGGGCCGCCCGCGACCCTGGGCTTATCGGCGACGTCGAGGACGAACAGCAGGGTGCCCGGCGGCAACGCGGCGATCTCCTCGACGTGCTCCCCCTCCCGCGCGAGGAAGCGCAGGTAGCGGGGCGGCGTCGTGGCGAAGGTGACGTCCTTGCCGAGCGACCGCAGGGCGCGGGTAAGGGCCAGACAGCTGCCGATAGCGTCGCCGTCCGGATCGACGTGAGTGAGGACGACGATGGGACCGTCCCAGGCGCGAGCGGTGCGGGCCGCCTCGGCCAGCTTCTCGCGGTAGTTCGGGTCGGGGCGGTTGTCCGGCTGCTGAGACATGCGAACGATGATACCGCCGAGATTCGCGCGTCAAATATCATGTTGGCGTGTCTGGACCCCGTCCGTTCACCTGGCTGCTCATGTTCACCCTGGCCCTGACGGCGGTCCTGGCCACCCAGTTGCGGCGCGAGGAACCGCAGCTCATGCACGTGCAGGGCCCGCCCCCGGTCGAGGGCCCCGAGGGTGAGCTGCTGGCCGCCTACCACTCGGCTCGCGAGGCCACGGTGCGCATCGAGGCACGTTGCACCGAGGGCAGGGTGGGTGCCGTGCTCGGCGTCGGCACCGGCTTCTTCGTGTCGGCCGACGGGCTGGTGATGACCGCGTACCACGTCGTGGACCAGAACTCGAACCAACCGTGTGCCAGCCGCCTCGTCGCGGTGACCTCGAACGACGACGAGTACGTGCTGGACCTCGTGGGCTACGACATCTACATGGACGTCGCGACCCTGCGGGCCCAGGTGGATGACCCTGTCGAGTACCTGCCTGCCGCCGTGGAGAGGCCGCGTGTCGGTGACGAGGTCGTGGCCATCGGCAACAGCCGCGGTGACTTCCTGGCGGCCCGCGCCGGGCGCGTCACGCGCCTCGGCGTCGAGGCGGGCCGAGCGGATTTCGCCAGCGGCACTATCGAGCTGACCAACTCTCTGGCGCCGGGTGACTCAGGCGGTCCCGTCGTGAACTCGCATGGCGAGGTCGTCGGCGTCGTCAGCTACATCAGCTTCAACCCCTCGGCGATGTCGTCGCAGGAGTGGGTGCCGCCGTACCTCCGCGGAACCAGGCTCCCCAGCTCCTACGCCAGCTACGCCGTACCGGTGTTGCGTGACGGCGACCTGTTCCAGGCCGTGGTCGGCGGTCACCGGCGTGACGTACCCGTCATCGGCTTCACCTGGTCACCCGGGCTGGACTACGACCCGAGCGAGTCCCCCTACTACCTGGGCGCCAGGCCGGGCCCCATCGTGGACCGCGTTCAGACGGGCGGCCCAGCCGATAGGGCGGGACTGAGGAGCATGACGCAGGAGCGGCTGCAGGGTCCAGACGGCTCCGTGAGGATGGTTCCGAGGGCGGACGTGATCGTAGCGGTCGACGGCCGCGCCACGCCCACCTTCTATGACCTGCTGGCAGAGATCAGGAACAAGGAGATCGGGCAGACGATCGTTCTGACCGTGCAGCGGGGCAGCGCGACCTTCGGGGTCGAGCTCACCCTGGGTGCTCGGCGCGCCGTCTTCGCCGTCGAGTAGGCCTGCGCGCCGGGACAGCCCGCACGAGCGGACCGGCTAGCCGGCACGAATGGCCTTGGGGTCCGATCGACGAGAGGCGCACCCGGTTTCCCGCGGCGCGCCTCTCGTACGCTTGGTG
>DASVCK010000300.1:0-4543 GCA_036381675.1 Trueperaceae bacterium | reverse complement strand
TACCTGGCCGCCGGCTTCGCCAGCATGGCCGGCCTGTTCGCCCTCCACGGGTTGTCGACGCCCTTCATGATCCTGGGCCCCAACACGGTCACCCCCATCGCCTCACAGCTGGCGCTGGTGGCGTTCGCGGCGTCCATGGTCGCCGCCGCTTTCCTGCGTCCCGTCGAGGCGCGCGGCCCGCTGCTGCGCCTGCTGGCTGCCTGGGTCGGGTTGATCGTCGTCTTCGACGTCACGCTGATGCTCTGGCCCGGGTTGGCGCGGTTCGTACCCGTGCACCTCGCACCCCTCAAGAACGGCGTCGCCGCGATCGTGGTCGGCATGCTGGCGCTCGCCGGCGTGCGGTTCCTCGAGGGCTACCGGCTCTCACGCTCGTCCATCCACCTCGTCATGCTCCACGTCGTGGGCTGGGTGATGGTCTCGCAGCTGATCATGACGCTCGGTGAGACGTTCCACCTCTCGTGGTGGCTCTATCACTTCCTGCTGCTCCTGGCGGTGGGCGTCATGCTGGTGACGTTCGCTCGTCAGATGCGCACCGGGCAGCTCAGTCGCAGCCTCCATGCCCTGCTCGACGACGATGCAGCGGACCGCCTGGCCTACGGACTTCGCCCCGAGGTGAGAGCGCTCGTGGTCGCGACCGAGGCCAAGGACCCCTATACCGCGGGCCACATGCAGCGCGTGGCCGACATGGCCGTGCGCATCGGGCGCTCCATGGGGCTCGCGCCCGAGGACCTGCGGATCCTGGCGCAGGCCGGCGTCGTGCACGACGTCGGCAAGATCGAGGTGCCCGACGCCGTCCTCAACAAGCCCGACCGGCTGGACGCCGCGGAGCGGGAGCTCATCGAGCAGCACCCCGCCACCGGCGAGCGGATCGGCCGCACCCTCGGGATGCACAAGAAGGAGCTGGAGGTCATCCGTCACCATCACGAACGGTGGGACGGCATGGGCTATCCCGACGGGTTGGCGGGCGACAAGATCCCGCTCTTGGCGCGGATCATGGCCGTGGCCGACGTCTACGACGCCGTCACCTCGGCACGCGCCTATCGCCCCGCCTGGAGCCAGGAAGAGGCTCGCAAGCTCATTCAACGTGAGTCTGGCGCGGCCTTCGACCCAACTGTCGCGGGGGCGGCCCACAAGTTGCTGGGGCCGGGCACCGAGCACGCGGCAGGCGAGCCCGCCACCCGCATGACGCTCGTGCGCGAGGCGTCAGCGGCCGGTACCGGCTGAGGCGGCTCCTCCCAAGCTGGCGTTAGGAACCACCGGCCGAAAGACAGCTCCATCTCGCAGGACTCGCCTGAATATAGTGGACGCTTGGCACGCTCCTCCACGAACCTGGTAGTCGGCCTGCTCATCGCCCTGGCTTCCGCCAGCGCGTTCGGCAGTTCAGGTGCGCTAGCCAAGGGGCTTCTCGCCGCCGGCTGGACACCCGCGGCCGCGGTCGTCTGGCGTGTGACGTTGGGCGCCCTAGCGCTCCTCGTCCCCGCCGGTCTGGCCATGCGGGGCAGGTGGCCGGCCTTGGGTCGCGGCTGGCGGAGCGTGGTGCTCTTCGGCCTCGTCGCCGTGGCGGGCTGCCAGCTCGCCTACTTCCAGGCCGTCGAACGCCTGTCCGTCGCGGTCGCGCTGCTGTTGGAGTTCTCCGGCGGCATCCTGCTCGTCGTGCTCTGGCTCTGGGTACGCCGCGGCCGCCGTCCCAGACGCCTGACGCTCGTCGGATCCGCCATCGCGCTTATCGGGTTGACCTTGGTGGTCGACGTCTTCGGCGCGCTGGACGTCGACGTGATAGGCGTGCTCTGGGGACTGGCGGCCGCGCTCGGCATGGCCGCGTACTTCGTGATCTCGGAGGACGAGAGCCACGGGTTGCCAACCATCGCCGTCGCCGCGGGCGGGCTGCTCGTGGGCGCCGTCGTGCTGCTGTTGGCCGGAGCCTTCGGCGTCATCGATATCGTCTGGCAGCCCACCGAGGTCCTTCTCGCCGGTTGGTCGGTGCCGTGGTGGGCAGGCGTGCTGGCTCTCAGCCTGTTCGCGGCCGCGTTCGCGTACGGTTCGGGGGTGGCCGCGGTGCGACGTCTGGGGTCGAAGCTGGCATCGTTCGTCGGGTTGTCCGAGGTCCTGTTCGCCGTGGGTTGGGCCTGGCTCCTGCTCGCCGAGGTGCCGGCGCCGGTCCAGCTGCTGGGCGGAGCCTTCATCGTGGTGGGCGCGGTAGTCGTGAGGCTCGATTCCGAGCAGGCCGTCGGGGCGGATGCGACTACTGGACCGGTCCCCGAGGTCGCGGTCGGGGACTGAGGAGACACGAAGCCGGGCCTCAGCCGGTACACCCCAACCAGGCCAGGACCTCCCAGCCGTGCCGCTCGAACACCTCGTCCCCGTGCTCCCGTGCCCACGTCACCGTCGACAGGGCTCCCAGCGCGGCCAGGTGGGCGAGCAGGTCCTCGTCGTCCGTGGTGAAGCCGTCCCCGTACCCCGCGAGGAAGGCCTCACGGAGGTCGCGCCGGCGGCGCCAGGTCCCGGCCCAGAGCCGCTCCAGGTCGGTGTACCGCCAGTCGGGGCGCGAGTGCTCGAAGTCGATGACGACCACGCCGCCCACGGCGCCCACCAGCCAGTTCCTGGCCGTGAAGTCCCGGTGGCATCTGACGCGCTGAGCACCTGCCAGCGCAGGCAGGGCGGCCGAGACCCGCTCCGCCACCTTGGCGGCGACGTGTCGCGGCACCACGCCTTCCGACCTGCTCAACCATGCGTGGAGGCGCTGCCGGTAGGCGTCCTCCAAGGGCAGCTCATCTTCGTCCGCGAACGGCAGGCCATGGAGCGCCCCCAGGAAACTGCCGGCCAGCCGGTAGACCCGCCTCTCCACCTCGGGCGGCATGACGGCGTCCTCGGCCGGCTCGCCCGGTTCGAAGGACAGCACGAGCACGCGGTCGTCCTCGTCGTGCGCCGCCAGGAGCTCGGGCGTCCGCAGTTCCGGCGGCAGCGCCCGTCGCAGGCGGGGGAGCCATTCCGTGTAGGCCGCGAGCTCCTGTTCGAACTTGCGCCGCTGCCGGTGTGACTTAACCACGACGCTGCGGCGGCTCCCTGCGATCACCAGCACGACCGATTCCGCGTGCTCCCACGAGACGTCGCGCACGTCAAGCACGTCGCCGACGAGGGGCAGGGCCGTATCAACCAGGCGCTCCGGCAGAGCCGTATCAAGCAGGCGTTCCGGCACGGCCGGCCAAGCTAGCACGTCAGCCGCAGAGGCCCCTTGGCTATGCTCGTTCGCGAACGGGTAGGGAGGTGGCCGATGATCACAGGCCTGCATCACGTCGTCCTGTTCTGCAGTGACACAGAGGCTTCCCGCAGCTGGTACGAGCGCGCCGGGTTCGACTACCTACGAGGCTACGACGGCATGCATTGGTTCAAGCTCGGCGACTCCGAGATCATGCTGCACCCGGGCGGCGAGGGCACGCCACCGGGCGCCCCTGTCCTGCACGCGGCCGTCAGCGACGCCAGGGCCGCCTTCGAGCGCGCCCTGGAACACGGACTGACGCCGGTAGATCATCAGGCGCCCGGGAAGCGGCTCGACGGTCCGGTGGTCCGGCCGTGGGGTGACGTGGAGTTCGAGCTCCAAGACCCAGACGGCCAGTGGTGGGCGTTCACCGGGCGAGGCTGAGGAAGCCGGCAGAATTGCCGACTAGTGCACGGGGCGTTCGCGTGGTGGACGGGCGCCCGAACTCACAGCAGCGCCACCCTCCTATCCCCGAGCGCGACCACGTACCCGGCACCGCTCCGGCTGCCGTGGCCATCGTCCTGGGCGCGGGGCACCTCGGCCGCAAGCGAGCCTTGGCCGCCGGCGAACTCGAGCACCGCGGCCGCTACGGCCTCGGGCTGCTGCACCCCTAGGTCGTGCGCAGCTCCGCGGATGACACGCAGGTCCCCGCACGCCAGCAGGTCCATCACCTGAGCGGCACCCGCCGGTGAGAGCACGTCGCTGTGCTCGCCTCGCACGACCAGGGTGGGCAGAACCGCCCGCCGTAGAGCGGCGGCGATAGCATCGGGCTCCGCCCCCTCTCGTACGAACTGCATCAGCCCCTCGGCGTCGTAGCGCCAACGGTAGAGGCCGTCCCGGCCCCGCTTCAGGCCGTGGTCGACGTAGTTGCGGATGAGATCGGCGCGCGCGTAGGGGTCGCCGAGCAGCCACTCGGCTGCCGCGTAGTCAGTGCTGGGATAGGTCCGCTGGCCGAAGTACCGTAGGGCCGCCGCGACCCGCGCGGCTACCTGTCCGCCGAGGCTGGACGGGCCGATGTCCAGCACGACCATGCGGCCGAAGCGGCTTGGATGGTTGGCAACCGCGAAGGCGCCCGCCATGCCGCCCATCGAGTGCCCCACCAGAGTCACGTCCCAGAGATCTAGGGCCTGAACGAAGCCGGCTGCGTCTTCGCCCATCTGCGGGGCGGTGTACGGTCGCTCCCACGCCGTGCGTCCGTGACCGCGCTGGTCCGGCGCGTACACCCTGAAGCGCTCCATCAGCAGGTCGATCGCGGTGTCCCACTCCCAGGCGTTGCCCATGATGCCG
>DASVCK010000299.1:0-3339 GCA_036381675.1 Trueperaceae bacterium | reverse complement strand
CGAGCGGAGGGCACGAGCGTCGTACTCGACGAGCGTGGAGTCGTAAGCGGGCAGCACGTCGGTCACGCCGGACAGCGCCAACAGCGCTGTCACGACGGCGGGGCTCGTGTAGTCCTCGCCCCTCAGGTAGGTCCAGGCCAGCCGCTCCGGTGGCACGGGCCCGTGCCCGCCAACTGGCCGGCGCGCAGCCACCGACCCGGGCTCGTCAACCGACCCGCCCATAACCACCGACCCCTCGGACCCGCTCAGAACGTGCGCACCGCCACGCCGGCGTCTGACAGCGCGGAGCGCACCGCCATGGCCACGTCCACGGCGCGCTCGCCGTCTCCGTGGATGCACAGCGTGTCAGCCTGAACCGTCACCTCGCCGCCACCGAGGGCGGTGATGGGCGTGCCCATTGCCAGGGCCACGGCTCGAGCGCTCACGGCGTCAGGGTCGTGCAACGTGGAACCGTCCATCGACCTCGGCGCCAACGCCCCGCTGGAGAGGTAGGCCCGATCAGGGAAGCCCTCGGTGGCGATCCGCGCGCCCACCTTGGCGAAGGCGGCCCGCGCCATCTCGCCGGCCGGGCCCGCCATGATCACGATGGGCAGGCTCGAGTCGAACGCCACGACAGCCCGGCCGAAGGCGTCAGCCACGCGCTCGTTGGCAACCAGGTCGTGGTACAGCGCGCCGTGCGCCTTGACGTGGTGCAGACGCTGCCCCTCCACGGCCAGCAAAGCGCTCAGGGCGCCCAACTGGTAGACGACGTCGGCGAAGAGCTCGTCGGTGGAGACGCTCATGGAACGCCTTCCGAAGCCCACCAGGTCCGGGTAGCCGGGGTGTGCCCCCAGCGCCAAGCCGAACTCCATGGCCCTCGATATCGAGCGCCGTAGCCCAGCCGGATCGCCGGCATGGAAGCCGCAGGCCAGGTGGACGGAGGTGAGGTGCGGGAAGAGCGCCGACTCGTCGACGACCGACCACCGGCCGAACGACTCGCCCGCGTCTGCCCCGATATCGACTCGTGTAGCCGGGTCTGTCATGCCGGATGCTAGCAACCTGCCCCCGTCACCGGCTGGCGAGCCGCGGTCCCGTGCGCGCCCGGTCGCAGCCAAACGAAGGACCCCGCGGACGTATCGCCCGCGGGGTCGGTGACTTAGGGCTGCTGCCGGCCTAGGCCCGACCGAATCCCATGTCGCGCGAACGCGCGTCGAGGAAGTCGTTCAGGCGCCGCTCGGTCTCCTCGCGGCTGTAGCCGTAGCGTTCCTGGATACGGCCGATCAGCTGGTCGTAGTTGCCTTCGGCCGCTGCCAGGTCGTCATCGGTCAACTTGCCCCACTGTTCCTTGATGTTGCCCTTGAGTTGCTTCCAGTTGCCTTGCAGGATGTCTCGGTTCATGTGCGTTGCCCTCCCTGCTCAACGTCACCGGACAGCCACGGTGGCCGACGCTGCCTGGCACCTTTGCCGGCGCGCCCGTCTCCGGTATGCAAGCACGTTAGAGGGCCGTTTCATTAGGCGTGTGGAAGCTGGATGTGACGGCTAGGCTCGTCGGAACATCCGGGCGATCGCCAGCACGACTATCGCGCCCACCACGGCTACCAGCAAGCTGGGCAGGTTGAAGCCGGTCACGCCGGCAGCTCCGAAGCGCTGGAACAGCCAGCCGCCCAGGATCGCGCCGATGATGCCCAGCACGATGTCTGTGAGTAGCCCCTGCTCCCTGGTGCCCATGATGACGCTGGCGAGCCACCCCGCCAGAGCGCCGAAGACTATCCACAACAGGATGTTCATGCCCGTCCTCCCTATGAGCGCCGCCCTTCGGGCGGCCCGTGTCACCTCAAGACAACCAGCGCGGCAGACCCTTGAACATCCCGACGCCTCCCGTCGGGTGACTCATGTATAGGGGTAGCGCGCCGATATCGCGGTGCCGGACGGCACACGCTACGTATCTGAAGCCGGTGGCGGCAGGATGACGACCCGCAGGTCGTTGAGGTTGTGGCCGGTCGGCCCGGTGATCAGCTGATCGCCGAGGGCGTGGAAGTACGAGTGCGAGTCGTTGCGCTCGAGCGCGCGGCGCGCGTCCAGGCCGATAGCGGCGCCGCGATCGAGGGTGTCCGGCGTCACGAAGGCGCCCGCGGCGTCGCTGCTGCCGTCCACGCCGTCCGAGCCTGCCGATAGCGCCCACGCGCCGGCAGCGCCGCGGCTCTCGCGGAGAGCCAGGGCCAGCGCCAGCGCGAACTCCTGGTTGCGCCCGCCCCTGCCGCCGCCCGTCACCGTGACGGTCGCCTCGCCGCCGCTGAGTAGCGCCAGCGGCTGGCTACGGTTCAGCCGCGCCAGGCGCCAGGCGGTGTACGGCGGGTCAGCTGCCAGGATCGGAAGGAGCGGCCTGGGGTCCTCGCCCGACAGGATCGCGCCGGCCAGCTGGGCGTGCCGCTGCGCCAGGATCCGCGCCTCACCTTCCAGGTCGTGATGCAACTGTATGGCTTGGACGCCCATCTCGCGCTCGAGGTACGTAGCGGCGCCGCGCAGGAGGGTCTGTGATGACCCCACGATCCGGAAGTGGGAACGCGCGTCGGGCTCCGAACCCGGCTTCACCGTCTCGGGGACGCCTCCGCTGGCGCCCTGCCGGAGGTGCTCCGTAGCCGCGGATGATCCGCCGGGGAAACGCTTCATGACGTCCAGCGCGTCCTCGAACGTGGTCGGGTCGCTCGCGCCGGGACCGGAACCCACGTCCCAGGGAGCGTCGCCGGGCACGTCGGAGAGCACCAACGACAGCACCTTGGCCTTCGTCGCTGCCAGCAGCCCGCCGCCCTTGACCCGGGACAGGTGTCGCCTCACCGTGTTCAGCTCGGAGATGCTAGCGCCGGCCCGCTGCAGATGCGTGGTCAGCGCCCGCTTCTCCTCCAGCGTCACGCCCTGCGGCGCGCTCCACAGCGCGCTGGCGCCACCCGATACGAGCAGAAGCACGAGGTCGCCGGGGCCGAGGGCCTCGGCCAGCTGCAGAGCGCGTCGCGCCGCCCGGACGCTGGTCTCGTCGGGCAGGGGGTGGGAGCCGGGCAGTACTTCCGAAGCGCCGTCCGAGGTGCCGTTTTCGCCTCCGCCGCCGGCGTTCGCGGGCCCGGCCGGCGGCGTCGCCAGCCACGGCACGCCGGGGAAACGCTCTGAAGCGGCTCTCAGCATGGGCAGCGCCGCCTTCCCGACGGCGAGAATCAGGTCGGGCCGTTCCTCGGGTAACGCCTGACCGGTCAGCTCGACCGGGTCGGCGCCCGCCAAAGCCCGCCTGAACGCGGTCTCGAGGATCTCCCTCATGACTCGACCTTGCGCCCCGTCATGGGACGGCGCGGTCACGGCCGGGGCGGGAGG
>DASVCK010000298.1:0-5061 GCA_036381675.1 Trueperaceae bacterium | reverse complement strand
ATCATCGTGCCCACCTCGCGGAGGGAAGGGCCCGGCACGCCATCACCCAGGACCCTGCACGTTCCGCTCGTGGGCCTTACCAACCCGGCGAGCATCCGCAGCGTCGTCGTCTTGCCGGCCCCGTTCGGGCCCAGGAAGCCGACGATCTCGCCCTGCTCGATGCCGAAGGTCGCCCCGGCCACCGCCGCCTTGGAGCCGTAGCGTTTGGTCAGGTCGGTCGCCGTGATGGCGTTCATTCGGCCTTGCTCTCTCGAGTCATCAACGTCTCCATCGCTTCGCGCGGGTCCTTGCGCTCGTAGGCGACCCGGTACACCTCGGCGGTGATGGGCAGCTCGACCCGGTGCGCAGCAGCGTACACGTGCACCGCGGCGACCGTACCGATGCCTTCCGCGGTGAGGGAGCTTATCGACGGGTCGTCTATGGTCTCGCCCCTGGCCAGTTGGAACCCGGCCCTGTGGTTGCGAGAGAGGGGGCTCATACAGGTGGCGACCACGTCGCCTAGGCCGGCCAGACCGTAGAACGAGCGCTCGGTGCCACCCAGCTGCACGCCGAACCTGATCGTCTCGGCCAGCCCGCGCGTGATGATCGTGGACTTCGCGTTGTCGCCCAGGCCCAGGCCGTCGCACATGCCGGCCGCGAGCGCGATGACGTTCTTCATCACGCCCGCCAGTTCCACGCCGATGACGTCGGCAGAGGTGTAGACGCGGAAGGTCGCCTGCTGCAGCAGCGCCTGGACCCGCTTCGCGACCGCCTGCACGGTGCTCGCGACCGTGGTGGCGGCCGGCAGTCCCGCGGCGATCTCGCTGGCGAGGTTGGGGCCCGAGAGGGCAGCGACAGGCAAGCCGGGCATGACCTCGGCGATCACCTGCGAGAGACGCTTGAAAGCGGGCTGGCCGTCAAGGCCCTCGGACGGTTCCACGCCCTTGGCGCACGAGACGACCGCCGCCGGCCTCGCTCGGGCCACGCCGAGCACGGCCCGCAGCGCGCGCGCCGGCACGGCCGCGAAGGCCACCGGCTCGCCCTGCAGAGCCTCGTCCAGGTCGCTGGTCGCGGAGACGTTGGCGGGCAGCCTGAGCCCGGCTACGTAGTGAGGGTTCTCGCGGGTCCGTTCGATCGTGTCTACCAGCGACGTGTCACGCGCCCACAACCTCACACGGTGCCCGTTGTTGGCGAGCAGCCAGGCGAGAGTCGTGCCCCAGGCGCCGGCTCCCAGTACCGCCAGGCGAGCCGTTCCGGAGGGCGCATGCGACATGAGCCAAGCGTATCAGGTGGTGTAATATGGCAGTCGGCGTCCGCGAGTGCCATGCTTCGTGGGCGTTTTTCTTGGGGCGTCGCGCGCCAGTCCATGGACAGCCGGGGCCACCACCGCATGGCGTAGTGGAGGAACGATGCCGGTTTACGTCTACCGGAACCTCGTCACCAACGAGACCTTCGAGCACAAGCAGTCCATCATGGACGACCCCCTCACGGTGGACCCCCGCACCGGCGATCCCGTGAAGCGCGTGATCCAGCCGGTGGGCATCGCCTTCAGGGGTTCGGGCTTCTACGTGAACGACAGCAAGGGCGGCGGCCCGAGCACCAAGTCCACCGAGAAGAAGAGCAGCGACTCCGCCAAGAGCGAGTCCAACGGGTCCTCCGCCAGCGCCTCGACTACCGCTTCGGCCGACTGATCCAGGCCGACTGATCCAGGCTGACTGATCCAGGCTGACTGATCCAGGCCGACTGATCCAGGCCGACTGATCCAGGCCGACTAGCGGGTGGCGTCACCCTGCTGCGGCACGAAACGCACCTCGAAGGCGCTCGGCCACAGCTTCCCCGTCACCAGGAACAGGTCCCTCTCGGCGTCGTAAGCGATCCCGTTGAGAACGGCGCCAGGGTCGACGACGCCTGACAGCCTGTCCCACAGCGGCGAGGCGTCTATGGTGACCTTGACCTGGCCCGAACCGGCGTCGATGACGACGATCTGGTCCGTCTGCCAGACGTTGGCGTATACCAGGTCGTCGACGCACTCCAGCTCGTTCAGGTCAGGGACAGGCTTGCCCGCGCGCCTGACGTCGAGTCGCGAGGTCACCTCGAAGGTCACGGGATCGCGTCTCGTGAGCCGGCTCGACCCGTCGCTCATCCACAGCGCCTCACCGTCGAAGCAGAGCCCCCAACCCTCGCCTTCGTAGCGCGCCTCGCCGGTGGGCTCGAAGGTGGTCTTGTCCCAGCGCAGCAGCCGTCCGGCCCGGTACGTCAGCTGCAGCAGTTCGTTGCCCACGACGGTCAGTCCCTCGGCGAACAAGGGCTCGGGGATGGGCCGGACACGGATGACCTCGCCTGACTCGGCGTCCACCTCGCGCAGGCTGGAACGGCCCACGAGGCCAGTGCTCTCGAAGAGGTCGTCGCCGTCGAACTCCAGCCCCTGCGTGAAGGCGCCGGGGTCGTGAGGCAGCTGACGGATCACCTCCACCGTGAGGTCGTCAGCGGCCGTCGGTCCGCAGGCGGAAAGGCCGACGATCGCCAGCGGCAGCAACCACAGCCAACGGAGTCTCATGCGCCCGCGGCCTCGTTGCGGCGGGCGAGCAGGGCCTCGACCCTGCGCCATACCTCGGCTGCGACGTCGTCTTCGGGGCCAGTGGCGTCGAGGACTACCCAGGTCGGGTCGGCCCGCGCTTGCGTCAGGTACCCAGCGCGCACCCGCCTGTGAAAGTCGAGGCCGGCGGCCTCGAGCCTGTCACTTGTCGACCTCTTGGCCGCTCGCTTCAGGCCCACCACCGGGTCTATGTCGAGAAGCACGGTCAGGTCAGGCCTCAACCCGCCTGTGACCCTATGGTTCAGATCTCGTATCAGTTCGAGGTCGAGCCCACGCCCGTGGCCCTGGTAGGCCACGCTGGCTCCCGCGAACCGGTCGGAGACGACGTCACGACCGGCCGCTAGGGCGGGCCCGATGACCTCGCTGACCAGTTGGGCCCTGGAAGCGCTGTAGAGGAGGTACTCGGTCAGAGGGAAGATGAGTTGCCCGGGGTCGAGAAGGACCTCGCGGACGGCGTCGCCCGCTCGCGTGCCTCCCGGCTCGCGGGTGAGGAGCACAGCGTGCCCGACCTGCTCGAGGCGGCTCGCCAGCCGGGCGATCTGGGTCGACTTGCCGGCCCCTTCAGGCCCCTCGAACACCACGAACAGGCCGCGCTCAGCCACGGACCTAAAGCCCCGTCGGGAGCATGACGAACTCGGTCTGCAGGCCGAAGACCGACGCGAGCTTCTCGCCCAGCAGTTGCACCCCGACCGTCTCGGTCATGTAGTGGCCCGCGAAGAGCGAGCTTATGCCCCTCTCGAACGACTCGTAGAACGTCTCGTGCTTGGGTTCTCCGGTCAGGAACGCATCGAGGCCCTGCCGGGCGGCGGTCACGACCTCCCAGGCCGCGGCGCCGGACACGATACCCAGGCTCGACACCGGGTCGGGCCCACCGGCGTGGACCATCACCTGCTCGCCCAGCTCCTTCTCGATCAGCTCGGCCAGGTCCCTCAGGCCCAGCGGCTCCGGAAGCCTCCCCTTGACCCCGAGGTGACCGCTTCCGAGAGGCACGAAGCCCTCCAGCTGCTGCATGTTTAGGCGCCTGGCCAGGCCCCAGTTGTTCCCGACCTCTTCATGCGCATCGAGAGGGAGGTGAGCCGCGTACAGGCTGAGGCCGTTGTCGAGCAGGTACTGCACCCGCCGCTTGTGAGGTCCGGTGAGGGCCAGCGGCTGACCCCAGAACAGGCCGTGGTGAACGATCAACATGTCGGCGCCCTTGGCCACGGCCATCTCGAACGTGTTGTAGCTCGCGTCCACGGCCATGACCGCCTTCGACACGTCCTCTTTGCCCTCGACCTGGAGGCCGTTGAGCGACTTGTCGGGGAAGTCGCCGATGGCTAGGTAATCATCGAGCCACCGGACGAGCTCATCTCTACGCATGGGCAGAGCCTACCGCCTGACACTCTCGCGGACGGCGGCGGCAGGCGGCTACTGGGTTCGGCTCGGGCACCAGGGGGGCAGCGTCTCAGCGCACCGCTTTGCTACAGCCGGGAGTCACGGCCCAGGCGACACCCGCAGGTCGCGTGGTGGCGAGGTTCTGTGGTGGGAAAGGGGAAGGAGGGCTACTGCCGAGAGGTTCGTATCATGGGCCTTGACACGCCCCATCTCCAGGTGGCATACTAATAACTCGCGCCTCAGGGTGCGAGGTCCTTGAAAACCCGGTAGCAGAGAACTACGAACCTGTCGATTCTCCACAAGCCAGGTCCGCCAGAACCATAATCTGGCATCCATCTTGGAGAGTTTGATCCTGGCTCAGGATGAACGCTGGCGGCGTGCCTTAGACATGCAAGTCGAACGAAGCACTTCTCTCTGATCGCTTCGGTGTGAAGAGATTTGTGACTTAGTGGCGAACGGGTGAGTAACACGTGAGTGACCTGCCCCGAAGTGCGGCATAACAGGGGGAAACCCTTGCTAATTCCGCATGTGCTCCCACCTCTTGGGGTGTGAGTAAAGATTTATCGCTTCGGGATGGGCTCGCGGTCCATCAGCTAGTTGGTAGGGTAATGGCCTACCAAGGCGACGACGGATAGCCGGCCTGAGAGGGTGTACGGCCACAGGGGCACTGAGACACGGGCCCCACTCCTACGGGAGGCAGCAGTTAGGAATCTTCGGCAATGGGCGCAAGCCTGACCGAGCGACGCCGCGTGAAGGATGAAGGCCCTCGGGTCGTAAACTTCTAAAAGAGGGACGATAGTGACGGTACCTCTTGAAAAGCACCGGCTAACTCCGTGCCAGCAGCCGCGGTAATACGGAGGGTGCTAGCGTTATCCGGAATCACTGGGCGTAAAGGGCGCGTAGGCGGTCTGTTAAGTCCGATGTTAAAGACTGGGGCTCAACCCCAGCATTGCGTTGGATACTGGCAGGCTTGACGGTTGGAGAGGCGAGTGGAATTACCAGTGTAGCGGTGAAATGCGTAGATACTGGTAGGAACACCCATTGCGAAGGCAGCTCGCTGGACAACACGTGACGCTGAGGCGCGAAAGTGTGGGGAGCAAACCGGATTAGAT
>DASVCK010000297.1:0-4677 GCA_036381675.1 Trueperaceae bacterium | reverse complement strand
AACCTGGGCGAGGTCGTGGACGCGCTGGTCGCCCTGGTAGAGAACCCGGACGCCGACGACGAGACGATCATGAAGCACATCAAGGGGCCCGACTTCCCCACCGGTGGCATCATCGGCCGCGACGGCATCAGGCAGGCCCTCGAGACGGGCCGCGGGTCCATCCGCGTGCGCGGTAGGGCGCACTTCGACGAGCGCAACGGCCGCACTCAGATCGTCGTCACCGAGATCCCGTACCAGGTCAACAAGACCTCGCTGATCCAGACCGTCGCGCAGCTCGTGCGGGCCAAGAAGATCGAGGAGATCGCCACGCTGCGCGACGAGTCCGACCGGCAGGGCATGCGCATCGTGTTCGAGCTCAAGCGCGGCTCCCGACCACAGTCTGTGCTCAACCGCCTGTACAAGTTCACCCAGCTGCAGAGCACGTTCGCGGTCAATAACGTCGTCATCGTCGACCGCGCGCCGCGGCTGTTGAACATGCGGCAGATGCTGCGGCTCTACCTCGACCACAGGGCTGACGTCGTCAGGCGCCGCACGCAGTACGAGCTGCGCAAGGCTCGCGAGCGCGCCCACGTGCTCGAGGGCTACCTGATCGCCCTCGACAACCTGGACGCCGTCATCGCGCTCATCCGCTCCTCCCGCGACGGGCCCGACGCTCGCGACGGCCTCATGCGCGAGTTCGGCATGTCCGAGGTGCAGGCCCAAGCCGTCCTGGACATGCGCCTGCAGCGCCTCACCGGCCTGGAGCGCGAGAAGATCAACGAGGAGTACCGCGACCTGCAGGAAGAGATCGCCAGGCTCGCGCTGATCCTGGCGGACGAGGACGAGCTCTGGCGGGTCATCACTGGCGAGCTGCTCGACGTCAAGAAGCGCTTCGGCGACCCGCGGCGCACCCAGGTAGTGGATCTGACCGACGGCTTCGACGAGGACGACCTGGTGCCCGAGGAGAAGATGGTCGTGACGCTCACGCGCGAGGGCTACATCAAGCGCACGCCCATGACCTCGTACCGCAGTCAGGGTCGCGGCGGCAGGGGCGTGGCCAGCCAGCGCACCAAGGACGACGACGTCAACACGATGCTCTTGGTGGGCAGCTCCCACGACTACCTGCTGTTCTTCACGAACCGCGGCCGGGTCTACAGGGAGAAGATCTACGAGCTGCCCGAGTTCGACCGCAACGCCCGTGGCGGGCACATCCGCAACGTGCTGCCACAGCTCGTCGACGGCGAGTCCGTGCAGACGATCCTGGCGGTGAAGGGCTTCGACGCCGAAGGCTACTTCGTGTTCGCCACCAGGGCCGGCCTCATCAAGCGCACCGCGATTCGCGAGTACGGCAACATCAACAACGCCGGCCTGGTCGCCATCAACCTCGTCGACGGAGACGAGCTGGTGGCTGTCCGGGTGACGGACGGCACCGCCGACATCGTGCTGGGCACGCGCCATGGCCAGGCGATCCGCTTCGACGAGCAGGGCGCTCGCGAGATCGGCAGGGCCACCCAAGGCGTCATCGGCATCAGGCTGCGCAAGGGCGACGAGGTCGTGTCGCTAGCCGTGGTCCCGGAGTCCGAGAAGGACACGGCCGAGATGCTCTCGGTGACCGAGACCGGGCTTGGCAAGCGCACGCCGCTGAGCGAGTACCCGCTGCAGGGCCGCGGCGGCCAGGGAGTGATCGGCCACAAGCTGACCGACAGGACCGGTGAGATGGTCAGCATGAGCAAGGTGCTGGGCAGTGAAGAGCTGTTCGTGCTCGCCGAGGGCGGCCAGCTCATCCGCACCGGCGTCGACCAGGTCAGCACCTACGGCAGGTCCTCTCAGGGCGTGACGATCAAGAAGATGGACGACGGCGACAGGGTTGTGGCCGCGATGGTGCTGCCCAGCGACGCCGACCTGGCCGAGGAGGAGTGATGCCGGGGGCCGCGCGGCAGCCGCTCTGGCTGGACTGCGACCCCGGCCACGACGACGCGTTCGCGATCATCACGGCGCTACACCGGGCGGACCTGGTGGGCGTGTCGGTGGTGAGCGGCAACGCGCCCGTGCACCTGTGCGAGCGCAACGCCCTCGTCACCCTGCAGCTGGCAGGGGCCGAGGACGTGCCTGTTCACCGCGGAGCGGACAGGCCGCTCGTGCGCGAGCCCCGCTACGCCCCTCACATCCACGGCGAGTCGGGCCTTGACGGCCCCGCGCTGCCGCCTCTGACGCTCGAGGCCCGGCCCGAAGCCGCCATCAAGGCCATCATCGAGGCTTCACTGCGCGTTCCAGGCCTCTGGTTGGTCGCGGTCGGCCCGCTGACGAACGTCGCGATCGCTCTGAGGGATGACCCGGGGCTCGCCCGGCGGCTTGCGGGCATCAGCATCATGGGCGGCAACTGGGGGCCCGGCAACATCACGCCGGTGGCCGAGTTCAATGTCTGGGCCGACCCCGACGCCGCCGCCGAGGTGCTCGCCTCCGGCGCCAACATCGTCATGGCGGGCCTCGACCTCACGCACCAGTTCATGATCGGCGCGCAGCGAAAACGGGCGGTTCGGGACCTGGGCACGCCACTGGCAACGTTCGGGGCGGACCTCCTCGACTTCTTCTCCGACGCCTACGCCAGGACGTTCAGCGTGCCGGCGGAGGGGCCGCTGCACGACCCTTGCGCCGTGCTGGCCGTGACCGACCCCCACCTGTTCACCTCGTCGCGCCGCCACGTGGCCGTGGAGACGGCCTCCGACCTGACCCGTGGCATGACGGTCGTAGACCGGCGCACAGGCAACGTGGTGGCCGAGGCCAACGTCACGGTTCTCGAGACGATCGACGACGAGGCCGCGTTCGAGCTGCTGCTCGGCGCGTTGGAGGCGACTGCCGGCACGATGGAGGCCACGGCGTGATCGAGTTCAATCACGTCACCAAGACCTACCCCCGCACCCATACGCACGCGCTCAAGGACGTCCACTTCCACATCAAGCGCGGTGAGTTCGTCTACGTCACCGGGCATTCGGGGGCCGGCAAGTCCACGCTCCTCTCTCTCATGCTCAGGCGCATCCTCCCGACCGAAGGTACGGTCCTCATCGGCGGGAACGACATCACCCGCATGCGCGATGGCAAGCTGCCCCTCATGCGCCGCCAGATCGGGATGGTCTTCCAGGACCACCGCCTGCTGCAGCACCTGACGGCGTTCGAGAACCTCACCTTCGTGTTGCGTGCCACGGCTACCCGGGGCAACCACGAGCAGAAGGCGCTCCAGGCGCTGCGTAACGTGGGCCTGGCGCACAAGCGCAAGGCCTACCCGATAGAGCTGAGCCTTGGCGAGCAACAGCGCGTGGCCATCGCGAGAGCCATGGTCACCGACCCGCCGCTGCTGCTCGCCGACGAGCCGACCGGCAACCTCGACCCGGACACGGCCATGGAGATCCTCGAGCTGCTCAACGACATCAACCTGCGCGGCACCACGGTCTTGGTAGCGACGCACGCGCGCGACCTGGTGGACCGCTTCAAGCGTCGGACGCTCGTCCTGCGCAACGGCGAGCTGGTGCGGGACGACGTGGGTGGAGGCTACTCGCTGTAGCCGAGGGCCTCGCCGCGCACAGCGGGCCCCTTCAGCTGGCCAAGCGGCGCGCCAGTGCGTTCGCCCGCTGCCACTCATCGTCATCGTCGCGACGCTCGGCCGCGTAGCGCGCGAACGTCCAGGCTCTGACCCGCTGCTCATCGAGGTCGAGCAGGCCGGCCCACCGGCGTACGAAGCCGCTCGGGTCGGCCTCCAGGCGCTCGCGGTCGTCGAACAGGTGCTGCGTCGCGTCGTACGCCCGGTCGCCCACGAACGGCTTCGGGTCGATGAGCAGCCAGGGCTCGCGCTCCGCCGCGAGCACGTTGCCGGCGTGCGCGTCGGTCGCCAGCAGGACATCATCGGCAGCGGGACGCGACAGCTCGCGCCATACCTCGAGCCCCTCGCGCACCAGGACAGGGTCCGGCCACCTCGCCTCGTCCCGCTCGGTCTCCTCGCTCCAGTAAGCGATCATCTGCTGGAGGTGCCGGAAACCGTGGTGCGGCGGGACGGGGCGCCAGAGCCTCCGCAGGAGACCCGCCAGAACACCGTCGCGCTCCTCGGCCGGCAGCACGTTCAGGTCGTGGCCCGGCACGCAGCGCTCCAGCAACATGGCATGGTTCGACTCGTCGGCCGCGAGCAGCCGCACCGTCGGCTCGCCGTTCCAGAACCTGAGCCCCGCGGCCTCGTCCAGACCCTCCATGTGAGGGAACGAGAGCTTGAGCACAACCTGCGAGCCGTCCGGCCGTTCACCGGGGAGCACTACAGCCGTGTAGCCGTCATGCTCGAAGGGCGGTCCGAGGGTCAACGCCCAGCGCCGCGCCAGGTCACCTAACAGGTCCGGCAGGGCGGCCAACCACACGGCGCCGCCGGGCTCCCGCTCGGCAAGCCGGCGCACGCGCGCGGAGACCAAGCGGTCCGCGCTCACGCCATGGGGACAGAGCCTAGAGTGGCGTGCGGATCACTCATCACCCGCTGCATTGCCCTCACTTCCTGGAGACGCGCTCGTTGCCGCGTTTGAAGTTGCCCGTCACGCGCTGCAGCGCGTACTGCTGCTCCTCGAAGCTGGCGCCCTGCAGCTCGGCTCGCAGTCTGGCGGCGCGCTCGCCACCCAGTGTGAGGACGCAGCAACCCTCCCAGAAGATACGGACCCTACCGTCCTT
>DASVCK010000296.1:0-21153 GCA_036381675.1 Trueperaceae bacterium | reverse complement strand
TCATGTTCGTGAAGCTGCCTGCCGCAGGTCCGCAGGTGGGGCTGCCCTCGGGGCCGCACGAAGTCGTGACGACGACGTAGTCGCCGGTATCGAGGAACATCCTGATGCGCGAGAACCCGGTGCCGGGGTCGTCGTCGTTCGACGCCAGCAGGTTGTCGAAGGGTGCCTCGGGATCGAACGGCGCCTGGTACAGCAGCAGGTAACCGTCGTAATCCTGCTCGCTCTGGATGTCATAGACACCCGCAACGTCGGCGGTGAACTCGTGGGCGTGGTAGGGCATGGGTCCAACGGTGGTCTCGCCGTCAGGGCGGTCCCACAGCGGGCCATCTACCGTGGTGCCCTCGTAGACCTCGGTGCCGGGCGGCGGGGGCGGCGGTGGCGGGGGCGTACGGGCGATGTAGGGGGCTAGGACGACGGCGCCGTCTGCGCTCGTCGGGATCTCGACCGTGTCGACGGTCATGCCCTCTTCTGTGAAGGTGAGCGCCGCGCGGGTGGGCACGCCGTCGAGGGAGTAGACCACGACGTCGGCTCCGCCGGAGACGTGAGGGTGGTCGACGAGGTCCGCGCCGTCGTTGACGACGACGTCCTCGAGCACGTCGTTGAACGTGTCGTACCAGGACACGTACTCGTCGCCGTCGAAGATCTCCTCGAAGACGAGGATGGAGCCGTCTATCGAGAGGCTGGGATCCCGCAGCGCGGTCGTCGCCAACTCGTCGCCTGTCCAGAGGACTGCCCCGCCGTCAGCCACGAAGAACTGGATGATGCGCTCGGAGCCGTCGAGGGGGATGGTGTCGAAGACGAAGACGAGGCTGCCCCCATCGCCCGCGACGGACGGGTCCTTCATGTCGTAACGGACGTTACTGAGAGCGATCTCGAAGAAGTCCCTGAACACCTGACCGCTGTCGACGTAGTAGAGGATGGCGGACCCGAGGCCCTCGTCGTCGGTGCTGTGGTGTCCCCACACGGTGCCGTCGAGCGACATGGAGACGTCGGTCTCCTCGTCGGAGGTGTCCGGGAGGCGGTAGACGGTCTCGGCGTCGCCGAGCACGCCGGCTATGTCGAAGACGTACACGTCGTAACCGGCGGCGTCCGAGCCCGCCGAGACCAGCATGATGCCGCCCTCGGTGTCGGTGGCGGCGGATTCGATCGGCGTGGTGCCGAGGAAGACCACTTCGCCGTCAGCCGGGGGCTCGCCGTCCTCGAAGAGCACGACCCTGTACTCGGTGCTGTCGCCGTCTGCGTACTGCTCGACGGTCGCCACCTTGGCTGGGGCGTCTTCGCCTTGCTGTTGGGGCAACACGCTGGCGCCGCTGACGGCACTCCGCCGGCTGGCTGGGGCGCCGGGCCGCAGGTCGATCGACCGGTTCGATTGCAGCGTCGTGAGGTCCGTGACGGAGAGCTCCGTGGCCGCGGCGAGCTCGTCATCGCCGAACAGCCCGGAGGGCGGGGGTGGGGGTGGTGGGCCGCCGCAAGCGACCACGATCAGGGCGATCACGCCCGCCAGGAGAGTGGCTCTGAACCAGTTTCTTCCCATCCGTCCTCCAGGTCTCAGGTCCGGCTCCTGTCGTTGGCGAAGCGGTGCCTGCCGCACCGTGCAGGTGGTCCTATGGACAGGCGAACCTGGCGGAAGCCGCTCCGCCGCGTGCGCAGGGACCGTCCTTACGAGACTGCGTTGAGTGTAATTGCTAGGGCCAGAGTGGATGAAGGGTGGTAACCGGACGTCACGGTTCGCCGCGTGTCCGGTCGTGGCGGTCGCGCGCGAGGTCGTCGCCACTCCGCCACGACCTGAACGGGCTCTTTCGCGGCAAGCGCCACCAGGCCGGCGTGAAGATCACGAAGACCGTGACGACCTCGAGCCTGCCGGCGAACATGACGAACGACAGGATCAGCTGGCCCGCCGGATGCATCTGGGCGTAGGAGTCGTACGGACCCACGGCACCGAGGCCGGGACCCACGTTGCCGATGCACGCGATCGAGCTCGTGAGCGCCTCTACGAACGGTGTGCCCAGCATCACCAAGGCCACGGTGGAGAACGCGAAGAGGGCCACGTACAGCGTGATGAACGCGGCCACCGCCCGCAAAACCTCCTCGGGCACGACGGCTCGCCCGACCCTGACCGGCAGCACCGCGCGGGGATGCAGCACACGGCGCACCTCCCTGACGGTGTTCTTGGCGATGATCAGCCAGCGCATGACCTTGACGCCGCCGCTGGCGGAGCCGGCGCTGCCGCCGACGAGCATCAGCATCAGGAGTACCGCCTGGGCGGGCTCGCCCCATGTCACGTAGTCGCTGGTGGCGAAGCCCGTCGTCGTCATCACGCTGACCGCGTGGAAGACGGCCTTCCTGATGGTCCCGGTCTGCGCCTCCCCCCAGGTGACCGCGACCAGGACGACGCTGGCCAGCGCCAGGACCGCCAGGTAGACCCGTACCTCGGTGTCGCGCAGGGGGAGCAGGAACCTGCCGGTCACCGTGCGCCACAGCAGCGGCAGGCTCAACCCGGCCACGACCATGAACGCCACGGCGAACCACTCGATGCCTGCGTCGTTGAAGCGCGTCAGGCCGTCGCCGTGCATCGCGAACCCGCCGGCAGACACCGTCGTGAACGCGTACCCGAGTGCGTCCGAGAACTGCATGCCGCGCAGGGCGAAGGCGGCCGTGCACAGGACCGTGAGACCGGAGTAGACGGACAGGACGGCCACGGCGGTGAACCGCAGGCGAGGCGTGACGCGTTCATCGGTGACGCCGGGCAGCTCGGTGAAGAACATCTGGCGCCCGGCGATCGAGAGCTGAGGGAAGACGGCGACGAACAGCACGATGATGCCGATGCCGCCGAACCACTGGGTTATGGCGCGCCACAGCAGCAGCGAGCGGGGGAGGGTCTCGAAGAACTCGATGACCGTTGCGCCAGTGGCGGTGAAGCCGCTCGTCGACTCGAACACCGCCTGCGGGAACGGCAGATGGGCGGTGACCATGTACGGCAGCGCGCCGATGACCGGCACGAGGAACCAGGTGAGCAGGACAGTGGCTATGGCTTCGCGGCGGCCAGGGTCGACGTCGGGGCGGCCTGAGAGGCGCAAGAGCGCTCCCAGAGGCAAGCAGACCCCAAGGTAGGCGAGGAACCCGCCTACGGGCTCCCTGACGATGGCGGCGTAGCCGGCGAACACGGCGGCCACCCCACACAGGAAGATCAGGACGCTGCCGAGGACGAACGGGGCGAAGCGGCCCCTGCCGTTCACGACGCCCCCGCGTTCGACCTCGCTGCTCCGCGCCGCTGCTCCAGCCACTCCTCCACCTTCTCGACGTTGTCGCGCACGGTCACGACGAGCAGGTGGTCTCCCGGCTTCAGAACGGTGTCGCCCCGCGGGATGATCACGTTGGTGTCGCGTTCTATGGCTGCGATGAGGATGTCGTCAGCGGTCTCGAGCTGCATGATCGGCCCGGAATCGGCGTCCTCCGGATATTGGACCTCCATGACCTCGGCGCGGTCGTCGATGCTGGCGATGTGGTCGACCTGGTCCACCTTGAGCCAGTTGAGGACCTCCTGTACCGCTGCGGCGCGGGGCGTCAGCGGCGCGTCTATGCCGACGCGGCTGAACAGCTTGCGGTTGCGGGCCCTCCCGACGCGGGTCACGACCTTAGGGATGCCCAGCTGCTTGGCGAGCAAGGAGACGAGGAGGTTGCTGCCGTCGTCGTCGGTGACCGCCACCATGACGTCCGCGTCGCCGACGCGCTCCTGCTGCAGCAGCTCTATGTCCGTGCCGTCGCCCTTGAGCACCAGCGCGTGCGGCAGCCACTGGGCGAGCTTCTGGCAGCGCTCCTCATTCGTTTCCACCACGGTGATGTTCGCGCGGTCGTACGCCAGCGCCTCCGCGACCATGAAGCCCACGTTGCCGCCGCCCACGATCGCGACGTTCAGCGAGCGCCGCCTTGGCGCGAAGCGCCTGCGCACCTCGCGCATCTCGTTCGTGCCACCCAGGAACACGACCCGGTCGCCCACCGCGAGCACCGTGCCGCCGGTCGGTATCTCGAACTCGTCGCCCCTTATGCGCCCGACGAGCAGGACTCCGTCAGGCAGCCTGAGCTCGACGAGCGGCACGTTCAGGAACGGGTCGCCAGGCTCCATGAGGTACTCGAGGAGCGTGACGCGGCCGCGCCAGAAGCGAGCGCTGTCCACTGCGCGGGGCACGCGCACGATGTCCGCGATCTGGTGCGCCAGGATGCGTTGCGGCCACAGCACCCTGTCGATCAGCAGCCCGATGGACTGGAACGCGCCCTTGTCCCTGAAGGCGTCTATGTAGCGCTGTCTCGTCACGAACGCGAGGGTCTCGCCGGCGCCCAGGCCCTTCGCGGCCAGGCAGGAGAGCACGTTGACGTCGTCGTTCGAGGTGCAGGCGATGAAGGCGTCTGCGCCCTCGACGCCGGCGGCCTTGAGGTCGTCAGGGTCCGTGCCGGAGCCCCGGATGAAGCGGACGTCAAGGTTATCGAAGCCCCCCTCCCGGTCCGCGTCGACGTCCAGGATGGTGACGCCGTGCTCCTCGTGCAGCTCCGCGGCGATCAGTGTCCCGATCTCACCGCCACCCACGATCACGACGTTCATGAAGCGGCCATGTTAGCGCCGCCTAAGGCGCTCGGCTACCCTCGCGCGCTCGCTGGGCCTGAGCGGCTGTAGAGCAACGCCGACGAGCAGCAGGTAACCGCCGAGAAGCCAGGGCGTGAGGTGCCCGAAGCGGACCCAGGGCGTGAGCGCGTCAGAGAGCCCGAACGGGGCGGTGAGCGTGCCGCGCACGCCCCTGTCGAGCCGGGCCACCGTCCTGCCGAGCGGGTCGACGGAGGCCGTGACGCCGTCGTTGCCCGCCCTGAGGAGCCAGCGCCTCGTCTCGATCGCACGCATCCGACCCATGTCGAAGTGCTGCTCGGCTCCCGCGCCGCGGGCGAACCAGGCGTCGTTGGTGCCGAGGACCAGCAGGCGTGCACCCTCCGCCACCTGGCGCCGTTGCACCTGAGGGAACACCGATTCGTAGCAGACGAAGGCGGCGACCGGGCCCAGCTGTGTGTCCAGCGTGCCCGGCGGCGCTCCTGCCGAAGTGCTCAGCAGCGGAGGTAGGCCCATGAGCCCGAAGATCCCGTCGTAGAGCCAGGAGAGAGACTCGTGGAACGGCCAGCGCTCGCCGAACGGGACCAGGTAGTGCTTGTCGTAACGGTCCACCTTCTCCCCGTCGTGCAGGGAGTACAGGCTGTTGTAGGACCGTGTGCCCTCGTACCGCCTGCCGCCGACGATGAACGCAGCCGCTCTTGCCGGCGCGGTGATCTCCTCGTACAGGGGCGCGGCGCCGGGGCCGTCCAACTGGTAACCGATGACAGCGCCCTCCGGCCACACGACCATGTCGTAAGGCGGCGCGCCGCTGGACCTGGCCTCCGCCACCGCAGCCCGCGTCAGCTCGACATGGGTACGCAGGTCGGCGGCCGCGCCCTGCGCGCGGCCGAAGGCGTCGACGTCGCCCTGCACGAGGAGCGCCAGCCGAGTTGGGGCCTCGAGCCTGGCGTCGGCCGCGTCGAGCACCGCCCCGCCGCGCTCCCAGGCCACGGCGAGTAGGAGCAGAGCCGCCGCCGGCGCCAGCAGCAGGCGCCCGGTCGGGCTCCCGGACCCGGTCCGGGGGGACACCAGAGGGAGCGCTAGCAACGCCGCCGGCACGGTGACGAACAAGCTCAAGCCGTACACGCCCACAGCGGCGGCGAGCTGGCCGATAGGCGTGTCCAGCCAGGCATAGCCGAAGGTGCCCCAGGGGAACGCGAAGTAGCCCTGGGTCCTGGCCCACTCGACCGCCACCCAGGCCACGGGGAGCAGCCACAGCGTGCGACGTCCCCCGCCGCCCGCGACCGCCCACGCTGCCAACGTGGTCAGCCCCCAGATGCATGCCAGCGCCAGCACCAGCAGCGGATGTAGCGCCCAGAAGGCCGGGCCGAGCAGGTCACCGAGCGACGCCGGTAGCCAGGCCAGGTAGACGGCGAAGAACGGGAGCCCGAACCAGAACCCGAGCCCGAACGCGCGGCGGCGTGACCTGGCGTTGGCGACGGCCGCGAAGAGGCCGCCAAGCACGAAGGCCAGCGGCCACCAGCCGGTGGGCGGCAGCGACAGCGTCGCCAGCGCGCCGCACGCAGCCACCACCAGGTACGTCGTGACGGCGCCGCGCTGCCTCGTGGCCGACACGGCTGGGGTGCTCAGCTTCCGCTGCCGGTAAGCAGGGCGGCCACCAGGGCGACGTGGCCCAGCGTCCTCTCCACGTGCACGTGCTCGTCACGTGCGTGCGCCCCGCCACCGACGGACCCGAGGCCGTCGAGGGTGGGCACGCCCAACGCCGACGTGAAGTTCCCGTCGGAGCCGCCGCCGACGATCGCGCCGGTCAGGTCCAGGCCCAGCTTCCGGCCTGCCGCCTGCGCCTCCTCGAACAGCGCCCGGTTGGCAGGCGTCGTCTCCAGGGGAGGGCGGTTGAGGCCGCCATCGACGCGGACCTTCACCCGGCGGTCGCGCGGCTGGTAGCTGCGCACCGCGTGGTCCACCCTCTCGGCCTCGCCTGCCTTGAGGACGCGCAGGTCCACCGTGCACACCGCCTCCTCGGCGATAACGTTCGAGGCGAAGCCCCCGTGCGCGGTCGTCAGGTTCACGGTCGTGCCCGCGACCTCGTCGGCCAGGTCCTCGACGAACAACAGGAAGTGGGCCATCTCCCGCAAGGCACTGGCTCCGCCGGCCGGGTCGTTCCCGGCGTGGGCGCTCTTGCCCGTGAAAGTGACGCTGTAGCCGCCGACGCCCTTGCGGCCGATCTTGAGCGCGCCGTCGTCTCGGGCCGGCTCGAGGACGAGCACCCGATCGTGGTGCCGGGCCAGCTCCTCGATGAGGCCCCTCGACTCGGCGCTGCCGACCTCCTCGTCCGTCGTGACGAGCAACGTCACGTCGCCCATCGGCCGCGCCCCACTCGATCGCAGCAGGTCGACGGCGTGGATCGCGGTCGCGATGCCGGCTTTCATGTCCACGGTGCCTGGTCCCCAGAAGCGCTCGCCGTCGTCCTTCACCGGCATGCGCTCCAGCGTCCCCAGCGGCCACACGGTGTCCATGTGCGTAAGCAAGAGGGTGCTGGGGCCAGCGCTGCCGCTCATGCGCGCCTCCAGTACGTCACCCACGCGCTCCCTGCGGTGCCGCTTCACGTCCCAACCGCGGGCTGCCAGGAGGTCATGAAGGTGGTCGGCGAGGGCGTCGACCGACGGCTTGTCGTGTGTCGGGCTCTCGAGCCTGACCAGCCCCTCGAGTGTCGCCAGGTACGCGGATCGCTGGCCCAGGGCGGCTTCCAGGGAGACGCTTGAATCCATGACGGACATGCTAACGCCCGTTCCGTGAGGGACTAAGGCTGGTTCAACCTTCGTGGTCCGGCCGGGAGCCGTCGTTGTCCAGGCGTTCACGCCAGAGATCTTCCGCCATGAGCCTGACGTGCGGCTCGTGGGTGGTGCGGGCGTACGAGTACCCGGTCCTGAGGTCGCTGTCGGCGCGGCGGCGGTCGACCTGGCGGCCGATCACGTAGCGCGAGAGGTAGACCTGCGCCAGGAGCACGTCGCGCATGCGCTGCGGCTTGACGGCGTGCAGGTCCTTGAGGGCGTCCCGATAGGCCTGCATGGCGCCCCTGACATCGCCGCGCTCCGCCAGCGTCTTGCCGTGCCGGTAGTGCTTGGCCGCGTCGTAGAGCAGCTCGCGCATCCGTGGATGATAGCGCGGTGAGGGGCTCTTGGAACTAGGCGACGACCTCGAGGCGGTCGCGGCCTGCGGCCTTGGCGCGGCGCAGGGCGTCGTCTGCGCTGTCTATCCAACGCTCCAGCTCGCCCAGGCCGGACGGCGGCCTGCCGCCGGCGAGGCCGGCGGAGAACGTGAGCGTCCAGTCGATAGGCGGGACCTTCTTCTCCCTCAGCTCCGATCGCACGCGCTTGACCACCTCGGCCGCCACGTCCGGCGTCGCTTCGCACAGCACGATGACGAACTCCTCGCCGCCCCACCTCACTGCCAGGTCGTCCGGGCGCAGGTTGCGCTTGAGCACGTTGGCCAGGGCCTTGAGAGCGTTGTCGCCGACGCCGTGCCCATAGAAGTCGTTGACGCGTTTGAAGTGGTCGAGGTCGAACATGACGACGCTGACCGGGAGCGCGTCGGCCCGCGCGGTGCCGGCCAGGCGCCCGGCCCTGACCGCGAACCCGCGCCGGTTGAGGATGCCGGTCAGCGGGTCGGTGAGAGCCTGGTCCACCCACTCGGCCGCGAGCTGCGACTGCCTCAAGCGTCCGGCCAGGAAGGGGGAGACCGCATCGAGCACGTCGAGCTGCGGCGGCTGGCCATCGAAGTACAGGCGCCCCACCTCGGTGCCGCCGGCCACGAGCGGGAAGGCGTAGCTGCCCACCTCCCCGACCAGCAGGTCGTCCTTCTCGTGCACCACCATCCCCCGCAGCGTGGGTATGCGCTCCCTGACCGCCCTCACGAAGCCGGCGAGGCTGGTGTGCCTGTCCGCCGCGTCGGACTCCACGGTCCCCAGGTCGGCCACGAGGGTGCTCCAGGCCCGCATCTCGCTGTCGGTCTTCGACCACCTGAGGCGCTGCGTGTAGACGATCACGAGCAGCACGACCAGCTGGCAGTAGCCCAGCAGCAGCAACACGCCGATAGACCGCGCCTGGAGCGGCTCGCCTATGAGCAGGACGGCGTAGACGATGGCGCCGGCGACGAGCTGAAGGGCGACGACGGAGCCGGTGGCCACGAACAGCTGCGCCGGTTCCCCGCTCAGCTCCAACCGGGCGCCCAGCGCCAGGGCCACGTACGCGAGGATCCAGACCAGCGTGGCGCCTGCGTCAAGGCCGGACGTGTCGTACAGCCAGGCGAACGCGCTCGAGCCCACGGCCCGAATGAAGAACGCCAGGACTATGAGGACTCGGCCCTCCGACGCCCGGCCGCGCAACGCGGGCTCCAGAGCGGGCAGAGCCACGACGAGCATCAGGGCGTCGATGTACGGGAACTGCAGCTCGACCGACGTACGGCTCTGGACCGCCAGCATCCACACGACGATCGCCAGCGCGGGCACCATGAACAGCCACAGCCGTGTCCGCAGCCGCCTGCCGCGCATGAGCAGGAGAGCGGCGCACCACAGCACGACGCCGGCGAAGTAGGTGACGTCGGTTGGGAACGTCGCCTCGAGGACGCCCTGATGGCGCTTCACGGCCCAGACGACCTCTTCGCTGAACCAGGCGATGGATCCCAACAGGGCGAAGCGCCAGGCCCAACCCCTCGGGCGGGACATCGCGATCGCCGCGACGACGGTGGCGGCCGCCAGGGGCAGACCCACCACGGTGACCGCCCCGGCGAAGGTGGCCACGATCGAGGCCAGCCCCGCGGCGGCCACGATGTAGAACGACCACGATCTCAAGTGGCCATGCCCTCCAGACGGAAGGGGGTGCGCATGCCGGCCTGGGCGGCCTCGCGCGCTGCTTGGGGTGCGAAGGAGAGGGCCATGACTCCCCTATAGCTTCTCATGGCGTCCTCACGCCGTGCTGCGAGGTCTCGTAACTGTCCCAGTCGGGCGAGCACGAACCCCGGTAGGTAGTAGGGGTGTTGGAAGTCGCCAGCCACGAGGGCTTCGAGGCGCTCGAGCGCCTCGGCCGGATGCCCGTGCTCGAGCAGCACGTTCGCCTCGAGATAGCGCGCCTCCGGCTCCTCGATCCCCGACAGGGTGCGCAACAGGCTCTCGGGCTCGCCGAGGCCCGAGAGCGCGGCGTCGAGCAGCGCCCGCACGCGGCCCTCTTCACCGGCCTGGGCCGGCGGAGCATCGACGATCTCAACGGTCACCCCCGAGGCCTGCGCGGCGGCCCCCACGAGGGTGCGGCGCAGCGCCGGCACCCGATCGACCTCCGCGACTATGGCGAGCCTGAGCGTATCGCCCTGGGAGGGCATGAGTGCCTTCGTCTTGAGCGCGGCGAGAGACCGGCTGGCTATCAGGGCTGCCCGCTCGTCGCGCCACTCGTCACCGGGCCCGGAGCCGAGCTCGTGCGCCTGCACCTGCTGCTGGCGCTCGATGGCGGGCAGGAGTTCGGTCTGCACCGCAGCGAGGTCGAGCGGGCGCGACAGCAGGTCCCTCACCGGCGCCAGCGCGGCCTCCACTCGTCTCAGCCGCGCTTGACCGTCCTCGTACAGCTCGAGATAGCGCCGCAGATCGTCCTCCGCTCCCTGATGACCGGGGTCTTGAGGGTCGCCGGGGGCGATGCCCACTGTCACGACAGGCACCCCTTCCGCTCGCGCCCACGGCACGACGGTGTGCGGCAAGGGGAGCTCGGGGGTGTCCTGCCAGCCCGGGTCGTCGAGCGCTCCTGGTGCCAGCGGGGTCAGGGCGATGACGTCCGGGGCGAAGGCCCGTACCGAGTCCCTGACGTGAACGACGTTGTAGCGGGGCCACCTGGTGTGGAACGGGCCTGCGACAGGGAAGATGGCGAGGCGCGCGGAAAGGGCCATCCGCCTCATGGTAAGCAGGCGGGGTAATCTGACAACCGCGCCGCTCCGGGCGCGAGGAGGCCGTCTCGGATGTACCGAACCGAAAGGCAACCGGCGTGGCAACGCGACATCACGTGGGCCAGCGGTGTGCTGCTCGCGCTCACCGTCATGGTCGGCACCTTGCTGTTCACGCAGGCGCAGCTGGCCGCGCCCGAGCCCGGCCAGGCAGTGATCCGCAGCGTCCTGGAGCTCACGCTCCAGCCGGCCGGCGCCGGTGCGGAGCTGGGGGTGCGCTCCGGCACCACCTACCAGTCCGGTGACCCGCTGCCCCTCTTGCCAGGAGTCGACGTCTATGCCGATCCCACCGAGATCCCTTCCTTCACGGCCGAGCAAGGCATCAGCCGGATAGCCGGCGTCCTGGCCGGCAGGCTGGTGTCTGACGGCACGCAGGCGATGCTGTCCACCGTCAGCGACCCGCAACTGTCGGCTCAGTTGGCCGCCGCGGCCGAAGGCCCCATCGACTCGCTGGTCAGGGCCACGCTCGAGTCGGAGCTGCTGCCTTCCGGTCTCGACGACGGCTCGCGCCTGGCGGATTGGCCGGCGCAGGCAGCCGCGAACCCCGGCGAGCTCGTGCAGCCCGTGGTCGGCGTTTTCGTCTACGAGTCGCCCAACCGGCTCAGGACGATGAGCGACAGGCAGATCGGCGTGGCGGTCGTCGGGCAACTCGCCGACCTGGTCCTGCAGGAGGGCAGGGCGGCGGCCGCAGCGGTGATCACCAACGCGAACCTCGCGGCCCGGCTGGATGCCGGCGTCAACGAGGCCACCGCCGAGGTGCACGAGCTCCTCGAGTCGTTGCTGCTCGGCCGCCGCGCCGAGATCCAGGCGCGCCTTGACGAGGCTGCCCAGGTGCTCGCCGGGCAGCCGGAGGAGGCTGCCGACTCGCTGCGAGGGCTGCTGCCCGCCTCTCAGCTGGCCGGCCTCAGCGACGAGGAGGCCAACGCCGCCGTGATGAGCGCGCTGGCGGAGCGGGCGTACCAGGGCGGCGGCGCCCTGGCCGCCGCGCAACTGACGCGTCCCGAGCAAGCTCAGAAGGTCCGCGGGGTCGCCCCGCTCATAGACGCGTTCAGCGCGGAGGCGAGGGCGCGCTACACGCGCTGGACCGCCTTCGCGGGCGTTCTCGGCGTGCTGCTGTTGGTCCTTCTGGTCGGCTTCTCCCGCGGTCTGTGGCGGGTCGGCAACGTGGGGCTGGCGGTTCTGTTCGGGGCCGCCCTGGGAGCGCTCCTGTTCGACAGGCTGCGCCGGTTCGCCCCCGATGAGGCGCCGCTGCCGGCCGGCGCACAGGTTCAGGGCCTGTTCGCTGCCCTCTGGGACGGCATCAGGCACGCGTTGGCGGTGCTGCCGGCAGTGCTCGTCGACGTGGCGTGGCGCAACCACATGATCGTCCTGTTGGCGGGCGCGTCCTTGTTGGTGCTGGCCCTCGTGTTCTCGGTGTTGCGCGGCGTCCGGCCGCGACGGCGCTCTTTCCTCTAGCCGCTACCGCCTCGGCCGGTTCCTTCGAGTGCGGGCCTGCCGCGTTGGGGTGAGGACCCGCCGCGCTGGGGTGAGGACCCGCCGCGCTACTCGCGCGGGGCGCGGAACGGCGTGCCAGACGCGAACGTGAGCAGCGGGCTGTCCGCCGCTGCCAGGTCAACGACGTCGTCGTAGGGCAGCGTGACCCTGAACGTCCCCTGTACGTACGGCCCCATCAGGTAGGGCGAGAAGTGGAACGTGATGCCGCGCGCCGTCAGCGTGAACACGGCTAGGTCGTCCTCGGTGAGGCTCGCTACCTGGCCGTCTACGACCCACGCGGCCTGCTGACGACGTAGTCCGTCCAGGACGAGATCGGAGAGTCGCGGCAGCCACCGGCTGCGTCCCGCGAACAGGTCAGCGAGCTGCACGTCCACGACGCCGTCCCGGCCGGCGCGCAACAGGTGGGAGTGATGGAACGCGTTCGGATGCGCTCCGCCGGTGTAGGTGTCGACGGTCGACAGGATGCTCAGGAGGTCGCCCGCGCCGCCGGCGACCTGCAACCGCTCCTCCCGGTACCAACCCCAGCCGATGACGCCGTCCTCGGCGAGGGAGCGTCCCTCGGCGACGAAAGACCGCCAAGCCGGTAAGGCGTCGGCCTCCAACCAGCGGTTGAGGTCCGGGCTCGTGTCGAAGTAGGGCAGCACGGCGGTGGAGGAGATGCGTCCCTGCTCGAACTCCCAGCGCACCGATGTCGCGACGCGTGCGACGACCAGGTCGCTCGGCTCGCCTGTCGACCAGCGGAACGTGCCCGTCAGCGTCCTGCCCTCGTCGGCGAAGTCGACGTCGCGCGTCGCCATTAGCACGGCCGCCGTGTCGCGCAGCCTGGTGTCGGGCGCCGCGTCCGGCGAGGTGGCGGCCAGGTGAGCCAGCTCGGCCGCCCACCAGGGGTCCTCGCCGGGCTGGAGCTCCCAGAGGCGAAGACGCAGGTCTACCCCGTCCTTGAGGCGTCCGGGGCCGAGGAGCTCGATCCCTTGCGCCGGCAACTGGACCCGGGCGAACGCGAAGCCGTCCTCGTACAGGGTCAGGTGGACCTGGACGGGCTCTGTATCGCCGACCGAGGCACTTAAGGTGCCGGTGTACCAGGTGGGGCCGGGCGGACGCTCCGCGGCCGACTGCGCGCCGGCTCCCGTAGCCAGCGCCACCACCACAGCCGCGACCAGGACGCGTGCCCACGTGCTCTTTAGGGAACCGGGCCTCATGCCCTCAGGTTAGCCGGGTGCGGGTAAGGCGCGGTGCTACGCTTGCGAAATGTCGCGAGTGGATCGGCGTGTGACCGTGATCGGGGCCGGCATGGCCGGCAGCGAGGCGGCGTTGGCAGCGGCGCGCCTGGGCGTCCAAGTCGAGCTGCGCGAGATGCGGCCCGTGAAGCTCACGCCTGCTCATGTGACCGGCGACTTCGCCGAGATGGTGTGCTCGAACAGTTTCGGTGGCGAAGCCAGGAGCAACGCCAAGGGTCTGCTACAGGCCGAGATGACGTTGGCGGGTGGCGTCGTCATGGGCTCGGCGTTGCAGAACCGTGTGCCGGCCGGAGGCGCGCTGGCGGTGGACAGGGAGGCGTTCAGCCGCGCCGTCACCGCGCGGGTCAGAGCGGAGCCGCGGATCACGGTGTATCCAGGCGAGGTCACCGAGGTGCCGGAGGGCGTCGTGGTGCTGGCCACGGGCCCGCTCACCAGCGACGCGCTGGCGGGGTCGCTGGGGACGATCGTGGGCGATAAGTTCCTCGGCTTCTACGACGCGGCCGCCCCGATCGTGACGTACGACACTATCGACATGGACGTCGCCTACCGGGCCGGACGCTACGGCCAGGAGGCTGACTACATCAACCTGCCCCTGGACGAGGAGCAGTACGAGCGGTTCTACAGGGCGCTGGAGAGCGCCAGGAGCCACACCCCGCACGACTGGGAGAACCTCGAGTTCTTCGAGGGCTGCATGCCGATCGAGGAGCTGGCGAGACGCGGCTACGACACCCCGCGCTTCTGGCCCATGAAGCCCGTCGGCCTCGAGGACCCGCGCACGGGCCGCCGGCCCTACGCCGTCGTCCAGCTGAGGCAGGAGGACGCCGCGGGACGGATGTGGTCGCTCGTCGGCTTCCAGACGGGGCTCAAGTGGGGAGATCAGAAAGAGATCGTGAGGCTCATCCCTGGGCTCGAGAACGCCGAGGTCGTGCGCTACGGCGTCATGCACCGGAACACCTATCTCAACGCGCCCGCGCTCCTCACCCCCGCCCTCAACTTCCGTGATGAGCCGCGCCTGTTCACGGCGGGCGTCCTGGCCGGCACCGAGGGTTACCTCGAGTCGTCGGCGACCGGCTGGCTGGCCGGATCCAACGCGGCCAGGACCGTCCTCGGGCTGGATCCCGTGGTGCCGCCCGAGGCGAGCATGCTCGGCGGGCTCGTCAGGTACCTGTCGTCGGCGAACCCAGAGGGCTTCCAGCCGATGAACGCCAACTGGGGACTAGTGCCCGACGTTGCCAAGCGCAGGGGCGTCTCTCGCAAGGAGCGCCGCGAGCAGATGTACGAGAACGGGTTGGCCGCCTTCGTCGTCTGGCTCGAAGGGGTCTTCCCCTCTGCCCGAGAGCCTGCGCCGGAACGCGGGGGCGCTGCCGTCGCCGTGTCGCCGCGGCCCGTTGAGAGCGGAGCCCGCACTTGAGTCCGCAGGTGGTGGACCTGCGCAGCGACACGGTCACCAGGCCCACGGCGGAGATGCGCCGCGCGATGGCCGAGGCCGAGGTAGGCGATGACGTCTACGGGGAGGACCCCACCGTCAACCGCCTCGAGGCCACCGTCGCCGAGATGGCCGGCTTCGAGGCTGCGCTCTTCGTGCCCTCGGGGACCATGGGCAACCAGGTCGCCCTGGCCGTGCACCTGCGGCGCGGGCAGGAGGTCGTGGTTCCGGAGGGCGCACACGTGTACGAGTACGAGCCCGGCTCCATGGCCGTCATCTCGGGCGCGCTGCCCCGGTTCGTCAAGGCGCCGAGAGGACTGCCAGACCCGGCGGACGTGGAGGCCGCGTTCCACGGGTCAGGCCATCAGGCGCCCACCGGACTCGTCGTGCTGGAGAACACTCACAACACGGCCGGCGGCACCGTCCTCCCGCTGGAGGCGGTCGCAGAGATCCAGGCGGTCGCTCGCAGGCGCTCGCTGCCCGTGCACCTCGACGGAGCCAGGGCGTTCAACGCCGCCGCAGCGCTGGGCGTGGACGTCGCCGCGGTCTGCGCCGGGTTCGACACGGCGTCTTTGTGCCTGAGCAAGGGGCTAGGGGCGCCGGTGGGTACGGTGCTGGTCGGCTCCAAAGACCACATCGCCGAGGCGCACCGGTACCGCAAGCTGCTGGGCGGCGGAATGCGCCAGGCCGGGGTGCTCGCCGCGGCTTGCCTCGTCGCTGTGCGTGACGGGCCGGCCAGGCTGCCCGGTGACCACGCCCGCGCCAGGCGCCTGGCCGAAGGCATCGCCGGGCTCCCGGGCATCGGCGTCGACATGGACACCGTCCAGACGAACATCGTCTACTTCGCTGTCGAGGGCTACTCCGCCGCTGACCTCGCCACGGCATGTGCCCGCGAGGGCGTCCTCTTCAACGCCATGGGCCGGAGCAGGGGTCGCCTCGTGACGCATCACCAGGTGGGCGATGAGGACATAGACAAGGCCCTCGCCGTGGTCGCCACCGTGACGGAGTCGTTGGCCGCGACCGCCGCGGCCTGAGGCGCGGCCGCCAGCGTGACCGGGCCGACCAGGCGTGCGTACCTGCTCGCCCACCCCGCGAGGCACTCGCTGAGCCCCGTCATGCACGGCGCCGCCTTCGCGACGCTGGGCCTCGCTGCGACCTACGAGGCCCTCGACGTGCCGCCGGAGCGGCTCGTGGAACAGATCGCGCGCTTCAGGTCGGCCCCTGACTTCCTGGGGGCGAACGTCACGACCCCGCACAAGCGGGCCGTCATGCCGCTCATGGACGACTTGACGGCAGCGGCGGCGGCCATCGGCGCCGTCAACACGATCGTGCCGAAGGGCGGTCGGCTGGTGGGGGACAACACGGACGCTGCCGGGTTCCTGAGGGCGCTCGAGGAGGCCGGCCACGGCCGTGAGGCCGTCGTCGCCCTCGTGATCGGTGCGGGTGGCGCCGCCCGCGCTGTCGTGCACGGCCTCCGCCAGATAGGAGCGATGGTGATGGTAGCCGCCCGCGATGTGGACGCTGCCTCCGCGCTGGCGAGCAGCTTCACGGGCCCGGGCCCCAGCGTCGCTCATCTGGGTCCACGCGACCTCGCCTCGGCGCTGCCTGCCGTTACCCTGCTCGTCAACGCCACGACGGTGGGCATGGAAGGCGGGCGGGCTGAGGGGGCCTTGCCCCTCGAAGTGGACGTCTCGCTCCTGCCGCGCGGCGCGCTCGTCTACGACCTGGTGTACAAGCCGATGGTCACGCCGCTGATCGCGGCCGCCAGGGAACGCGGCCTGCAAACGCTCGACGGCCTGGCGATGCTCGTGTGGCAGGGCGCCGAGTCCCTGCGGGCCTGGACCGGCCTCGAGCCGCCGCTAGCCGCCATGCGCGCGGCGGTGGGCGGCTGAGCGCGCCTTCCTGTCCGCGGGGCCGGGGTTACACTCCGTGAGCGTGCGCCTCGCCATCATCGCCGACGTCCACGGCAACCTTCCCGCGTTGGAGGCGGTGCTCGCGGACGTGTCAGCGCAGGGCGTCGACCGCCTTGTCGTCAACGGTGACCTCGCGAACCGGGGTCCGGACACCCTGGCCGTCTTCAGGCGGATGCGACGCAGCCTGTCGGGAGACGCCACGCTCGGCAACCACGACGACCTGATGCTGATGTGGTTCGGGCGCCGCGGCGACCGTTCCGAGCCGTGGTTCGACGATCCGTTCTGGGGCACGGTGGGCTGGTCCGCGGAGAGGCTGCAGCCCGAAGGCTTCCTCGACGATATCGAGTCACTGCCGATGACCCTGAGGGTCGAGCCGCCGGGAGCGCCCAGGCTGCTCATCTCGCACGGCAGCCCGCGGCACTACCGAGAGGGGTACGGCACCGAGCTCTCGGCCGAGACCATCTCGGAGATCACCGAGGCCCATCCGGCCGACGTTCTGGTGGGCTCGCACACTCATAGGCCGTTCTTGACGACGTGGGGGCACTACACCGTGATGAACACGGGGGCGGTCGGCGCGCCGTTCAACGGCGACCAGAGGGCTCACTACCTGATTCTCGAGCTGCATGAAGGCGCCTGGCGACCCGAGTTCAGGCGCGTGCCGTACGACGTCGCCGCCGCGCTAGACCGCTTCGAGTCCTCCGGTCTCCTCGACGCCGGCGGGCTCTCAGGCCGGATCTTCAGGGAGGAGGTTCGCTACGCCCGCTCGTTCCTGGTGCCGTTCCTGATGTGGTGCGAGACCGACTCTCGCGAGCGCAGCGAAGCGGACTGGGTGGAGTTCCGTGAACGCTTCGCTACACGCTTCCGCGCTCCGGTGAGGTTCGATGAGGTGAGGTCGGCGCCCACCCCGTGACCTCGGGTCGGCCGGGCGCGTCCGGGAGACCCGTGTGACGGAAACCGACAACCAGTACGATGGCCGGCCGACCGACCGCCGCGCTATGTGGCGCGGCATCCGTGGCCTGTGCCCCAACTGCGGCACCCCGATGTTCAAGTCCTTCTGGGGCCTCTACCGGACGTGCCGAGGCTGCGGCGTCAGGTTCGAACGCGACACAGGGTCGTGGCTGGGAGCGTTGGTCATCGCCTACGCCATCGCGATCCTCGCCATCATCGTCGTGGGTGCCGTGACTGTGGCCGTCTACGGGCTGTACCAGGGCCTGGAGTGGGTCCTCGTGGGGACCGGCGTCGTGGCTGTCGCGATCGCTTACCGCCCGACCAAGGGCTTCTGGGTCTGGAGCATGTGGGCGGCGGGTATCGTCACCCGAGACGACGAGCACGGGCGCGACTGACGAACAGCAACACCGTGATGAGCGTGAACGCGGTCAGCGCCAGCACCGGAATCGAGATGAACCCGAGCCAGTTGATGTACTTCGCGCTGCACGGCACGCCGGCGGCGCATAGGGCGGGTGCTCCGAAGCCGGGGACGTTCTGCTCGAGCACGTGGTACGTCGAGACGAACATGCCCGCCAGCGACAGAGGCAGCACGTAGGCGAAGCCGCGCTCGTCCTGTCGGTAGGTCGCGACACCGAGGAGCAGCACCAGCGGGTACATGAGTATCCGCTGGTACCAGCACAGCGTGCAGGGCACGAAACCCCGCACCTCGCTGAAGTACAGGCTGCCCAAGGTTGCCACGAGCGCGACCAGCCAGGCCGGGTAGAGCAGCGGCAGCCTCACTTAGGGCAACGCATCCTCGATCGCGCTCCGCACGTTGGCGAGCGTGGGGTTGGCCACGCGCTGACCGTCTACGAACACAGTGGGCGTCCCCGTCACGTTGAGGCGCCTGGCCAGCTGGACGTCGTCGTCGACCAGGCCGGCGGTCTCGTTGCTCTCCACGCACTGCTGCAGCGCCGCACGGTCCAGGCCGGGCACGAACTCGGCCGCCAGGTCGTACGCGCGCTGCGGGCTGGTCAACGTGGCCTGAGAGCGCAACAGCACCGGCTCGAGGATCCCGAAGCCGTCGCTGCCCTGCCGGTTGACGCACTCGCCTACCATCGCCAGCGTGCGCGACATGCCCTGCGGCGCGATGACGGGGAAGTTGACGAAGTAGATCGCCGCCTGGCCGTCCTCCACGAACTCCCGCTTGATCACGGGGGTCACGGTCTCGCCGTAGTCGGCGCAGTGTGGGCACAGGAAGTCGAAGAACACCGCCACCTTCACCGGGGCCGTCGGGTCGCCGACGTACGGCTGAGAGTCGTAATCGATGTCAGCGCCGGCCGCCTGGGCGCTGCCGCCGCTGAGGCGGGGGATCAGGATGGCGGCGGCGAGGATGAGCACTACGACCACCACGGTCGCGATCGTCAGTGTGCGGGACTGCTTCATGGCGGTAAGTCTACAAAGGCTGTGGATACGATGACCGCCATGACAGAGCGGAAGCTGGACGCCTTCGAGGCGTTCCGGGTGCACCTCGACGGAGACCGGGTAGGCAGGGGCGTGGAGACCGTCAGCGCCGACGTATTGCCACCCAACGACGTACTCGTAGCCGTCGCCTATTCGTCGGTCAACTACAAAGACGCCCTCTCGGCGAGCGGGAACCGCGGCGTCACCCGCGCCTACCCACACACGCCGGGGATCGACGCTGCCGGCACGGTCGTGAGCTCCCGGGACCAGCGCTTCGCTCCGGGTGACGAAGTCATCTGCACCGGCTTCGACCTGGGCATGAACACCCCGGGCGGGTACGCCGCCTACGTGCGGGTGCCGGCCGACTGGCTGGTGCGGCGCCCGAGCGGACTGAGCGCGCGTGACGCCATGGCCATCGGCACCGCTGGACTCACGGCGGCGTTGGCGTTGGACCGCCTGGCCGACGCCCGTGTGACCCCGGACCTGGGGCCACTGGTGGTGACGGGCGCATCCGGAGGGGTGGGCAGCCTGGCCGTGTGGCTCGCTGCGCGGGCTGGGTACGAGGTGGTAGCGAGCACGGGCACGCCCGACGCGGGCGAGATGCTGAAGAGCTTGGGCGCCGCGCGCGTCATCGCCAGGGAGGAGCTGCAGGAGCCGACGCAGCGTCCGCTTCTCAGCGCGGAGTTCGCCGGCGGGATCGACACGGTCGGCGGGACGACGCTGGCGAACCTGATCAAGCGCACGGCGGTCGGTGGTGCGGTCGCGGCCTGCGGCCTGGTGGGCGGATCGGAGCTGCCCACGACGCTCTTCCCGTTCATCCTGCGCGGCGTGGCCCTCATGGGGGTGGACTCGCAGCACGCCCCGTTGGACGCCCGCCTGAGGGCGTGGGAGGGCCTGGCGGCCGCGACGGCCGCGGAGCCGGGGAAGCTGGGGGCGCTCACCACGGAGGTCGCCCTGCACGATGTCGGCTCGGCGTTGGAAGACGTGCTGGCCGGACGGACGGTCGGGCGCCTGGTCGTGCGGATCGCGGGCGACTGACTCGTTCTTCACCACCTCCTGACGGTGTACGCCGAGACCGGGCCGGGCACACATGCGCGTCTCGGGGAGCTTGAGTCGCAAGGTGGAGTCCACATGCAAGCGCGAGAACCGGCGCCACATGTGACCTCTGCTACACTCGCCTTCGGAACGTTGGAACGGCCTTAGGTGCGCGTCCCTGACGGAAAGCGGCCGACCCCGTGAACATCCAGACATGACGAAGGGAGAGCACGTATATGGCTTTCGAGCTACCCGACCTGCCTTACCCGAAGGACGCCCTCGAGCCTCACATCGACGCGAGGACGATGGAGATCCACCACGACAAGCATCACGCCGCCTACACGAACAACCTCAACGCCGCGGTGGAGAAGCACGCCGAGCTGCAGGGCAAGAGCGCAGAGGACATCCTGCGCGATCTGAACTCGGTCCCCGAGGAGTCACGCACGGCCGTGCGCAACAACGGCGGCGGTTACGTGAACCACAACCTGTTCTGGGAGATCATGGGCCCGAACGGCGGGGGCCAGCCGTCCGGCGAGCTCAAGGACGCCATCGACAAAGCGTTCGGCAGCTTCGACGAGTTCAAGGACAAGTTCTCCAAGGAGGCGGGCGCCCGCTTCGGCTCCGGCTGGGCGTGGCTCGTCGTCGACTCCGCCGGTGACCTCAAGTGCTACTCGACGCCGAACCAGGACTCGCCGCTCATGAACGGCGACACGCCGGTCCTCGGCGTTGACGTCTGGGAGCACGCCTACTACCTGAACTACCAGAACCGCAGGCCCGACTACGTGAAGGCCTTCTGGAACGTCGTCAACTGGGACGCGGTCGCGGAGAAGTACGCCGCCGCCAGGTGAACTGGCTGCGCCGAGAAGGATGAGCTAGTCCCACTTGGTCTTAGGACCAGCACCGCACGGCCGGAGCCCATACAGGGCCCCGGCCGTTCTTCTTGTCGTCTCTAGCATCGGGCATGGCGGTCTCAGGCGAGGACGTGCTCACGGCGCTCCTCGCCGGCGGCTGTCTGCTGGCCGGCGCGGTCGCGGTGGCGCCGCGTGTGCTCGCGGCACCATCGCCACTGCGAGTAGAGCA
>DASVCK010000295.1:0-2423 GCA_036381675.1 Trueperaceae bacterium | reverse complement strand
GACCTGGTCGCCCGCCTGCACCGGTACGGTTATCGCCGCCTCACCGTCCCAGTCCCCGACCGTGCCCAACGTGCGTGTACCGGCCCCGGCCGACAGTTCGGCCGCTCCGCCCGTGGCGTCGAAGGCGCGAACGGCGTGCTCGAGCAGGCGCCGTATCACCGGCCCGGCATCGACTCTGTGCAGGCGTGAGGTGACCTGTGCCTCCAGGTCCTTGAGCGCGCGGTCCGCCCTGGAAGAGTGCCCGAACCGCTCGTTCACGCCCTTCTGCAGCACGTCCTTGACGGGCGTCAGGAGCGCGACGACGATGATGCTCGAGACCACCGGCGCAGCACCGGACGAGTCGCCCATGAGGCTGTCGAAGAGGCCGCGCAGCAGGGTGACGGAGGCAGCGAAGACGCCAGCCAGGATCGCGGTCAGGGGCACGTAGACGAGCGTGCGGTTGATGATCAGATCGATGTCGTAGAGCCTGTGCCGCAGCACCGCATAGGTGAAGGCGACCGGTACCACCAGCATGAGGACATGGTTCGCGATGGAACCTACGAACTCGAAGACCGAGCGGCTCTGGAAGCCGGGAACCAACTGCCTAGGGATGTAGTAGGCGTACTGCACGAGGAACGCCGTCACGAGCCCGTACACCAGCCACTTCGTCTGTTGCCTGGCGACCTGGTCCGTGGACGTCCTGAAGCGGGCGACCTGCGCGGCCACGGCGGTTCCGAACACGAGGAAGTCGATGATCACCCAGAACGGGGTGGCCATGAGGGCGAAGGCGGCAGGCAGCGGCGCGACCTTGAAGGCGATCCAGGCCAGCCCGATCGGCAGGTACCAACGGACCCAGCGCGGCGCGAACCGGCCGTCTGGGAAGAGGAGCAGGACCATAAGCACGGCCACGTGGTAAGCGGCCGCGACCGCGATGCCCACCGGTTCGCTGGAGAACGTCAGTGCCGCGTTGGCGCGCGAGTTGAAAACTGCGATCAGGACGAGGGTCAGCCACACCAGGGCGGCGACCCAGTTGTCAGGCCTGCGAAGCGCGATGATCCCTGCCGGGACGATGTAGGCCGCCACGAACAGCACGCCCACCACGATCAGCACCAACGCGTAGGTTCGAGGGGTGATGCCGAGACGCTGGGCAGCGGTGTGAGCCCGCTCCATCCGGATGTCCGCCACCTGTCCGTCGGCGCGTCCTACGGTGATCGTGAGCGCCTCTCCTGGCGCCCCCACCAGGCGGGGTACCAGCCGCGCCGTCGCGTTGGTGGTGACCGGGTCACCTTCAATGGCGAGCAGCACATCACCGGCTCGCACGCCTGCGCTCTCGGCCGGCCGGCCCGGGATGGGCTCAAGCACCACGCGCCCGAAGGCGTCGGGCTCGAGGAGGACTCCCACGGTGCCCGAGCTGAGCAGGCGGTAGCTGGCGGGCACGCCGGCAACGAACATGGCGGCGATAGCGACGAGAACGACGTACCAGGACAGGCGCAGCAGTGCCGGCGCCCAGGTCGCCCTGCCGCCTAGGAGTTCGGTTCCTGCGGGTTGGACCGCTCTGGGGCGGTCTGGCCGAGCTTGCATCACCTGTGTCGACGGCGTACTCAGGTCAGGTCGGAGTGAGACCGGCCGATCCGGACCTCTGCCCCCGGCCTGCACCTCGCCGCGTCCTGGAGCACAGGATATGGGACGGCAGGCTCTATCTCACCGGGACTCGTCCGGTTCGGTCTGTCTTGCTACGCCCAGGTAGAGCGCCGCGATGTCGTCGCGCGCCCGGAGGTCCGCCGCCGGCCCGCTCAGGCGCACGGTCCCGTTCTCGAGCACGACCCCGTGGTCCACGAACTCCAGGGCCTGGCGCGCGTTCTGCTCGACCATGAGCACGGCGGTGCCACCCGTGCTGATCTCGCGGATCGTCTCGAACACCTCGCGAACCGCCTGCGGCGCCAGGCCCGCCGTCGGTTCGTCGACGAGGAGAAGGCTGGGCTCCTGCATCAGGGCGCGCGCTATGGCAAGCAGCTGCCGCTGGCCGCCTGAGAGGGTGCTGGCCAGCTGGGAGCGGCGCTCGCCCAGTAGGGGGAAGCGCTCCTCGAGCTCTCTGACGCGCTGCCTGACGAGCCGAGGGTTCAGCGTCGCCCCGCCCATCTCGAGGTTCTCGGCCACCGTCATGGACCCGAAGACGTTGTCGAGCTGCGGCACGTAGCCGACCCCGCGCCGGACGATCGCCTCGGTAGGCAACCCGGCGATGGACTTACCCCTGAAGATGAGCTCGCCGGCGCTGGGAGTCACGAGGCCGAGGAGGGCCTTCATCAGTGTGCTCTTGCCGGCGCCGTTGGGCCCGAAGACGAGGACCTGCTCGCCCTCGCCCACCTGGAGGGACACGCCGAAGAGGATCTGCAGCGGCCCGTAGCCTGCATCCAGTCCCTCGACGACCAACAGAGGGTCCGGTC
>DASVCK010000294.1:0-3013 GCA_036381675.1 Trueperaceae bacterium | reverse complement strand
GGCGTTGAACGAGGCGACCTTGTGCGTGTAGCTGCTCACGCACTCGAGCAGGTTCGCCGCCGTGCCGTAGTCGGCCAGGCCGTCGTCACCGGCGATGCGGCGGTAGTAGCGGGCGTGGTCGAGCAGGTGATCGAGGACGGTGCCGCCTCTCACCCGCTCAGCCAGCAGCGCGACGTCGCCGGTGTAGCGGACGTACTGCCACGTCATGTGGACAGCGGCGTAGTCGTTGACGGCGTACCAGGCGCCTACGGGCCGGCCGGTCCTGAAGTCGATGGCGCAGCCCTCGTGCATGTCGGCGGCGAGGAAGGCCAGGATCATGCCGCGCATGACGACCGGGTCCAGGAGGCTGAGGACGCCCGAGACCATCATCGTGTCCCAGGGGAACACCCAGGTGTGCGGGAAGGTGCCGAGCGAGGATGGGAAGCCCGTCACGTAGGTCTGCGCCGGCTCGCCCCAGGTTGGAGTGCGCTTGCAGTAGAGAAGGTTCATGGCGCCCATGTAGTACAGGCGCTCCAGAGACGCCTGGTCGCTAGATAGCACCGGCAGGTGACCGGAGAAGCGCCCCTCCCCGGACCCGAAGGCTGCGCGCCACTCCTCTTCCCAGGCGGCCTTCGTGTCCTCCAAGAGGCTGGCGCCCGCAAAGAGGCAGCGGCGGGCGAGGGCGACGGCGGCCGTGGCGTCCCCACCCAACGCGTGCGCCCAGCTGAAGTTCACGCTGGCGCCGGCATCGACTTCGAACCGCAGGTGAAGGGCGACCCAGCGCGAATCCGGAGCCAGCTCGCCGTCGAGGCGCGCTGAAGCCAGCGCCTCGTGCCAGCGCGGGTCGGTTGGCGCCGGGTCGGTGAGCACGTGCTCGGTGGGCGCGAACGGGTCGCCGATGCCCTCGAAGGCGCTGACCCAGCCGCTCGCCTGCCTGTCGAATCCGGCTGCGCCGGCCAGTGGGACGCTCACCGCCACGGCCGACGCGGCCGGCGACTCCCGGTCCTGGATCAGGAGGGTCTCCCCATCGATGGACACGCGCGCCCGCACGGGATCGCGCGGCGGCCACGAGGTGTCCCAGCTGGCGGCGGTATCGGCTGCCACCAGCGCGTACAGGTCTAAGGTCACGCGCTCCAGGCCAGGGTTGGTGACGGTCGCGAGGTTCACGGCGGCGGCGCCGAACGTGGGTAGGAGGGTGGAGACCTCGAACCGCAGTCCCCTCCATTCCTGGCTGCGCTCGACCCGGCTCGGGAACCAGCGGTAGGTGACCTCTCCCGCCGCCGACAGGTCCTCGAGCGGGCCGCCGTTCACGCCTCCGAACAGGCGGCCGTGCTCGCTGGACGAGTACATGTCCGGGGTGCTGAAGCCCGCGTACGAGAAGACGCCGCGACCGGTCACGAGGCCGGCCCACTGGTTCGTGAGCGCAGGGGGCGCCCAGTCCGGGTCGCGCGGGTCGGTGGTGATGGGGTCTCCGGCCAGCGACTCGGCGGTGGGGAGCCGCTCGAGGGCGGTGGCGTCGAAGGTCGTGCGGCGCAGGCGCGCGCTCAGGGTACGTGTGGACAACTCTCTCGGTCCTCCTCGGGCTTCAGCGGTTGAGGCCGGACAGCGCCATGCCCTGCACGAAGTAGCGCTGCAGCAGGAAGAACAGGGCGATCACCGGCACCATCACGATCAGCGACGCCGCCATCAGCAGGTCCCACTCCGTGCCGGTCTGCTGCTGGAAGGCGCGCAGCCCGATGGGCAGGGTGAAGTTCTCGGGGCTATGCAGGTAGATGACCGGGCCCATGAAGTCGTTCCACGTCCAGAGGAACGCGAAGATCGCCGCCGTGGCTATGACCGGCTTGGACTGCGGCAGGATTATCTGCCAGAAGATGCGCCACTCCGACGCCCCGTCTATGCGGGCTGCGTCGTTGTACTCGCGTGGGATCGTCCGGTAGTACTGCCTGAACAGGAACACGTTGAAGGCACCGCCGCCGAAGAAGCTGGGCACGATGAGCGGCAGGAGCGTGTCGACCCAGCCCAGCCAGGTGAAGATCACGAACTGCGGGATCATCGTCACCTGGGCGGGGATCATCAGCGTGGCCAGCACCAGGAAGAAGACGACTTCGCGCCCGGGCCAACGCAGGCGCGCGAAGCCGTAAGCGACGATGGCGGCGGAGAACACCTGGCCGAACACGGCCAGGACCGTGACGATGCTCGAGTTGAGGAAGTAGCGCCAGAACGGGAAGAACTCGATGGCCTCGATGAAGTTGCGCCACTGCGGCGGCTTGGGGATCCACTCGGGCGGGTAGGCGAAAAGCTGGGCATCGGGCTTGAGAGCCGTCGTCAGCATCCACACCAGTGGCATGAGGAACGCCAGCGACCCCAGGGCGAGGAGCGCGTAGACGGTCACGGCGTAGGCGGACTTGGCGGCCTTGAGCGAACGCACCTGCTAGTTCTCCTCGTAGTAGACGAGCCGCCGGGAGACGGCGATCTGGAAGAGGCTGACGCCCACGATGATCACGAACAGCACCCAGGCCATCGCGGAGGCGTAGCCCATCCTCAGGCTCTCGAACGCCATCTGGAAGAGATAGAAGACGTAGAAGAGCGTCGAGTGCACGGGCCCGCCGTCCGTCATGACGTACGCCTGCGTGAACACCTGGAACGACCCGATCGTCAGGGTTATGAAGTTGAAGAACAGCGTCGGCGAGAGCATCGGCAGGGTCACGAAGCGGAACCGGGCCCAACCGGTCGCGCCGTCTACCTCGGCGGCTTCGTACAGCTGCTCGGGGATGCTCTGGAGCCCGGCCAAGTTGATGACCATGACGCCGCCCATACCCCACAGGCTCATGATCACCATGGCCGGCTTGGACCAGTCCGGCGAGAAGAGCCATAAGGGCCCCCGGATGCCGAGGTAGCCGAGCGCCAGGTTGATGAGGCCGTAGTCGGGGTTGAAGATCCACAGCCACAGCAGAGCGACGCCCACGCCGGAGAGCACCGAAGGCAGGAAGAAGATCGTGCGGAAGATACGCATGCCCCTGAGCTTGGAGTTGAG
>DASVCK010000293.1:0-17174 GCA_036381675.1 Trueperaceae bacterium | reverse complement strand
GGTGGCCTGCTCGTGGACGCTGACGCCGGGCAGGTCGGGCCCGGTGTCCGTCCAGGGCGTGGCGGTGGAGAAGCCCACTCCCGGTCCCGGCTCCCAGCGCATGGGTGTGCGTTTCTCGACATCGCGGCTGCCGGGGCCGTCCGGCATGCCGATCTCCTCGCCGTAGTAGATGAACGGGGTCCCGGGTAGGGTCAACAGCAGCGACGCGGCCAGTCGGATGCGTCTCTCGTCCCGCCGAGGGATCGAGAGCTCGGATGCCAGACGCGTCACGTCGTGGTTGCCTGTGAACGTCGCCCGCGCGGCGCCCTCGGGGTAGAGCGACGCCTGCTGCTCGAGCGTGACCGCGAGGTCGGACGCGCTGCGCGCCAGGATGGCTGCCCTCAGGTCGCGCCACAGGGGGTAGTCGAGCGACATGTGCAGCCCGGCGTCCCTGTGGTAGCGCACGATGGCCGGCATGTCCGACTGGGTCTCGCCCATGACGACGGCGCTGGGGGCGACCTCGCGCACGAAGCGCTGGAACCTCTCCACCCAGGCGTAGTTCTCAGGTGCGTTGGCGGTGATGCCGTCAGCCGACTCGACGACGTGCTGGATCGCGTCGACACGGAAGCCGTCCGCTCCCAGCTTCAGCCAGAACGCCGCGGCTCCGAGCACCTCCTCGACGACCCTCTCGTTGCGATGGTTGAGGTCGGGCATCGAGGGAGAGAAAAGGCCGAGGTAGTGAGAGCCGCCGCCGGCGTGCCAGGCCGGTCCGCCCAGCGCGCCGCGCCAGTCCGGGGGGTCGTCCGACCAGACGTAGAAGTCGCGGTATTCGGTGTCCCCCGCCAAGGCGGCCTGGAACCACGCGTGCCGGTCGGAGGTGTGGTTAGGGATGAAGTCGAGGATCACCCGCATGCCGCGCGCGTGCGCCGCGGCGAGGAGCTGCTCGAAGTCAGCCAGGGTGCCGTAGTCGGGGTTCACGGCTGTCAGGTCGGTGACGTCGTACCCGTGGTAGCTGGGGCTGGGGTAGATGGGCATCAGCCAGAGGCCGCCTATGCCGAGCTCAGACAGGTAGTCGAGCCGCGACGTCACACCGTCGAGGTCGCCGACGCCGTCGCCGTCCGAGTCCTGGAAGCTCCGCACGAAGACCTCGTACCAGACGATCTCTTCCGGTGGCGGCAGCTCGCTCGTCACCGCCGGGGTGGCGACCGACACCGGCTGGGACCGCGCCACGGCGCCGGTCAGAAGCAGCCCGACCGCAGCCAGCGCCACCGCGCGACGGGTCATGGCCAGACCTTGTCCGCCCAGATCAGCGGGTTGCTGGGCGTGAGGCCCAAGCGCATCTCCCAGTGCAGATGAGGTCCGGTGGACAGGCCCGTGGTGCCAACGAGGCCGATGACGTCGGCGCGAGAGACGCGTTGCCCCGGCTCCACGTCCACGCGGCTCATGTGGAAGTAATGGCTGTAGACACCGAACCCGTGATCCAGCATCACCCAGCCGCCCTTCACCGCGTACTGGCCTGCCACCACCACGACGCCGTCGTTGGTCGCGTGGACGGGCGTACCCATCGGAGCGGCCAGGTCGAGGCCGTTGTGGTACGAGACCGGGCCGCCCTGGGCGTAGCGCCTGGCGTCCGCGAAGCCGCTCGTCTCGGTGCCCGTGATGGGCATGAGGAAGGGCTCGGTCCACTTGGGCGGCCCTCCGCCGGCTGCGACGCCCTCCTCCATCAGCTGGCGTTCCTGTGCCTGAGCCTCCGGTGTGACCGCCGCCAGTACGCTCGCCGGGATGCGCAGCTGCTCGACGCTGACGGGCAGCGGGTCGAGGACGACGTGGTGCGAGCTGGACACGTGACGCCCGAACTCGTCGGTCACGTCCACGATGAGGTCGGCCGCGCTCTCCTCCACCCCGAACGGCGTCGGCACCACGGCGCGGTAGCCGTCCGCCGTCTCGAGGAGGTCGACCGGCGCCGCCCCGAACGTAGCGCTCAGGCCCGTGACTCGCGCCCCGTTGTCGCTGACGCCGATGAGCACGCCCAAGGGATCGCCGGCCCGCACCCGGTCCTTGACGTCCACCCGCACCTGCACGGCCTCGATGCCCGTGATGGGCACGGTGACCACCGTCTCGTTGCCCGAGGCGTCCGTGGCGGCCACGGACGCGTCGTTCGCACCCGGGGCGACGTCAAGGACGAAGGTGTGGTCCTGGTCAACCGCGCGGAGCTCGACGCCCGCGTAAGTGACGACGTACGTGACGGGCTCGTTTGAGCTGACGAAGAGGATGGCGCTGGCCCCGACCGGGAGGCGGTTCTCGACCTCGTAGTAGAGCCGCGGGGGATCTACGTCCCTCAGGGCCGAAGACACCGACAGGGTGGCCAGCGCGCCCGCGAGCAGCGCCAGCACCATCAGCGCGAGTCGTCTCGACCGGTACCTCAACGAAGGTCCGTGAGACGCATCAGCTCTCCTGGCTGGTGACGAAGGGCAGGTTGCGGTACTCGTGATCCACGTCCAGCCCGTACCCGTAGACGAACGCGTCGTCGATCGTGAAGCCTAGGTAGTCGACGGGCACGTCGACCTGACGCCGCGACGGCTTCGACAACAACGCCGCCACCTTGACGCCGGCCGGCTGGTGGTTCTGCAGGTAGCGCAGCAGGTAGTCCATGGTTATCCCGGTGTCGACGATGTCCTCGACGAGGATGACGTGCTTGCCTGCGATGGGCAGGTCGAGGTCCTTGATCAGCTTCACACGCCCGGACGTCTTCGTGCCCGACCCGTAGCTCGACACCGATAGGAAGTCGACAGACAACGGCATGTCGATCGCCCGCACCAGATCGGCCATGAAGATGAAGGCGCCGTTGAGCACGCAGATCAGGTGCAGGTCCTTGCCCTGATGGTCGCGGCGGATCTCCGCGCCGAGCTCTCGCACCCGTTCGGCGATATCGGCTCGTGAGATCTGGACTTGGCCGGGGCCCGGCCGGAAGTGGCTACCGTCAGTCATCTGTCGCTCCGGGGTCGTGATCGTGCCCGGCCGCGGCCGGACGGGGCGATCATAACAGGGGCTCCACGAACCGGAGGCGCCCCAAGTCCTCCTCGCCGAGCTGCCTGTGCTCGCCCGGCGGCAGGTCTCCCAGCTCCAAGGAGCCGATCCTGGTCCTGACGAGGCGGACGACCCTGAACCCGACCGCCGCCAGCATCCGACGGACCTGCCGCTTGCGGCCCTCTCGCAGCACCAGCACGGCGCCACCAGGCGCCCGCCGCACCGACGTCGCTGCCGCCGGCCCGTCGTCGAGGTGGACGCCCTCTTCCAGCCTCGTCAGCGCCTCGTCTCCGACGTACTCCGGTGCCGTCCACACGCGGTACTCCTTGTCGTGCCCGTAGCGCGGGTGCGTTAGAGCCAGCGTCAGGTCGCCGTCGGTCGTCAGGAGCAGTAGGCCCTCGGACTCCAGGTCGAGTCGTCCCACGGGATGGAGCCCCGGCGCCGCCGGGACGAGGTCCATGACCGTCGGTCGACCGCGCTCGTCGCTGGCGGTGGTGACGTAGCCGGCGGGCTTGTTGAGCAGGTACGTGACGTGGGCTGTCGGTTCCGCCAAGGGGCGGCCGTCCAACCGCACGTCGTCGCCGGGACGCGCCCTGTCCCCGAGCATGGCGATGCGCCCGTTCAGCGTCACCCTGCCGGCGGCGATGAGCTCCTCGGCCTTGCGGCGACTGGCGATGCCCGCGCGCGCCATGAGCTTCTGCAACCGGTCCCCAGTCACCGCGGCATGATAGGCCGGTTACCATCGCACCCGTGAGTCAGGGAACGAAGGTCATAGGCCGCTTGCCTCTGGAGGCCTACGCCCGCCTTCTGGCCGGCTACTGCGTCAGGGTCGCCCCTGGCGACAAGGTCATGCTGAGCGTGGACCTGGCGGCCGTCCCACTCGCCAGGCCGCTGGCGCGCGCCGTGCTGGAGGCGGGCGGGGAGCCCTTCATGCGGCTGCATTACCCGCAGGCCGTGCGCGACGTCCTGGAGCTCGCGTCCGAAGAGCTGCTGATGTCGGAGGCCGCCGTTCAGCTACGCGAGATGGAGGCGATGGACGCCTTCATCAACGTGTCCGCCCAGACGAACTCGCGCGAGCTGCAGGAGGCCGACAGGAGCCGTCTGGCAGCTCTGGACAGGCGCCTCGCACCGGTCGGCAGGCGCCGCGTCGAGCACACACGCTGGGTGACGACGCTCTTCCCTACGCCGGCGGCCGCGCAGGAGGCGGGCATGTCCTCGGACGCGTTCGAGCGCTTCGTGTGTGACGCGATGTTCCTGTACGACGACGACCCCGCCGCACGCTGGGTGGAGCTGGGAAGACGTCAGCAGACCCTGGTGGACCGCCTCGCGAGCGCCGACGTGATCACGCTCCTGGGCCCGGGCACGAACCTGACGCTGAGGGTGAAGGGCCGGACCTGGGCCAACTCGGACGGTCGCCGCAACATGCCGTCCGGAGAGGTGTTCACCAGCCCGCTGGAAGACAGCGCCACCGGCCAGATCACCTTCACCGTCCCCAGCGGCGTGAAGGGTACCGTCGTGGAGGGGGTTCGCCTGCGCTTCGAGGCGGGCAAGGTAGTGGAGGCCACGGCTGACAAGGGCCAGGACGTGCTCGACGCCCAACTGGCCACAGACGCCGGCGCTAGGTACCTCGGCGAGATCGGCATCGGCACGAACCCGCACATCCGCGTGCCCACCCTCAAGACGCTCTACGACGAGAAGATCCTCGGGACCGTGCACCTCGCGCTGGGCAGGTCCTACGAGTCGACCGGCGGCGTCAACGACAGCGCCATCCATTGGGACCTGGTCTGTGACCTCCGCGAAGGCGGCAGCGTCACCGTGGACGGCGAACCGTTCCTCGAGGACGGCAGGCTGATCTGGCTGGAGTGAGCGCCGGCGCAGCGGAAGGTACGAGCAGCGGCCTGAACCTCGCGCGCCTGCGCCCGCCGCCACTAGCGACGCGACGTCCCTCCCTCAGCCCGCCGTCCAGCCCAGGTCGATGGAGTGAACGGTTCCCGTGACTCCCCACGCCTCTTCGCTGGCGAGGTAGGAGACGAGCCCGGCGACGTCCTCTGGCTCGAGCATCCGCTTGATCGCGACGCCCCCGAGGAAGACCTGGGCCTCCACTTCGGTCTCGGAGATCCCGCGTGTGCGCGCCTGGTCGGCCACCTGCGCCGCGACGAGCGGCGTGCGGGTGTAGGCGGGCGCGACGACGTTGCAGGTGAGGCCGAACGGCCCGCCCTCGAGGGCGGTCGTGCGCGCCAGGCCGACCAGCCCGTGCTTGGCGCTGACGTACGCCGCCTTGTACGGGCTCGCGGTGAGGCTGTGGGCGCTGCCGATGTGGACGATGCGCCCCCTGTCGCTGGCGGTCAGGAACGGCCAAGCGTGCTTGGTGAGCAGGAATGGCGCCGTGAGCATCAGGTCGAGCATGTGTCGCCAGCGCGCCTCGGGGAACTCGGGCAGCGAGCTCATGTGCTGGTAACCGGCGCAGCAGACCAGCACGTCGAGCCTTCCCTTCTCCCCTGCCGCCCGATCCACGACGGCAGCGCACGCTCCCGTCTCTGTGAGGTCGGCGCTCACGAACGACGCTCCGGCCGCCTCCGCGGCCTCGCGCCTGCCACCGCCGGGTAGGTCGGTCGCGACGACCGCCATGCCGTCCTCGACCAACCTGCGGGCGATCGCTAGGCCGATCCCGCTGGCGCCGCCCGTGACCAGCGCGATAGGCGTTCCGGCGCCGCTTTCTCTCATCGCAGGACACCCATGCGAGCGAGGATAAGCCCGGCTCCCCGGCTTGCGGCACCAAGGTGCCGGCGTGGTACACTCCTTACTTGCCGGCGCGCCAGGCACGAGCCTCTGGCTGCCGCCGGACCCGACCGGGTGACCGGATGCCGCCTGCGCGAAGAGCTGCGGCGACGGGCCTGCCGAAGTGGCGGAACTGGTAGACGCGTACGATTCAGGGTCGTATGTCCGTGAGGACGTGTGGGTTCAAGTCCCACCTTCGGCACCAATCAGGAACGACTAGAGCACCCCGGACCCCCGGGGTGCTCTGCCATGCGGAACCTGGTCACGTGGCCGCCGGCGGCTAGCCGGCCAGGTGCTCCAGCGCTCCCAGGCGCCTGAGGGGATGGACCACGGCGGCGAGGAGCGCCAACCTGTTGCGCCTGATCTTCTCGTCCTCCGCCATGACGAGCACGCCGTCAAGGTATGCGTCCAGCGGCGCCTTCAGGCTCAGCAGGTCGGACAGCCCCGGCTCGAGCGTGACATCCACCTCCGTCAGGGCCTTCGCGCCGTGAGCCGGGTCGTGCGGCGGGAGCGCTGCGACCGCTGCGGACAGCAGCGCCGCGGCGCCGCTCGCGCCCGCCGGCAGCGCCGCCAGCAGCGCCGCTTCCTGCTCGGAGGAGAACAGCGCCGGGTCGACCGCGTGCAACGGGTCCTGATCGACGGCGCCCTCGTACCGCTCGGCGAGGTTCGCTGCGCGCTTGTGTAAGGCCATCAGGTCGGTGAACTCCGCCGTCTCCTCCAGTCGCGTCAGGAGCGCGCCGCGCCGCAGGGCCCCCAACACCGTGTGGCTGCCCTCGACCGCCGCCCTGATCACCTGGGTCCTCAGCCCACGCTCTTCGAGCAGCGCGGAGACGCGGTCCCACACGAAGCCGGCCACCTCAGCGAGGGTGCCGGCGTCTACCGCTACCGGGCCTCCCCGGTAGGCCGCGGCGGCGGCCTCCACCAACGTGGGGACGGACGCGCGCCAGCCCCTGGCCGCCAGGATCCTCACGAGCCCGTGCGCCTCGCGGCGCAGGCCGAACGGGTCGGCGGAACCGGACGGACGCTTGCCCAGCGCGAAGAAGCCCACGAGCTTGTCGAGGCGATCGGCGACGGCCAGCACGGCGCCGGCCTCCGTGGCCGGGAGCGGGTCTTCCGGTCCCTTGGGCATGACCCCGCCCATCAGGGCGTCTGCCACCGGCTCTGGCTGCCCTTCGGCCAGAGCGTAGGCACGGGCCATGACGCCTTCGAGCTCCGGGAACTCGTAGACCATCTGCGTCGCCAGGTCCGCCCTGAAGAGCGGCGTGGCACCGGCGAGGGCCGCTCTCGCCTCCTGGCTCAGGTCGACGGCGTCCGCGACCGCCTCGGCACCGGAGGCGACGCGGGCCGTCTTGTCGGCCACGGAGCCCAGGTCACGCTGGAACGCGATGCCGGTCAACGACCAGGCGTGTTGCGAGAGCGAGCGCTCGCGGTCCGCGCGCCAGAAGAACCGTGCGTCGTAGAGCCGGCCGGCCAGCACGTCCTCGTAACCCCGCCTCACCACTGCCTCGTCGGTCACGCGGTTGTTGGCCACCCCCACGAACGCCGGGGCGAGCGATCCGCCCTCGTTCCTCAGCGGGAAGAAGCGCTGGTGCTTGACCATCACGGCCAGCAGCACCTCGTCCGGAAGCTCCAGGTAGTCGTCCGAGAAACGTCCCATTATCGGGAACGGCCACTCGATCAGGTTCGCGACCTCGGAGAGCAGGCTTGCGTCGTCTACCGGGGTCAGCCTCTCGGAACCGGCGAGCTCCGCCACCTTCGCCTTGGTGGCAGCGCGCCTCTCGGCCTCGTCGGCCAGCACCCACGCTTCCCGGAGCGCCTCGGCGTACGACGCGGGCTCCGAGACGACCACCTCGCCAGGGGCGAGGAACCGGTGCCCTCGTGTGGACCCGCCCGCCTCGACGCCCGCGGCGTGCACGGGCAGCGTCTCTGCGCCCAGCCGCGCGGTGAGCCACGAGACCGGCCTCACGAACGGGGTCTCGACGTCGGCCCACCGCATCTTGCGCGGAGCGGGCAGGTCGCCTACCAGACCCGCGAGCAGCCCGGGCAGCACCGCCGCGGCCGGCTCACCGCCGCTGACGACCTGCGCGTAGACGTACTCGCCGCGTTCGGTCTGGCGCCTCTCGAGGGAGGTGACGCTCACGCCCGATGAGCTCGCGAACGCTTCCGCGGCCTTCGTCGGCGCGCCCGCCTCGTCGAAGGCCACGGCGGCGCTGGGACCGCGCCGCTCGGTGACTCGTCGTGCGCTGGCCTCCGGCACGCCGAAGGCCACGACAGCCAGGCGTCTTGGCGTCGCGTAGACGGTCACGTTGGCTGGCGCCAGCCCGACGTCCGCGAGCCGCTCTCTCAGCAGCGCGCCCAGAGCCCTCGAGCCCTCCGTCACGTACCAGTCTGGCAGCTCTTCGGTGCCGATCTCGAACAGCAGGTCGCGACTCACGCGCCCTCCAGGGGAAGCTCGCGCGGCGCCACATGGGCGCGGGCGGTGGCCTCCGCCAGGCGCCTGACGCGCTGCACGTAGGCCTGCCGCTCGGCGTGCGACAGGACCCCGCGGGCGTCGAGGAGGTTGAAGGCGTGCGAGCTCTTCATGACGAACTCGTACGCCGGGTGGTGGAGACCCTCGTCCAACAGGCGCCTGGCCTCGGCCTCGTAGCGGTCGAACAGCTCCCGCTGTAGCTCGGGGTCGGAGACCTCGAAGTTGTAGCGGGAGTGCTGCACCTCGAACTCGCGCCGCAGCTCTCCCAGCGTGACGTCCCTGGACATCCTCAGGTCGAAGGCGTGGGAGACGCCCTGCAGGTACATGCCGATGCGCTCCAGTCCGTAGGTGAGCTCCACCGACACGGGGCGGCAATCCAGGCCGCCCACCTGCTGGAAGTAGGTGAACTGGGTGATCTCCATCCCGTCCATCCAGACCTCCCAGCCCAGCCCCCAGGCGCCCAACGTCGGCGACTCCCAGTTGTCCTCGACGAAGCGCATGTCGTGATCGCGGAAGTCGATGCCCAGCGCGCCTAATGACTCCAGGTACACCTGCTGGACGTCCTTGGGCGAGGGCTTGAGCACGACCTGATACTGGTAGAAGTACTGGAACCGGTAGGGGTTGTCGCCGTAGCGGCCGTCGACCGGCCTGCGACTGGGCGCCAACCCGGCCACGCTCCAGGGCTCGGGACCCAGTGACCTGAGGAAGGTCGTGGGGTAGAACGTGCCGGCTCCGACCTCGGTGTCGTGGGGCGGCGCGATGACGCAACCCCTGTCAGACCAGAAGCGGTCCAGGGTGAAGACGATCTCCTGTAGCAGCATCCTTGCCCCTGTACGTGGCGCCCGACGATTAGGTGTCGCTTAAAGCCGGACGGCGCAATCGTAATGAATGTCGTGCCCGGCTCACGGGCAGACGGGTACTATAGCACCAGGCCCGGAGAGCGCTTTTGCAGCGCTCAAGAACGTGTCCTCGCATTCGTAAGAGCGCCGGCAGCGCGGAGGATCGCTTGAACCGCTACGACGACAGAGCCCGGCTGGTCTTCCACTTCGCTCGAGAAGAGGGCAGCAAGCTGGGCCACGCGATGATCGGCCCGGAGCACCTGCTCCTCGGCCTGATGCGCGAGGGCGGCACCGCTTCGAAGGTTCTCGCCGAGTTCGGGGGCACGCTGGACGGCTTCCGCACGCAGGTCGAGAGCATGGTCGGCCGGGGCGACGGCCTGCCGCGCAACGAGGCCGCCTCCATCACCCCTCGCGCGCGCCGCGTCATGGAGCTGGCCGGCAGCGAGGCACGCAGCCTCGGTTCCAACGTGATCGCCACCGAGCACATCCTCCTCGGCATCATCCGGGAGGGCGACGGCGTCGCCTACCGCATCCTGCAGGAGCTGACGCGCGACGTCGACACCGTCAGGTGGCGCATCCTGGCGGCCGCCGACCCCAAGAACCAGGCCGAGTCCGTCAACACGCCGTTTCTCGACGAGTACGCCCGCGACCTCACCAAGGCCGCGCAGGACGGCAAGCTCGACCCCGTCATCGGCCGCACCGAGGAGATACGCCGCGTCATACAGATCCTCAGCCGGCGCACCAAGAACAACCCGGTGCTCATCGGGGAGCCCGGCGTCGGCAAGACCGCGATCGTCGAGGGCCTGGCGCAGGCCATCGTCGAGGGCAGGGTGCCGCCCAACCTGGGCGGCGTGCGCGTCCTCTCGATCGACCTCTCCAACGTGGTCGCCGGCACCAAGTACCGCGGCGAGTTCGAGGAGCGCCTCCGTCAGATCATCGAGGAGCTCCGGAGCGCCCGCGTCGTCGCCTTCATAGACGAGCTCCACACACTCGTCGGGGCCGGCGGCGCCGAGGGCACGCTGGACGCCGCGAACATCCTCAAGCCCCCCCTGTCGCGCGGCGAGATCCAGGTGATAGGCGCCACGACGACCGGCGAGTACCACCGCTACATCGAGAAGGACGCCGCGCTCGAGCGGCGGTTCCAGCCCGTCATCGTGCTCGAGCCCACCCCGGAGGAGTCGCTCGAGATCCTGGTAGGGCTGCGCGAGAAGTACGAGGCCCACCACGGCGTCGTCATCCCGCACGAGATGCTGCAGATGGCCGTGCGCTACGGCGAGCGGAGCCTGCCGGGCCGCAACTTCCCCGACAAGGCCATCGACCTCATAGACGAGGCGGCTTCCCGCACGCGGCTGAACAAGTCGCTCGGCTTCCCCGTCATCGAGGAGGAGGACGGCACGCCCATCGTGGGCCGGTCGGACCTCGAGGCGGTCGTCGACTCCTGGGGCGGCATCTACGTCGACGACCAGGACGACAGCAAGCTGGCCAACATCGAGAACGACCTGCGGAGCAAGGTCGTCGGTCAGGACCGTGCGATCAAGGCGCTCGGCGCGGCGCTCAGGCGCTCGCGTGTGGGCCTGGGTGGCCGCACGCGCGTCGCCGCCTCGTTCCTGTTCGTCGGCCCCTCCGGCATCGGCAAGACCTTCCTCGCCAAGCAGCTGGCTGCGCTCTTGTTCGGCAGCGAGAGGGCCCTGGTGCGCCTGGACATGAGCGAGTTCCAGGAGGCTCACTCCATCAGCAAGCTCATAGGGGCGCCGCCAGGGTACGTCGGGCACGAACAGGGCGGCAGGCTCACCGAGGCTGTCAGGCGCCAGCCGTTCAGCGTGGTCCTGCTCGACGAGATCGAGAAGGCGCACCCGGACATCTACAACACCTTCCTGCAGGTGCTCGACGACGGCAGGCTCACCGACGGCCTGGGCCGCACGGTCGACTTCAGGCGCGTGATCCTGATCATGACGAGCAACACCGGCTTCAACCGGGGCAGCTCGGTCGGCTTCCAGGAGGACACCGGCCAGGGTCACGACGCGCCGCTCAAGAACCTCTTCACCCCAGAGTTCCTCGACAGGCTCGACGAGGTCATCGCGTTCGACACGTTCGCGCGCGACCACATCGTGGAGATCGCCAAACAGGCGCTCGAGGAGATCAGGCACGAGCTCGCCGGCCGCGACATAGACGTCACCTTCGCCAAGGAGGTGGCCGAGTTCCTCGTCGACAAGCTGCCGGCGGGCGAGAGCGCCAGGCCACTGCGCGCCGTCATCCGCGAGTACATCGAGGACCCGCTGTCCCTCGAGATCCTCGCGCACGGCTCGGAGGAACCGCTCCTCGTCACGATCGAGGAAGGCAAGCCCGTCTTCGCCCGCCCCGTGCCGTTGGTCTGACGTCGCGGCGCCCGGACCACCAGCTTCTGCCGCCTTCACCACGGCCCCGACCTCACGCGTTGGGTACGCTGCGCGACATGCACCTTCGCGCCGCTGGGAACGGGCCTTGGCCCGCGTAGCCAGCGCCTACGTCTGCACCGAGTGCGGGGCCAGGAGCCCCGCCCCGCTGGGCCGCTGCACGCGCTGCGGCTCGTGGGGCACCGTCGTCGAAGACGAGACGCTGGCCCCCTCGCGGGCGCGTCGCGATTCCGCGCCGGCGCAGACCGTATCGCTGCTCGGCGTCGAGGGCGAAGCACCCGCGCGCTTCCCGTCGGGCGCGGCGGAGGTGGACCGCGTCCTGGGCGGCGGCTTCGTCGCCGGCTCTGCTGTGCTCCTCACCGGTGAGCCGGGCATCGGCAAGTCGACGCTCCTGCTGCAACTGGCGGCGTTCGCGGCCGCTTCGGGGTCCGACGTCCTCTACGTGGCCGGCGAGGAGTCGCCGCTGCAGGTGCGACTGCGTGCCGACCGCCTGCAGGTGGGCGACGGCCTGGCGCTCACCCGCCAGACGGACGCGGAGGCCGTGGCCGCCTACCTCGTGAGCAGGCGACCGCAGTTGGCGATCGTCGACTCCATCCAGACCATGACCTTGGGCGATGGCGGCGTGCCGGGCGGCCTGGCCCAGGTGCGCGACTCCACGGCCGTCCTGATAGGCGCCGCCAAGGAGTCCGGGACTGCGCTGGTGCTGATCGGCCACGTCACCAAGCAAGGCACCGTCGCCGGCCCCAAGGTCGTCGAGCACATGGTCGACGCGACGCTGTCGCTGGAGTCGGCCGGCGACCTCAGGGTGCTCCGCTCGCTGAAGAACCGCTTCGGCGCCACCGGCGAGGTGGGCGTGTTCGCGATGACTACGGAGGGCCTCAAGGAGGTCGCCAACCCGTCGGCCGCGTTCCTGGCCGAGCGCCCGCTCGGCGTGCCGGGCTCGGTGGTGGCCGCCGTGCTCGAGGGGCAGCGGCCGCTCCTGCTGGAGGTGCAGGCCCTGGCATCGAAGAGCCCCTACGCTGCCCCCAAGCGTGTCGTGCAGGGCCTCGATCAGCGCCGGGTGGACGTAGTGCTGGCCGTCTTGGAGCGCAGGCTGGGCCTGCCGCTCGAGGGCCTCGACGTCTACGTGAACGTCGCCGGCGGTCTGCGGGTCACGGACCCTGGTGCTGACCTGGCCGTGGCGGTCGCCGCTTACTCGGCCGTGACGAACCGCCCGGTCGGGGAGTCGACGGCCCTCGTCGGCGAGGTGGGGTTGGCGGGAGAGCTGCGCAGCGTGAGCCAACTGGCCAGGCGCGTGCAGGAGGCCGAACGGGCGGGCTTCGATCGCGTGGTGGGTCCCAGGTCTTCCGAGCGAGTGCGTGGTGCGGGTACCCTGACGGAAGCGCTGGAAGCTGTCTGGGAGGGCTCGTGAACCGCGCGGCCGCCGAGCACAGAGGGCAGAGCGACGTGAGCAAGGGTGATGAGCGCCATGTCGGCGCCTCCGACGAGCGTCTGGGCTCCACGATCGCCAGCGGGCTGTTCTCGCTGGCAGGGGCAGCGGCGGCTTACTTCATCAGCCTGACCCTGCTGGAGCCTCGCGGCCTGCTGGCGGGTCCCAACAACCTCTTCTACCTGACCGTGGTGGGCGGGCTGTCGGCGCTGCTGCTGACCCGCGGCCCGGCGCGGAGAGCTGGCCGGGCGTGGGCACGGACCATGGACAGGGTCACCTCGCTGCGCCCTGACGTCGTCGTCGCGGTGCTCGTGGGGGCCACCGTGGGCCTCGTGCTGACGATCCTCGTCAACACCGTCCTGGCCGACATCCCCGGCTTCACCTGGTACTGGTCGGTCCTCATCGCCCTGATCGCCGTCCTCGGTTGCGCGGGCTTCTTCGTCGCGAACCGCAGCGTACTGCCGGGCTTGCGCTCCGCGGGCGCTGCCATAGCAGCCTCTGCCGGGCCCTGGCACGACAAGGTCATCGACAGCTCCGCGCTCATAGACGGCCGCATCCTCGACGTAGCGGAGTCCAACTTCGTAGACGGCAGGCTGCTCGTGCCTCACTTCGTGCTAGCCGAGCTGCAGCGCCTCGCGGACTCGGACGACCCGCTCAGGCGCCAACGTGGCCGGCGCGGCCTGGAGATCGTCGACAAGCTGGTCTCGCATCACGACCTCCCGTCCGAGGTGGTCACCGTCTCCGACGACGCCAGGGTCCCGGTCGACGCGCGGCTGGTGAGGTACTGCCTGGACACCGGCTTCGACCTCGTCACCACCGACTACAACCTCAGCCGGGTCGCCTCCCTGCAGGGCGTGAGGGTGCTCAACCTCAACCAGCTCGCCAACGGCGTCAAGGTCACCTACATGCCGGGAGAGCGGCTCTCGCTCAACGTCGTGAAGCCCGGACGCGAGTCGGGCCAGGGCCTGGCGTACCTGGAGGACGGCACGATGGTGGTCGTCGAGGACGCTGCGGAGCTCGTGGGCCACAGCGTGGACGCCGTCGTGACCTCCAGCCTGCAGACGAGCATGGGCAGGATGATCTTCGCGCGCCTCGCAGACGTCTAGGAGCGCCTCCACCGCGGCGCTGGTCGTTGACACCCCCGCTGCCGCGGCCATAAGCTCAAACGTGCGTCTTCGGGCCGCCAGCGGCCACGGCGCTTCTCACGGTAGGGGGCCTTAGCTCAGTTGGGAGAGCGTTCGCTTTGCAAGCGAAATGTCGCCGGTTCGAGTCCGGCAGGCTCCACCACCATCCACAGCAGGCGCGATACGAAGCACGTGAGCCGGGGCAGATGTCCCGGTCAGGCTCGGTCGCGCCTCATGCTAGATTGGGCGGAGTTTTCACGCAGGGCGCGGAGAAACGCCGCGCTGGACGCGCGCAGAGCACCGGCCTGCCTAGCAGCGCACCGGTATGAAGTTCGAGGAGGTAGTCCGCCCAGCATGATGTCGACCACCCCGTGCCCCCTTGACCTCGCCGCAAAGTGCGAAGCGCCATCTAACGACGTGGCCGCTCCGCCCACCGCCGGCCAGCCGGCGGGCTGAGGCATGCCCCAGCTCTTCCCGCCCAACACCAACTCGCTGATCAAGTGGTCGATGTTCGGGGGCGGCGTCTTCCTCGTACTGCTTGTCGGAGCGCTCATGTTCTACGCCAGGGCGACGAACAACCAGGTCGGCGTGCCGGTACCGCAACCTGTCGACTTCCCGCACAACCTGCACGTGGTGCAGACGGGGCTCGATTGCCGTTACTGCCACACGTCCGTCGAGACCTCCAACACCGCGTCCGTGCCGCCTACCGAGACCTGCATGACCTGTCACTCACAACTGCGTACCAACACTCCACAGCTGCAGGCCGTGTTCGAGAGCTGGGAGACGGGCGTGCCCATCCAGTGGAACCGAGTCCACGACCTGCCCGACTACGTGTACTTCGATCACAGCGTGCACGTTAACAACGGCGTGGGCTGCTCCAGTTGCCACGGTCGCGTTGACCAGATGGTCACGGCCACCAAGGCGGCACCTCTCACGATGGGTTGGTGCCTCGAGTGCCACCGAGACCCCGCGACGCAGCTCAGGCCTCGCAGCGAGGTCCTCAACATGGAGTACGGCTTCCCCTCCCAACCGGAGGAGCAGCGTGCGATCGGAACGGAGCTGATCGAGGCGTACCACATAGACACGGATAGGCTCATCCAATGCTCGACCTGCCACAGATGAACGCCGGCGGAGGTGAATCACCGCGCGACTTCTCCCGCCTGCGGGAGAAGCTGTCGGGCCAGGAAGGTCCGGCGTACTGGCGCAGCCTCGGCGCGCTGACCGAGTCGGACGAGTTCAGGGAGTTCCTGAACAAGGAGTTCCCTCGGCAAGCCGCCCCGCTGGAGAACGGCCTGGACCGGCGCGACTTCCTCAAGCTGCTCGGCGCCAGCATGGCGTTGGCCGGTCTCTCGGCCTGCGCCAGGCCCCCGCTGCCGCACGAGAAGATCGTGCCCTACGTCAGGACCCCCGAGGAGATAACGCCGGGCAAGCCGCTCTTCTACGCCACCGCCGTCACCTACGGGGGCTACGCGGAGGGCGTCCTGGCCGAGAGCCATCAGGGCAGGCCCACGAAGCTGGAGGGCAACCCGGACCATCCGGCCAGCCGCGGCGCCACCGGCGCCGTCACGCAGGCCGAGGTCCTCTCCGTCTACGACCCCGACCGATCCGGCGTGATCCTCGAGAACGGCGAGGAGCGGCTCTGGGAGGACTTCGTGGAGGCGCTGACCGCGACGGTCGGTTCGCTGCCACAGGGGCAGGGCCTCGCCGTGCTCACCGAGAACGTGACCTCGCCCACGCTGGGCGCTCAGCTGCAGCAGCTCCTCAGCACGCTGCCGCAGGCAGGCTGGTACCAGTGGGACCCGGTGCATCCCGACAACGAGGTCGCCGGCGCCCGCCTGGCGTTCGGCGCGGACGTCAGGCCGGTGCTTGACCTGACACAGGCCGACGTCATCGTCTCGCTGGGCGCCGACTTCCTAGACCGCGGTCCCGGCCGGCTCGCGTACGCCCGCGACTTCGCTCAGCGCCGCCGCGTCTTGCAGGCGCGGGACACGATGAACCGGCTCTACCAACTCGAGAGCAGCCCGTCCCCCACGGGCGTCGTCGCTGACCACCGCGTGGCGCTCAAGCCGTCGGCCATAGCCGCCGCGGCCGCCGCGATCGCCGGGCGCCTGGGCGTGGACGCGCCCGACGCCGAGGTCCCAGCCGGGCTCTCTGCCGAGGTGCTCGACGCCATCGTCACGGACCTACAAGGGGCGCAAGGGTCCGCCGTGGTCATCGCCGGCCCGGAACAGCCTCCGGTCGTGCATGCGCTGGCAGCCGCCATCAACCAGACGCTGGGCAGCGTGGGCAACACCGTGAGCTACGTGGCCGACCCAGCCGCTCGCCCCGCCGTGCACGGCGAGGAGATCGCCTCGCTCACCGCTGCGATGCGCGCCGGCGAGGTATCGACGCTGCTCATCGTCGGCAGCAACCCCGTCTACACGGCGCCGGCCGACCTTGGCTTCGCCGAGGCTCTCGCCCAGGTGCCGTTCAGCGCCCACCTGGGCCTGTACCACGACGAGACCGCCTCAGCCTGCACGTGGCACGTGCCCCAGGCCCACTTCCTAGAGACGTGGGGCGACGCCCGCGCGTTCGACGGCACCGTCACGATCCAGCAGCCGCTGATCCTGCCCTTCTACGGCGGCAGGAGCCCGCACGAGGTGCTGGCGGTCCTGCTGGGCGAGCCCGACGCCACCGCCTACGATGTCGTGCGCGGCTACTGGCAGGGCCGTGTCTCGGGCAACTTCGACGACTTCTGGCGCGAGAGCGTGTTCCGCGGCGTGGTGGCAGGCACAGCCGAGGCCCCGCAGAACGTGAGCGCCTCCGCGGTGAGCGAGCCGCTGCCGGCCGCCGGAGAGGTCGAGCTGGCGCTCTACCTCGACCAGGCGCTGTTGGACGGCCGCTTCGCCAACAACGGCTGGCTCCAGGAGCTGCCCCGGCCCATCTCCAAGATCACGTGGGACAACGCGGCGCTGGTCTCGCCGAGCCTCGCGGAGAGCCTTGGCGTGGACACAGGCGACGTGATCACCCTCACGGTGGGCAGCCGCGCGGTGGACGCCCCCGTGTTCGTGCAGCCCGGCCAGGCCGATGGCGCGATCAGCCTCGCCCTGGGTTTTGGCCGCACCGCCGCCGGCGCCGTCGGAAACGGTGTGGGCG
>DASVCK010000292.1:0-3482 GCA_036381675.1 Trueperaceae bacterium | reverse complement strand
CGGCGAGCAGGGCTTGGGCGTCATGCGTGTCGTGCGCAGCGCTGACGGCGAGGCTGTCGGCATGCCCGGAACGTGGCGGCCGACGGCGGGAGCGAGGTTGGACGACCGGTACCAGGTCGGCTCGGTGTTCACCTACGTCGGACCTTTCCACGCGGGCGACGGCGATGTTCGCGAGGTCACGGAAGAGGTGCGCGTCACGAGTTCCGGCCGTTACGTGACCGAGGACGGCGAAGAGTACGACATCGTCAACTTCGAGGCCCTGCGCGGTCCGGCCACCGGCGAGAGGACCCTGTAGGGCGCTACTCGGCCCGGGCCTCGGGCCTCCGGCGGCGGCGTTGCCAGACGAACCAGCCGATCACGGCGGCGCCTAGCAGCACCCAGAGGACGGCCTCGAGGCGGTCGACCACGGCGAGGACCGCTTCCCATCGCTCGCCCAGCAGCCAGCCGGCCGTCACCAGGAAGGCGTTCCACAGCACGGTGCCAAGGACCGTGTAGAGGGAGAAACGGCCGAAACCCATCCTGGCGACGCCGGCTGGCAGCGAGATCAGGCTGCGCACGGCCGGCATGAACCGCCCCCAGAAGATGACCTTCGTGTCGTGCCGCTGGAAGAACCCCAGCGCCTCGTCGTAGTCCGATTCCCGGAGCAGGACGTACCGGCCGAAGCGGCGTATGAAGGCGCGCACGCGGGCATCGCCCAGCCGGCGTCCCAACCAGTAGAAGAAGGCGGTGCCGGCGAACCCACCGACGGAGGTGAAGACCAGGACGCCCACCACGTTCAGGCGCCCTTCCGCGACGAGGAAGCCGGCGAACGGCAGCACGAACTCGGACGGGATGGGCGGGATCAGGTTCTCCACCAGCGACAGCAGCGCCAGGCCCGCGTAACCGAGGGTCTCGACGAGCTGCAGCATGAACGTCTTGAGCCCATCGAGGACACCGCTCACGCCGATTACGCTACCCCGGAATCGCGGTGCCGCCGCGGTACGCTGCATGCCCGTGAAGCGTGGAAGAGGGGCGGACAGGGGGAACCTGATCTCGAGGCGCGACTTCGTGCGCTCCGCCGGTGCCGTCGGCGTGGCCACGGTCCTGCTGACCGCCAAGGGCTTCCAGCCACCACGCCTCTACCAGGTGACAGAGCGAACGCGCCCTGTCCGCGGGCTGAGGCAGCGCACGCGGATCGCCTTCCTCACCGACCTCCACTTGGGGCCCTTCCTGGACGAGGAGGACCTCGCCAGGTGGGTAGGCAGCACCATGGACTTGAGCCCCGACCTGATCCTCCTGGGAGGGGACAGCGTCGACTCGCGGTACCGGGGCGACCTGACCGGGCTGGTGCGGCAGCTTTCGAAGCTTGCCGCCCCGCTGGGCGTTCACGCGGTCCTGGGCAACCACGACCACAGCCGCTTCAGGCGCCTCGACCCGTTGCTGGAGGCGTTCGGCTCCGCCGGGGTGGGGCTCTTGCTCAACCGCTCCGAACGCGTCAGGGAGGACCTGGTGCTCGCGGGGATAGACGACCTCCGGGTGGGCCGGCCGGACATCCAGGCGGCGCTGGACAGCGCTGCGGAACTTGGTGCCACCGGTGCCGAAGGCGATCCGGCCCTGGTGTTCCTATCGCACAACCCCGACGTGATCCCGGAGCTGCCGCGTGCGCCCGACCTCCTGCTCGCCGGGCACACTCACGGCGGCCAGGTGCGGCTGCCGCTCATCGGTGCTGTCGTCACGTCCTCGCGTTATGGCCGTCGCTACCTGGACGGCTGGGTGCGGGCTCCCATGCCGGCCTACGTGTCACGCGGGCTGGGCGTCACCGGCGTGCCGTTCCGTTACGACTGTCCGGCGGAACTCGTGCACCTCGTCCTGGAGCCTGGCTGAGCCGTTCGCCGCCCGCTGCACGCCCGCGGCCGAGCCGGCATGGGGGTCAACGGGTGGCGCGCCGCACCACGTCGTCGACGACGTCTGCCGCGGCGTCGATGGCTTCCGCGCTCAGTGTGGGGTGGACGGGGAAGGCCAACGAGGTCACCGCCAGCTCGGCGGCGACTGGCAACGGGTGCGTGGGGACCAGGCCGGCTTCGACGAACGCCTTCTCCCTGAAGATCTCGCCGCAGCTGCCCACCATCAGCGGGAAGCCGGCCGCGACCACCTCTGCCTGGATGCGATCCCTGTCCCAGCCCGGGCGCATGGCTTCCGGCCTCACGTAGGCGTACAGGCGGTAGTAGGCATGCCTGAGGCCCCGTCTCGGCTCCGGGATCCTCAGCCCGTCGAGGTCCCCTAGCCGCTCTCGCCAGTGCCGGGCGTTGCGGGTCCTGGCGGCGACCGTCGCCTCGAGGTCGCGCAGCTGGATGCGACCGATGGCGGCCTGCGTCTCCGTCATGCGCCAGTTGGTGCCGAAGCCGTCGTGCAGCCAGCGGTAACCCGGGGGGTGCTCGGTGTTGTAGACGGTGTCGTAGCCCTTGCCGTGGTCCTTGAACGCCCAGGCGGTCTTGAACCAACCTTCGTCGTCAAGGGCGAGCAATCCGCCCTCGCCACCTGTCGTGATGATCTTGTCCTGGCAGAAAGAGAACGCCGCCATGTCGCTCAGCGCGCCCACTGGCCGGCCGTCGACCAACGCCCCGTGGGCCTGCGCGCAGTCCTCGATGACGAGGAAGCCGCGGTCCCTGCCCAGCGCGCGGATGGGCTCCATATCAGCGGGCCAGCCGCCCAGGTGAACGACGATGACCGCCTTGGTGGCTGGCGTGAGCACTGCCTCTATGCTCGCGGCAGTGATCGCGCCGCTGTCCCTGTCCACGTCGGCCAGCACGGGGCGTGCGCCCTGCAGCACGGCCGCGCCGGCCGAGGCGATGAAGGTGCGCGGCGTCGTCACCACGTCGTCGCCCGGCCCGATGCCCGCCACGCGCAGCGCCAGCTCGAGGGCGACGCTGCCGTTCATTAGGGCGATCGCATGACCACGGCCCAGGTACCTGGCGTAGTCGTCCTCGAAGGCGCGTACCAGTTCACCGGTCCACTGGTTGACGCGGCCCGAGCGCAGCACGCTCGCGACGGCGTCTATCTCCTCGTCCGTGTAGCTGGGCCACGGCTCGAGGGGTAGGGCCCGCGGCCTGCGGGGCTGGGGATCCTGGACACCTGTCAGCGTTGCGGTACGGTCGGCGCTCTCAGCCACGCCCCCGATGTTAGCCACGCCGGTGGTCCGGCGGGGCGTGGGCCGTCACGTCCATGACCTCGGTGGCGCTCAATCCTTCTTGACCCAGTCGCCGTCGCCGTTCTTCTCGTACTTCTGCTTGACGGCGCTCCACGCGACCTTGTGGGCGACCTCCTCGCGCGAGTCGTCGCCTCTGCGTTCCTCGGGCTCGTCGTACTGGTCCCAAGCGCTGTTGAACGCCTCCTTGTAGATCTCCTGGGCGTGCTTGGGCAGGTTGTCCTTCACGCTGTCGGGCAGCTCGCTCACCTTGTCGTATGGCATGGTCTTGGCCCTCCTCCCCGCGTGTCTCGAGAGC
>DASVCK010000291.1:0-2642 GCA_036381675.1 Trueperaceae bacterium | reverse complement strand
GCGTTCGAGCGCCGCATGCCGGCCAGCACCACCGCCGTCAGGGCGGCCACCCCCGCCACGGCCAGCGGGACGTGCCAGCGGTCGGACGCTCCCAGCAGTCCCAACAGGTAGCCGGCGAAGCCCAGCGCCGCCGTCGCGGCGGAGGCGCTCTTGGCGAGCAGGAACGTCACGCCCGCCAGGAACCCAAGCCACGGCCGCAGGTACCGGTAGCCGTACTCGTAGGTGCCGCCCGACACCGGGTGGTCCGCCGCCAGCTGTGCGCTGGAGAGACCGTTGAACGACGCCACGAAGGCCCCGATCACGATCGCCAGGAGCACGGCCGGTCCCGCGATACCAGCAGCCACCCCTAGCGAGACGAAGACGCCGGTGCCGACGATGGAGCCGAGGCCCATCATCACGGCACCGAACACACCCAGCTCGCGGCGCAGACGCCCTTGTTCCGGTGGGGACTCAGATGCCATGCGTGAGGCTACGCCCACCGTGCCAGGCGCATCGCTGGAATCCAACGACGCGGTGTTCGACGAGCACGAGCGGTTGATGCTCGAGGCGCGTACGGACGCCATGAGGACGCGGGCCTCAGTCGGATAGTCTCCTTGCCGCAGACACGACGAACGCTCCGGGCCGTTGGCCGACAGCCCTTGATGTTCCTGGACGGGTCTTGGACGGGTACCCCGTGACATAAGGGAGGCGCGCCGCGCGCCGTATGCCGCTGGGCCACAGTCGAAGCGCGACGCAGGAAACGGGGCTGACGATGAAGCTACCTTCGCGCTCGCATCTCGTACTGCTCGCCGGCATCGCGGCACTACTGCTGACCATCGTCTCGTGCGGCAACCCACCGCCGCCGAGCGTCTCGGCACCGACCGACGTGACGGTCAGCTCGGGACCCGGCTACATGATCGTGAGCTGGACCCACGGAGGCGAGGGCGTCGAAGGCTTCGAGGTACATCGCTCCACAGTGGCGGGAGCCTCACTGACCGCGCAGCAGGCCGAACCCGTCGCGACCCTCGGGCCGGACGAGCGCAGGTACAAGGACGAGGACGTGGAGCCGGGCGCCACCTACAGCTACTCCGTGGTCGCCTTGGGTGACGGCGGCAAGTCGGAGCCGGCCGTCCAGTCCGGGGGCGAGACGACGTTGGAACCCGGCGTCGCCCTCGTCGTGGGGACGATCAACCACCCGTTGTTCACCGAGCCGGTCGTCTCCGTTGGCGCGTACATCTTCCTGACGGCCGAGCAGCTGGCGGCCGTCTCGGGCCCCGTGGTACTGACCGGTCCCCCGGGTTGGAACGGCGACGCCCCGTTTCAGCTGATGACCGCCGAGACCGTCCCGCTGGACCTGCCGTTCGCGTGGTTCAACACGAACATCGAGGCGATCACCGGCGAGTACGTCATGGAACTCGAGCTCGGGGCGAACACCGTCTCGGCCGAAGCGACCCTGGACGCGAACCACATCGTCGACAGACCGGAAGACGTTCAGCTCAACCTGGCGGGCGGTGAGTTGGACAGCGCGACATGGACCGTGCCGGCAGGCAGCGTCAGCAGTTGGGTAGGCATCTTCTCCGGTACCTACGAGTCGCCCGTACGCGAGTACAGCGCTAACACCAACGACGAGACGATCAGCCTGAGCCATCTGGACCTACCTGCCGGCTCGTACTACGCCGCCGTCTTCAGCACGCCTTGGGACCTGACGGAGGACGCTCCCGAGCTCATAGGCCAGTTCGACCTGGGCCTCAGCGCCTCGCCCATGGTCCAGAGCGGGGAACCGGCGGCGGTGACCGTTACATGGATGACCGGCGGGACGGACGCGGAGGTAGCGTTCACCAGCACACTGGCGGACGCCTACATGGCAGCCAACCCCCATGAGATAGGCGGCGCGGCGTACGAGGTAACCATCGAGGTGGTCAAGTCACCGGCCACCACAGGGGAGCGCCTCGATGCGTTCCGTACGCTGTTGGAGGCACAGGCAGACGACGTTAACCTCCTAGAGGTCGATATCGCTTGGGTGGGAGACCTCGCCGAGCATCTGGTCGACCTCTCCGGCTATCCCGAGGTCGAGGCGGTCGTGCCGTCGCACTTCCCAGCCATCGTCGAGACCAACACCGCGGCTGGGCGCCTCGTTGGTCTACCGCTGTTCGCCGACGTCGGGCTGCTCTACTTCCGGACCGATCTCCTGGCGAAGTACTCGTTCGACGAACCACCATCCACGTGGGACGAGCTGGAGGACATGGCCGCCGTGATACAAGCGGGCGAGCGCACCGAGGGCAACGAGGACTTCTGGGGCTACGTGTGGCAGGGAGAAGCCTACGAGGGTCTGACGGTCAACGGTCTGGAGTGGATCCACTCCAACGCCGGGGGACGGATAGTCGAACCCGAGGGCGTGGTCAGTATCGACAACGCGAACGCGGTCGCGGCGCTGGAGAGAGCCGCCGGGTGGGTAGGCACCATCAGCCCGAACGAAGTGACGGCGTTCGCCGAGGAGAGCTCCAGGTCCGTTTGGCAGCTAGGCAACGCGGCATTCATGCGCAACTGGCCGTACGCCTTCGGCCTCAGCGAGGGCGGCGCAGCGGCGGGCAACTTCTCCGTAACGGCGTTGCCGGCGGGCACCGCTGCCGGAGCGGGACCGACGGGCACCCTGGGCGGGTGGC
>DASVCK010000290.1:0-2112 GCA_036381675.1 Trueperaceae bacterium | reverse complement strand
CTACGCTCTCCTCGCCGGCAGCCTTCTTCTTGGCCCCGCCGCTCTTCTTCTTCGCTCCGCCGCTCTTCTTCTTGGCTGCGCCGCCGTTCGCTGCGCCCTTCTTGTCGTGCGAGCGGCTCTCCATGCCGAAGTCGTCGTACGGCGTGTGAACGCGCATCATCTGCGGGTCGAAGCCGTACCCGTCGACGGGCACGTGGAGCTGCACGCCCGAGACCGCCATGGGATCCTCTTCGCCGACGCGCGCCGCGTTCGAGAAGCTGACGCGCCCGTTGAACACCGTGACGGTCCCGCTGCCCACGACCTGGTAGTGAGACCCCACATGGACGTCGAGGGCCGTATCGGCGTCGATGCCTATCCCTAGCACCTGGGAGTTCTGCGCGAATACCGTCAGGGGCCTCGACACCCGGCCCCGCTCGTTGAAGTGCGTGTCCACGACGGAGTCGCGCAGGTAGCTCAACCCGGGGCCGATCTTGACGTCGGCTCGCCTCACCGTCCCCTGCCCGGTGCCGCCCAGCAGCATCACGCTGCCCATCGCGGCGGCGCCCGCGCTCGTGCCGGCGATCAGGTACCCTCCCTCGTCGTTGCGCTGCTTCAACCGGTCGCCCAGCTTCGTCCCGGCCATCAGTGACGTGATGCGCCTCGCCACGTCAGACACCTCCGGTCGGACCATCGTGCGCCCGGCGCATGTGAGCTACACCAGTAGTTCCCCTGCGTTCCTGAAGTAGCGGGTGCTCAGTGCGTCCCCGGTGAGCGCCCGATGTGGCGACGAGGACGTGGCGCCCCCGCGCGCCAACGTGGCAAGCTCTGTCTCACGCCCTCGATCTCTTCCGACACCCTGTCCCTCGTCATCGGCCTGCTAACGCTGCTGGCCGTGGCCTTCGGCCGGGTTCCCGGCGTGGACCTCAGCCGGGCAGTCCTGGCTCTGGCGGGAGCCGTGGCACTGGTTGTATGCGGGGCGACCGACCTACCTTCCGCGCTGCGCCACGTCGACGGCGAGGTGCTGGTCCTTCTGTTCGGCCTGATGGTCGTGAACGCCGCACTGACCGAAGCCGGCGCGTTCCGGTTGCTCACAGGGCTGGTCGCCCGAGGCACCATCGGGCCCAGGAGGCTGCTGGCGGGTCTGGTGCTCACGTGCGGGACGCTATCGGCGCTCTTCCTGAACGACACGGTGGCTCTGATGCTCACGCCGCTCGTGATCCGGTCGGCGCGCCGCCTAAGGCTGCCTCCCCTGCCCTACCTCCTCGGCCTGGCCCTGGCGGTCAACGCCGGCAGCGTGGCGACGGTGACCGGCAACCCGCAGAACGTGCTCGTCGCGGTCGCCGCCGACATCGGATACGGGGCGTTCGCCCTGCGCCTGGCGCCGGTCGCGCTCATGTCGCTGGCGGTGGTGTTCGGGGTCGTCGCGCTGACGTTCCGGTCCCAACTATCCGGTGGGCGTTCCGGGCCAGCCCAGCAAGCCCAGGTCGAGCTGCCTCAGGTACGCGCCGGCCCCCTGGTCCTCGCCGGGTCAGCGGCCTTGGGCATGCTCGTCGCCTTCGTCCTCGGCGCCCCCGTCGCGCTGGCCGCCGTCACCGCTGCGACCCTCGTGCTGCTCGGTCGAGGCAGGGCCTCCGGCAACCTGCTGCGGCGCGTCGACTACGCCTTGCTGGTGTTGTTCGCAGCCCTGTTCGTCGTCGTCGGCGTGATGGCGGACACCGGCGTGCCGCAGCGCTGGCTGCAGGCGTGGCTGCCCACGTCAGGTCCGGACCTTCGAATCGTTGGACTCACCGGCCTCGTGACGGCTGCTTTGTCCACCGTGGTGAGCAACGTACCCGCCGTTCTCATGCTGCTCCCTGCCACGGGCCTCGAATCGGGCGGGCCGTCCGTGCTCACGGCGGCCGCCGGCATCGACAAGCAGACGTTGGCTCTGACGCTGGCCATGGCCAGCACCCTGGCGGGCAACCTGACCCTCGTCGCGTCCATCGCCAACCTGATCGTGGCGGAGGGCGCCAGGCGCCTGAAGGTAGAGCTGGGCTTCTGGACCTACCTGAAGGTAGGGGTGCCCGTCACGGTAGTTACGTTGGTACTGGGCACGCTGTGGCTCGCGTTCGTGGCGCCGGACTAGGCGTACGG
>DASVCK010000289.1:0-3255 GCA_036381675.1 Trueperaceae bacterium | reverse complement strand
AAGAAGGGGTTACTGCTCGCCCTCTACGAGAAGCTCGAGCACGAGCGCCGGGAGCGTCAACTGGCGCTCTATGCGGACGACGGACGGTTGCTCTCGGAGAAGTGGCGCCAGGCCGTCGAGTACTACAGACAGGACCTGGCGGACGGCTTCGTACGGGTGCACCACGAGCTGCAGGCGCAGGGCTACAGCGACGACAAGCTGGCTGCCCCGGCGCGCCGGCGCGCGACGGCCTGGCTGGATCTCCTCGGAGACGCTGCGGAACGCTATCTACCGCAGTTGGGCGTGGACGTGCCGCCTCGGGACGTTGCTGTCGCGCTGGGCGCCTTCTGGTTCGGCATGGAGCAGCATCACCTGGTCAGAGTTCCTGAGGCCGAAGTGCCCTACTTCGACCTCTTAGAGCGCATCGGCGATTGGTTAGAGGCGCGCGAGGGCCAACGCGAAGGCTTGGGCGCGAGCGCGACCAGAGATCCCGCCTAGCGGGCACGAAAGGGGTCGTTCGTGAGGGCGATGGAGCCGAGGGTGAGCGGATACGCGGTGAACCCGGTCGACGGCGTCCGCTCCCACTTCGAGGTCTTCGGACCGGATGGCGCCGAGCGCACCGTCCTTCTCCTGCCCACCTGGTCGCTGGTCCACGGGCGGGTTTGGAAGATGCAGGTCCCGTTCTTGGCGAGGCGGGGTTACCGCGTCGTCACGTTCGACGGGCGTGGCAACGGGCTGTCGGACAGGCCAGCCGCCGGCTACAGCACCCACGACTTCGCGGCGGACGCCCTGGCCGTGATGGACGCCACCGGAACCGACGTCGCGTCGTTGCTGGCCTTCTCCGCCGGTGGTAGATGGGCGGCCGTCCTGGCCGTCGAGCACGCGGCGCGCGTGGACACCGTCGTGTTCGTGGCTCCCTCTATCTCCCTCTCCGGCCCTCTGCGCGGCTTGCCGACGGCGTTCACCACCAGGCCGCCGGACGCCCACGGTTGGAACAAGTTCAACGCCGTCCACTGGCGCGAGGACCTGGCCGACTTCCGGCGCTGGTTCGCCGAGAGGATCTTCACCGAGCCGCGCTCGACCAAGCCGCAGGACGACATCGTCGACTGGAGCGACGACATCGCACCGGACATGCTCATAGCCACGATCCTCGAGAGCGCCATGCCATGGATGCGCGAGCTGTGGCCGCGGATCGCCCAGCCCGTCCTCGTCGTGCATGGCGACGAGGACGAGGTCACCGCGCTCGACAACAGCCGGAACCTGCTCTCGCACCTGCCGCAGGCCGAGCTGGTCGTCTTCGAGGGCAGTGGCCACGCGCCCCACCTGCGCGACCCCGTCCACTTCAACCTGCTGCTGCGTGACTTCCTCGACAGGACGGCGCCCGGTGAGGCCGTTGCGAAGTGGAAGGAGGCGGCGGGACATGCGCGCGCTTGAGCCGCGTTCCACGGGCATGGCCACCAACCCTTGCGACGGCGTACGCGTTCGTTACGAGGTCTTCGGTCCGGAGGACGCTCGTCGCACCGTCGTGTTCGCCCCGGCTGGCCTGTTCGCTTACGGCCGCCTCTGGAAGATGCAGGTCCCGCACTTCGCACGCCGAAGCTACCGCGTGCTGACCTACGACGCTCGCGGCAGCGGCGGGTCCGACAGGCCCGACACCGGCTACTCCCCGCAGCGGTTCGAGGAGGACCTGCTGGCGGTGCTGGACGAGGTCGGAGTGCAACACGCGGCGTTCGTCGGCATGACCTGGGCGATCAGGTGGTTGGGCCCTCTGGCAGCGCGCAGGCCCGAGCTCGTCTCGCACCTCGTGACGGTTGGGTCGTTCCCCACCTTCCAGGACGTCAGGGCTTTCACGGCCGAGGAGGTCGCGTCCAACCTCGAGCGCTTCATGACCCCGGTCGAGCCGGGCACCCCTGTCGACTGGCGCGGCGTGGACATCCGTGACCGGTGGCCGGAGGTCGCTGCCTGGCAGGCGCAGGAGGACCTGATAGAGCCGCACTCCACCGAGGCCATCGAGGACCTGACCGCGTGGGCCCGCGAAGCGGAGGGCCATCACATGCTGGCCTCCTGCCTGGAACTGAGCGCTGGTGACCCCAACGACTACTTCGCTCGGATCACGTGTCCAGTGCTGGTACTGCACGGCGAGCTTGATCCCGCGATTGACCTCCAGTCTGCGGTCCGCTTGCACGAGGCCATCCCGGGGTCCGAGATGGTCGTGTTCGAGGGGAGCGGCCACGTACCCGTGGTCCGCGATCCGGTGAGGAGCAACCTCGTGATCCAGGAGTTCATAGAGCGCGGTGCGGTGCAGCGGTCGGGTCGGGGTACGTGGCGGCGTGCGCGGTCGCGCTCGAAGAAGCGCGCGCTCTTCATCAGCAGCCCCATCGGCCTCGGCCACTCGCAGCGGGACGTCGCCATCGCCAAGGAGCTCCGCCGCCTGGTGCCAGATCTGGAGATCGACTGGCTGGCGCAGCACCCTGTAACGCGCGTGCTAGACGCGAACGGGGAGCGCATCCACCCCGCCAGCGAGCTCCTGGCCGGCGAGTCGCCGCACATCGAGTCCCTGATGGGCGCCGATCACGAGCTGAACGTCTTCCAGGCCATCCGCGAGATGGACGAGATCCTGCTGGCGAACTTCCATGTGTTCCACGACGTCGTTACCGAGGAGCCGTACGACCTCTGGGTCGGGGACGAGGCGTGGGAGGTCGATTACTACCTCCACGAGAACCCGGAGCTGAAGACCGCGCCCTTCGCGTGGCTGACCGACTTCGTCGGGTACCTGCCGATGATCGAGGGTGACGACGGCCGTGAGGCCTTCGTCGTGGCGGACTACAACGCTGAGATGATCGAGCAGGTCGAGCGCTTCAGACGCGTGCGCGACGCGGCCATCTACATAGGCGAGGAGGGCGACATCGTGCCGGACGCCTTCGGCCCTGGCTTGCCCCTCATCCGCGACTGGTTGCCCGAGCACTACGACCTGGGTGGCTACGTGCGCTACTTCGACCCGGCCGACCTGGGCGCCAGGGCTGACCTGCGCGCCGAGTTCGGCTTCCAGGCAGGCGAGACGGTCGCAGTGGCCGCCGTGGGAGGTACCAGCGTGGGCGCGACCCTCCTGCGACGCATCGTCGAGTCGTTCGAGCCCGCGCGCGAGCTGCTCCCTGACCTCCGGCTCGAGGTGGTCTGCGGTCCTCGCATAGACCCGTCCTTGCTACCTCGGATACATGGCGTCAGCTACCACGGCTACGTCCACGACCTCTACCGGATGTTGGCGGCAGCCGACGC
>DASVCK010000288.1:0-4322 GCA_036381675.1 Trueperaceae bacterium | reverse complement strand
GATTGCGACGACGGCGAAGAAGAGGATGGCGAGCCGCTCGGTCCGGCTGAGTCTCACGGTGCCGGTGCGCACGGCGCGCGCGAGTAGGATCAGGGCGGAGAGCGCCAGGGCCACGATCGCGAAGACCTCCTTCGAGACGAGGAGCAGCTCGCCCTGCCCGATGGGGACGACGCCCGAGCGCAGCGTCAGCATGGTCGCGAGGTTCTGCAGCAGCATCACCGCCGCGAGGCACGCGACGAGGAGGTACCTGCGGCGCGTCGCCCAGAGCGCCAGCGCCGCCAGGGCGCTGCCGGCCGCAGTGGCTGCCGCGATCACGCCCGTGCGCTCCGCATCAGCTCACGCGCCGACGGCGGTACCCCGAGCCCGGTGGCGACAGCGACGAGCGCCCGCGCGAGCACCCAGGCCCTGAGGGGCTGGCCGCGCGCCAGCCTCAAGGCGAGCGTGGCCAGTGTGATCGCGACCACGACGGGCAGGCGCCAGGGGTCGTGCTTGGCGGTGTAGCGGAACCGGCTCCGCAACATGAAGTACTCATAGCGCAGCCGCTTCTCCATCGGCTGTCCGTCGTCGCGGTTGCGGCCGATCGTCGCCCCGTCCTTGTGGTGGACGACGCTGCTTGCGGCCCAGCCCAGCCGCGTCCCCGGCGGTAGCCGCGCAGCCCAGTCGAGCTCCTCGAAGAACAGGAAGTACCCCTCGTCCATGAGGCCCGCCGACTCGAGGAACCGCCGCGTGACGAGCACGGACGCGCCGGCCACGTAGTCGAGCCGCGGCTCGACGTCGCTCGGCGAGGGCAGCGAGCCGAGCCTGAGACCGGCGCCGACGCCCCTGGCGGTCCCCGTCCAGGGGTCGTAGCTCGCGCCGCCCAGGGCCTGCACGACCCCGGGCGGGTCGGAATGGACCAGCGTCGAGCCGCACATCGCGATAGTGGGGTCCTCGGTCATCCGCTGCAGCAGGGCCCCGAGGGCGCCCGGCTCGACCACCGTGTCGTTGTTGAGGACCCAGACGTAGTCCGCCCCCTCGCCGAGCGCGAGCCGGATACCGACGTTGTTGCCGCCGGCGTAGCCGAGGTTGCGACTCGTCGCGACGACATGCGCCCACGGGAACACGGCGCGCAGGCGCTCCGCTGACCCGTCGGTCGAGCCGTTGTCGACGACGATCACCCTTCCCGGGGCGGGGTTCAGCCGCGCGAGCGACGCGAGGCACTGCGAGGTGTCGTCGAACCCGTTCCAGTTCAGGACCACGACGGCGGTGCGCCGGGCCAGGTCAGTCAGGTTCATGGCCGCGCCGGGGCTCCCTCAGCCGGTCTCCCTGGGGCGGCGCCGATGGGCCGGAGGGGCGCCCCAGGGCGGGCGTCGCGTGCGTCGCTCGGGCGCCTTACCCTCACGCGAGCGCCTCCGTCATAGCCAAGATGTGCTCCCAAGCCAGCCGGACGGCGGCCTCCCTGCGCTCCCGCAGCCGCGCGGGGTGTACGGCGAGGGCCTCACTCACCGCGCGGGCGAGGTCGTCCGGCTCGATACCGCCGCTCAGTTCGGCCAGGCTCCAGGTCTCGAGGTGCGCCAGGAGCTTGGGCACACGCTTAGAGAGGGCCAGGTGGGGCCTGTCGAACGCCAGCGCGGTGATCGCGCCGTGGAGGCTCGTGCCGACGTACGCCGCCGAGCGGGCGATGACGTACATGATCTCGATTACGCTCGCGTCCACCGGCGCGAACGCTGCCCGCGCCCTCGTGGCTGCGGCGACGCGCCCGAGCGCGACCTGGTCCTCGTGCCCGGCTGCCCGACCGATCGGTAGGAGGAACGGCCTCACGTTCAGCTCCGCCTCGACGCGCTCTAGCTGGCGCCCCAGCGCCAGCGCGATGTCCACCCCGACGTTCACGTTCGCCTGGAGCGCGAAGTATGGGCCCTCGTCAACGAGGCGCCTGAGCTCGGGCCGCACGCGCGCGGCGAGCTCGTCAAGAGGGAATAGCTCGCCGATCAGCACGGCTGAGTCGGGCACGAGCCTGACGCTCGGGAGGCCGGCACCGGCGAGCAGCGCGCGGGTCCTCTCGTCACGTACGGCTACATAGCGGGCCGCCTTCAGCCGCTCCACTACCGAGAACAGCACCGCTGGCGCTGCGCGCTCGAGGGCCGTCACGCCGCCGACTGCGTTGTAGACGATGGGCACGGGCCGCGGCAACTCGGCCGGGGAGATGACCCACGGCCACGCGCCGGCAGCGCCATAGCTCCTACCCACCAGGCGGTCGACGGCGTCGGCACCTAGCACTCGCCGTGCCGCTTTCAGCAGCGCCCTCTGGAGGGGCGAGCCCAGGTAGATAGCCATCGTGTGCCAGCGGGCGCCAAGCATCTCGCCGCCGGCCAGCACCAGGCCGGAGACCTCGCCCGCGCGCACGTCGGCAAGCAGCTGGCGGTAGGAGCGCGACGGAAGCGCTCCGAACGCCGACAAGTCGCTCTCTCGCATGGCGTAAACGGTCAGCGGCCGGCCCACGCCGAGGCGGTCCCAGGCGGCTCGCACGACGAGCGGAAACAGCAGGTCGCCGTAGTTGAAGCGGTCGACGGCTCCCAGGAGGGCGGCTGGCGTCTTCATCGGTCAGGGGCCGGGACCGCGGCCGTGTCGTGCGGTCGGGCGAACAGGCGCTCAGCGAGGAGGAGGAGCACCAAGGTGCTGAGTGTAACCCGAATCAACCAAGCCAGGCCGGCCCCCTCGATGCCCATGGCCTTGATCAGGAGGTACAGGTAGCCGACGTAAAGCGGCACCTCCAGGACGTGCACCAGGGCCGTTGTGGCCGCCCTGCCCCTGGCCTGCAGAAGCGTAAACGGGGTCTGTCCGAGCGAGTGGACTAGCACGCCCAGGCCTAGGTACTGGGCGACTTGGGCGCTCCGCTCGGAGATCTCCGGCCCCACCCACAGCGTCAGCCCGGGCTTGGCGAACACGACGATCAGGAGCGCGACGGGGGCCATCAGCAGCCCGAGGGCCCGCAGGGAGGAGAGGTAGAGCCGTCGGGCGGCGTCCAAGTCGGCGTCGTCGAAGCGCGAGAAGCTCGGGAACAGAACTCCCATGATAGCCGTGGGGATGACGCGCAGGCGCGTGACGAGCGTGTGGGGGGTGACGTAGTAAGTGACCTGGGTCAGCGAGGTCATCGAGGCTATGAAGAAGCGGTCGAAGTTCAGCATGATCGGCGCGATGACGTTGCTGACGGTCATCCAGCCGCCTATCGAAACCAGCTCCCTGAACCGCCGCCACGAGACCCGCGCCCGCAGCGTTACGTCTGGGATGAGCCGCAGGGCGGCGATCAGGTAGAGAGCGACCTCGAGGCACCGCACCAGGACCACGGCGAGGACGACGGTCTCGAGCCTGGCTGTCCGCAACGCGATCAGCAGGGGTGCGACGTAGTTGAGGGCGCCCATGGGGGTTCGGATCAGGTTGGACACGCCGAACAGCCGGTAGGCCTCTAGCAGCCCCCGGACGCCGGTGACGAGGATGACGACAGGCAGGAAGTAGGCGATGAGGCGGAGCGAGCCCAGCGTCTCCTCCCTGACCTCCCCCTCGAGGCCCAGGACGCCGTCGACGACGGGAGCGGCCGCGAGGTGCATGGCCAGCGTGGCCAGCAGGCCGAAGGCCAGGCTCATCGAGAGGGCCGTCCAGGTGGTGCGGCCCACCTCGTCGCGCTCGCCCCGCCCGAGATGCCGCGACGCCATCAGGGTCAGCGCCCTGCCCAGGCCGAAGTCGAAGACGTTCGCGTAGCCCGTCAAGGTCCAGGCCAGGGACAGCGCGCCGAAGCGGTCCGTCCCGAGGAGCTCGATGAGGTGCGGGAAGGTGAAGACCGCCGCGAGCAGGGGCAGGACGTGGCCCGCGACGTTCAGAGCGGAGTCGCGCACCAGCGCGCCCTTGGCGAGCCGGGCGAGCCTCGTCATCGGTGCGCTCTCCCTCCATGCGGCAGCGGTGTCGACGTGTTCGTTCCCATGCCGGTCGCGGTCGGGCTCAGCGCCCGTCGGTCACGGCCGCCGCCAGGGACGCCGCCACGCGGGCCTGCGTCTCCTCGGCCAGCAGCGGACCCATCGGCAGGCTCAGCACCTCTTGGGCGAGCCCGTCGCTGACGGGGCAGCCTCCGCCCAGGCGAGCGAACACCGGCAGTCGGTCTTGAGGCAGCGGGTAGTAGACCATCGTGGCGATGCCGTCGCGGGCCAGGCGCTCCCGGACGGCGTCACGCCGGCCGCCAAGGACGCGCACCGTGTACTGGTGGAAGACGTGCTCGGGCGTGACCTCGGGGGTGACGATGCTCGGCACGCCATCGAGCAGCTCGCCGTAGCGCGTCGCCGCGAGGCGGCGAC
>DASVCK010000287.1:0-3815 GCA_036381675.1 Trueperaceae bacterium | reverse complement strand
TCGTACGGCGGCCTGAAGGTGCTGTGCGAGCGCGAACTGGCGGCCAGCTTCCCGGGCAGGAGCCTGATCGTGCGCCCCGGCCTCATCGTGGGACCTCACGACCCCACGGACCGCTTCACGTACTGGCCGGCACGGATCTCGATGGGCGGGGCAGTGCTCGCGCCGGTGGGGCCCGCGATGCCGCTTCAGTGGATCGACGTCAGAGACATCGCCACGTGGATGCTGAACGCCACCGAGGCCGGGCTCGAGGGCACGTTCAACGCCGTCTCGCAGGCCGGGCGGTTCACCATCGGCGAGCTGCTGGACGCCTCACTGGCCGCCAGTGGCAGCGGGGCGGAGGTCGTATGGGCGCCGGAGAGCTTCCTGCTCGAGCAGGAGGTGCGCCCGTTCGCGGACCTACCGCTCTGGATCCCGGCCGATGGGACCGGCTTCTGGCACACCGACGGCTCGCGGGCGATCGCCGCCGGCCTGAAGGTACGTGGTGTCCAGGACACCGTGTCGGCCACCCTCGACTGGTACCGGTCCCGGCTGGACCCGCAGTTGCGGGTCGGGCTGACCCGCGAGCGCGAGGCACAGCTGGTGGACGCATGGCGGGCGAAGATGGCAGGGCATGGAAGAGTCGGTGGCAGCGACTAGGGACGGACCGAGAGTACGACCAGAGGTTGGACACTCGGAAGTGCTGGGCCGGGCGGTGAGCGGTCAGGCAGGACACGCCGCGCTCGAGACCGATGGACTGACCAAGCGCTTCGGGTCGAAGGTGGCGGTAGACGACCTGACGCTGCAGGTGCAGCGGGGCGAGCTCTACGCGCTCCTGGGGCCCAACGGTGCTGGGAAGACGACGACGCTCCGCATGGTGGCGGGGCTGCTGAGACCGGACAACGGTGACGCGAGGATCCTCGGCACCAGCGTGTTGAGAGAGCCCGAGCAGGCGAAGCGGCGCCTGGCGTTCCTACCGGACGAGCCCCTCCTCTACGGGAAGCTGAACGCTGTCGAGTACCTGGAGTTCGTCGCGGGACTGTGGGGCATGAGGGCCGGCGAAGCCCAAGAGCGCGCGACAGACCTCCTCAAGTGGCTCGAGCTGTGGGGCAACAGGCACGACCGGGTCGAGACCTTCTCGCGCGGCATGAAGCAGAAACTGGGCCTCGCCGGCGGACTGATCCACGACCCCGACGTGATGATCTTGGACGAGCCGCTCACGGGCCTCGATGCCGCCGCCGCCCGATCCGTCAAGGACCTGCTCACCGACTTCGTGGCGAGCGGGAAGACCGTGATCCTGACGACCCACATCATGGAGATAGCCGAGCGGATGGCCGAGCGCATCGGCATCATCAGCCAAGGCCGCCTAATCGCCGAGGGCACGCTGGAGGAGCTCAGGGCCCGCAGCGGCAGTCAAGGCGGCACCCTCGAGTCCGTCTTCCTGGAGCTGGTCGGCGAGCGGTGAGGGCCGGCTCGCTCCCGTGGCTGCTGCGCCACGAGCTGAAGGTCCGCTGGCGGGAGGTGACCAGCGAGACGCGCACGGCGACGATCGTGCTGTTGGGCCTGGTCGTCGTGTTCGTGACCCACACCATCCTCTGGCAGCTGCTCAGCGCGCTCAGGCCCGTCCTCACGTCGCCGCTCCCGCCGGAGTCCGTGTTCCTGGCAGCGGCGCTGCTCGCGCTCATGGTGCCGTTCGGCCTCACGGTCGGGATCAACCACAGTGTCGCGGCACTCTTCGACCGTGGAGACATGGACCTCCTTGTCTCCTCGCCGATTGCTAGCCGGACGATCTTCGCGGCCAAGCTCCTGGGCGTGGCGGCGGCGGTGTTCGTGACGATCGGCGTGTTCGTGCTGCCTGTCGCGAGCCTGGGCCTCATGATGGGCACGCCCCAGCTGCTGGGCGTGATCCCCTTGCTCCTGGCCGTGTCGCTGGTGACGGCCTCGCTCGGCATGCTGCTGACGCTGGGGCTGGTACGGCTGATCGGGCCGCGCAGGGCCCGCACCACCTCCCAGGTCCTGGCGGCGGCCGGTGGCCTGGTCCTCTTCCTGCTCAGCCAGTTGCCGGCGCTGCTCGGTTCAGAGGTGGACTTGTCCGAGCGGGTGACGAGGTGGGTGACGTACTTCGCCCCCGGGGGCCCGCTGGCAGCCGACAGCACCGTGTGGCTGCCGGCGCGCACACTCTTCCTCGATCCGCTGGGCACGGTGGTGACGTTGGCGACCAGTGGCCTCGTGGCCTGGGGCGCGAGCGTCACGCTGCACAGGGCGTTCGTGAACGGCCTGGGCCAGGTCGAGGCGTCGGCCCGTCAGGGCGCACGCCGGGCCGACGGCGGACTGCATATCGCGCAGCGCGGTCTTCTCTCCCTGCTGCTGTTCAAGGAGTGGAAGCTCATGCTGCGCGATCCGTTCCAGCTCTCGCAGACGCTGCTCCAGGTCGTCTACCTCCTACCCGTGGCGTACATCGTCTTCTTCGCCGACGATGCCTCGCTGTCTGGCATCGACCTGGGCCTCGCGCTCTCCGTCATGCTCGTGGTCGTGTCGGGCACGCTCGCCGGCAGCCTGGCCCGGATCGCAATCGCCGGCGAGGAGATGCCCGATCTCGTGGCCTCCTCGCCCGTCCACCACACGCTGGTGCGCCGCTCCAAGCTGCTGGCAGCGATCCTGCCGGTGTGGGCGCTGTGCCTTCCCCTTCTGGTGGGGCTCGCGCTGCTCGATCCGGCGCGAGCGGCGCTCGCGGTCCTCTTCGTCGCCCTCGCCACGCTCACCGCCCCCGTGATCAGGCTGATGAACCCGGTCAGGACGAGGCGGCAGGATCTCTTCAGGCGGAACAAGGCCCTGGGCGACCCGGTGCTGGGGATCATCGAGGCCTTCTCGCCGATGGCCTGGGCCGCCACCGCCTACCTGGTAGGTAGCGCCAACTCGTGGGCGGTCGTCGCCATCGTGGGGTCCATCGCCCTGCCTGTCGTTAGCTACCAACGGGCCAGGCTAAAGGGCTACGCGCCGGTCCTGTCAGGGGCGTGAGCCTCGTAGCGGTGACGCAGACCTTGCACGGCAGCGCACCCGTGGACCTATACTCACGCGCGGGAAGAAGCGCGCAACAAGAGGATCGCGATGACAAATGCGCGACTAGGGAGGAAAGCCGGATGAGGAAGTCCTTGCTGGTGCTTGTGGCGGTTCTGCTGGGTACGATCGCAGCTGCTCAGGCGCCTACCTACTTCGTAAAGGCAGACATGGTCAGGGGCGCCCAAGGCGCGATGGGCCCGGTCTGCGTTCCGAACTCCGTGTTCTTCAACGGAGAGATGATCGTGTTCCGCGCCGTCGTCTATGACGCGGCTACCGGCGAAGAGCTCAAGTTCGACGAGGTCCAGGCGCGCGGTCTCACGGCCACCGTGGTCATGGACGGGCGTGAACCCGCTCAGATGTTCTTCCCGCCTCCGGGCGAAGGTGCGGAAGAGGGCGAAGAAGGCCCGCCTCCGGGCGCCGACTTCTTCCGTGGTCCGTGGGCCATCCCGGCAGACTTCCCGGCCGGCATGTACAACTGACACATCGAGGTCACCGACGCCTCTGGCAACACCGCCGTCTTCGAGCCCATCGGCATGGCCATCGGGCTGAACCCCATCACCATCCAAGCGCCCAACTGACGACGCTTAAGTAAGCGAGCAACCGCACGAGGCGCCGTGCCCACCCATGGGTACGGCGTCTTCGTACACGGTCGCGGCCGACTCGTTCTATATGGCGGGCGACCGCGCCGAGAGTGCTCGTAGGAGGTAGCACATGAAGAGAGCAGTACTCCTGGTCATGGCCGCTCTCTGCGGCATGGCGTTGGCCCAGGGCACGGGCCG
>DASVCK010000286.1:0-5876 GCA_036381675.1 Trueperaceae bacterium | reverse complement strand
TTCGTCGTCGTCTCCGACCGGGTTACCGCAGCGCGCCGCGAGGCGGTAGACGAGTCCATCTGAGCGCTGACGCGTTTCAGACGTCTCGCACGGCTTTCTAGCTGCCGGGACCGTCTGCTAGACTGGCCCGCTGTGTCCAGGCCGAACGTAGTGATCAGCCGCGCCAACCCCAGACCCGCAACGGTGACGCCAGCCGCCATCGCGCGGGTCGAGGCTGGCTCGCCGGCGCACGCCGCCGGTGTGGAGCCGGGCTGGGAGCTTGTTACGGTCAACGGGCGACCCATTCCCGACGTCCTGGCCTACAGGCGGGAGCTCGGCATGGGACGGGCGGCTATCGAGGTGCGCGAGCCGGAGACCGGCGAGCGACTGACGTTCGACGTCGAGTGGGAGGAGCCGGGGCTGGAGTTCGAGGAGGTCATCTTCGACGGCATCCGCCTGTGCGCCAACCACTGCGACTTCTGCTACATCCACCAGATGCCCAAGGGCATGCGCAAGAGCCTCTACATCATGGACGACGACTTCCGGACGAGCTTCCTCTACGGGTCTTTCGTCACCATGACCAACCTGACCGAGGCCGACATCGCGCGCATCCGGGACGAGCACCTCTCACCGCTGTACGTCTCCGTCCATACCGCGGACGAGACCAAGCGCGCCGAGCTCATGAAGTGGTGGGACACCAAGGTGCCGAACCCCGAGACGACGAGCATCAGGACGATGTTCGAGCGGCTCGACACGATCGACTTCTACACCCAGCTGGTGCTCGTGCCGGGCCGCAACGACGGCGACGAGCTCGACGCCACGCTGGAGTACCTGGCGTCCCGCGACAACGTCCTGTCCGTCGCTGCGGTGCCGGTTGGGCTCACGGGTCACAGGGGGCATCTCGCCAAGGTCGAGAAGTTCGACGCCGTGACCGCCGCGGACGTGGTGCGCCGGGTCGAAGCCTGGCAGGCTCGGATGATGCGTGAGCGCGGCACCCGGTTCGTGTTCGCCTCCGACGAGTTCTACCTGACCGCGGGCAGGGACCTGCCGCCGGCCGCAGCCTACGAGGGCTTCCCGATGCTCGAGAACGGTGTCGGCATGGTGCGCGACTTCCTGGGCCAGGACCTGCCGGACCTCCGCCCCAGCGCCCCGCTGCCGCGGCGGGTGCTGCTCGCCACCGGCAAGCTCTTCGCCCCGGTGCTGGACGCCGCCGTGGCGCCGCTGCGCCAGGTGCCCGGCCTGGAGGTCGAGGTGCGAGCGCTAGAGAACGTCACCTTCGGCGCGGTCACCACCGTCGCCGGCCTGTTGGCGGGCCGCGACGTGCTCAGGGGTGTCCGTCCGGGGGAGGCCGACCTGCTGCTGTTGTCTCCCAACATGTTCAAGTACGGCACGCAGACGATGCTCGACGACCGCACGCTGCCCGAGCTCCAGGACGAGCTGGGGATGCCGGTCGCCGTGGGCGGCACGGACGTCGCGGAGCTCTACAGGAGCATCCTGCACGGCCCGGCCGAACGCTACCTGCCATCCTTCGGTTTCTCCACTCACGCCATCAAGGAGGCTGCGCGGCAGCACTGATGGCGGGGTGCCTCTCACACGGCGGCGCGCTAGATGGCTGAGAGGTCCTCTGGGCCAGCCGGGCTGGATCCGGCGCCGCGGCTCGAGGGGCCTTCCCGGGCGCTATCCAAGCCGCGCCGCGGCCTCCCGACCTACCTGTCGTTGGTCAGGATCGAGCACTCCCTGTTCGCCCTGCCCTACGCCTACGTCGGCATGATCCTGGCCGCCGACGGCTGGCCGGGCTGGCGCACCTTCCTGCTGGTAACGCTCGCCATGGTGGGGGCGCGCACGGCGGCCATGGCCGCCAACCGCGTCATAGACGCCCGCCTCGATGCTCTCAACCCGCGCACGGCCGGCCGTGAGATCCCCAGCGGTAGGCTCACCACGTGGGACGGGGTGGTCGTCGCCGTGCTGGGCGCGGCGGCCCTCGTCGCCGCCGGCGCTGCCCTCAACCCGCTCACCCTCGCGCTGCTGCCCGTCGCCCTGGCCTTCCTGATCGCCTACCCGTACACGAAGCGGTTCACCTGGGCCTGCCACCTGTGGTTGGGCGTGACCATCGGTGCCGCGGCCGCCGGCGGCTACATCGCCGTCACCGGCGCCTTCCACCTGGTGGCGGTGCTCCTGTGGATCGCGGTGGCCGCCTGGGTCGCCGGCTTCGACGTGATCTACGCCTTCGCCGACCTCGCCTTCGACCGCGCCCACGGCGTGCATAGCCTGCCGGCGGACCTGGGCGAGTCGCGCGCGATCGCCGCCGTGGGCGCGCTGTACGCGCTGGCTGTGCTGGCGCTGCTCGGGGTCGGGTTGGCCACGGAGATGCACCCGAGCTGGCCGCATGAGGGCCTGGGGCTCGCCTACCTGTTCGCCGTGGTCACGGTGATGAGCTTCCTGGTCGAGCAGGTGAGGGCACTGAGGCGGTTCCGGGACGAGCGAGCGCTGGACGCCTTCGACCTGAACCTCGTGCTTGGGCCCATCGTGCTCGTCGGGACGGTCCTCGGCATCGTCTGGCGCTAGGCGAGCCGGCGCTTGGGTGAGGTAGCGCCAGGGCGGGGTTGACCCGCCGCCAGGACGGCTTCGGCACGCTCTCAAGGTGGCGTGAAGGTCATGGTGTGGGGGGCGGCAGACGCCTGCGCCGGCCCCTGGTACCGTGGGGGCGTGGGAGAGACCATGCACAAGGTGAGGCGAAACGGCCCGGACGCGCTGCCGGTGCTGCCGCTCGACGTCGTGGTGTTCCCCGGCATGACGGTGCCCGTCACCGCCACCGAGGAGCGCTACAAGCACCTCGTGAAGCTGGCGCTGGCCCAGGAGACAGAGCCCAAGCGGTTCATCACGGTGTTCACTCCACCTACGGCCCCCATCAGGGATACCGCTGAGCAGTTCGAGCGCTACGGCACCCTCGTGCACCTGCTCAGCGTCGAGGAGACCGACGAGGGCTACGACCTCGTGCTCCACGGCCAGGAGCGGTGCGAGGTCGACATCTCTGACGCCGTCGACGTGTCGGACGGCGGCGGCGACACGCGCCCACTGTACTTCGCCGAGTACCGCCCCGCCCCGGTCGTCAGGGGCGACCCCAACGCCGAGGCCGTCGCGGCCTGGGACGCGATCGACACGTTCCGCGAGTACGCCGACACCCTCTACAGGGGCGACACCGACATCGACGTGCACCTGCCGGAAGACCCGCTGTATCAGGCATCGTTCGTGTGCGCGAACATCCGGGTGCCGGCCGCCAACAAACAGCCGCTGCTGGCGGCGCCGTCGCTCACCGAGAGGTTCGACCTCGCGCGCGACATGATGCTCGAGCGCATGAGCAAGCGGCGGCATCGCGCTCGGCGCCAGCGCGCTTGACCGACGACCCGGCCGGAGTGGCCGACAGACGCGAGAAGCTCAGCTTCAGCTGGTCGAAGCTGCCGTTCGTCGTGCCGGAGGCGCCGGGCACCGGCGGAGAGATCCGCAGCGTGCCGGAGGACTTCGTGGTCGAGGAGGTGCCGCTCTACCAGCCCTCCGGCCAAGGCTCTCATCTCTACCTGCTCGTCAGGAAGCGCTCCCTTACTACCAGGGACCTGGTCACAGCCCTGGTGGGCGCGGGCGTGAGCGAGGTCGCGATCGGCGTGGCGGGGCTGAAGGACAAACACGCCGTCACAACGCAGTGGCTCAGCCTGCCCGAACGCGACGAGGCCGCCGTGGAGGCTCTGGTGGCTCTCCCGGGAGTCGAGGTGCTCGAGCGCTCCCTGCACGGCAACAAGCTCGGGCTGGGACACCTGAGGGGCAACCGCTTCAGGGTCACGATCAGGCGGACGCGCCCCGAAGCGGCGCGCGCCGCGCGGACGGCGCTGCAGATGCTGGCCGAGCGCGGCGCGCCGAACTGGTTCGGGCCGCAGCGCTTCGGTCGGTACGGGTCGAACGCCTACGACGGGTGGCGGGTGCTGCGGGGTGAGCACGTCCCCGGCGGGCACCGCCTGAACCGTTTCTTCGTGTCGGCCCTGCAGTCCTTGTTCTTCAACGAGGTGCTGGCCGAGCGCGTGCGCGCCGGGCTCTACGAGACGGTCGTCGAGGGAGACTGGGCGCGGAAGCACGACACCGGCGGCACGTTCCTGGTCGAGGACGAAAGCGGCGAGTCACCCCGCGCCGCGGCCCTCGAGATCAGTGCCACCGTGCCTCTCTACGGACGCAAGGTGAAGCCGTCTCCCGCGAAGGCGGGCGAGATCGAGTCAGGCGTCTTGGGCGATCTCGGCCTCGGCTGGAAGGACTTCACGTCGCGGCGCGGCGACAGGCGCATCACGCGCATCCTGGTCTCGGCATCCCACGTCACCGAAGTGGAGAACGGTCTCGTCCTCGAGTTCGAGCTGCCCAAGGGCTCCTACGCCACGTCGGTGCTGCGCGAGGTCATGAAGGTCGACGTAGACGAGCCGTCGACCACGACCGACGAGGAGTGAGTGGCCTCGGCGCGGGGCCCCTCGCGGCGGACGTGGCGGGGGCGAACCGCCGCCAGGCGAGCTCGACGAGGAACAGCGCGACGGCGGCGGCCAGGCAGACCTGCCACAGGGACCGCCCGTCGCCGGACAGCTCCGGTTCGTAGACGTCGCCTCTGACGACGATCCCACCGGTACGCGCCGCCACCGTCTCCAACAGAGGCTCGCCGCCGACCTCAGCGAACTCGGGGTCGGGACCGGTGACGCCGGCCCTGGCCACCACGTCCCCGTCGCGCGCGACGACGACCTCCTGGCCGGCGCCCTCCACCCAGGGGAGACGACCCACGTAGCGCCCCGGGCCCACCTGGTCGAGCTGCGCCGTGGCGCCTCCGAACCGGGCCGCGAGTCGTTCGCCGTTCACGTACTCCCCGCCCAGCACGGCGTCCACGACGACCTCCAGATCGTTGCCGTCGCGGCTCGCCGTGGCGTCGTACCCGGGTGGCACGGCCTGCAGCCAGCGTCCCAAGGTGCCGAGCGCCCCGGCCAGGCCGGGCCAGGCGCCGAAGCTGCCGGCCCAGCCGTTGAGGTCCGTGGTGAGCGCGGCGGTGCGCCCCAAGCCGGCCCTCCGCACCGCCAGCAGCGGCTCTCCTTCCCGGCCGGACAGGAGCTCCTGGGCGTCGGACTTGATGCTGGTGGCGACGTACGCGTCCACGGGAGGCAACGCCGCGGGGAAGTCGTAAAGCTGGTTGGGCCGGCCGCGGGGGACCGTGGGCTCCTCGACCAGCAGGGCGCGCGTGGCGGTGAGGGCCTCGTTGCTGAAGATACGGGGGAGGGTGGAGACGTCAAGCGCCTCGTAGTACCGTCCGCCGCCGGCGTTCGCGATCGCCGCCAGGCGCTCGAAGTCGGCCTCGGAGCCGATGGCGATCGTGGAGGTCGTGATGCCTTCGGCCTGCGCCTGCGAGGCGAGCGCGCCGAAGTCCGGCATCTCCTGCTGGTTCCCGAACGGCCCGCCGCCGTCGTAGAGGCGGCCGTCGGAGAGGACGATCACGTGCTTCACGGCCGCTTCCGTGCGCCGGAGCGCCTCGATCGCCTGTCGGTAGGCTGGTTCCAGCACCGTGCCCCCGCCCGTACCCACCCCGAGGATCCCCTGGAGCATCTCGCGCTTGCCCCGCTCGGTCGCGGGCCTGAGCTCGAAGACCCAGCGGGTGCTGGCCTCGTCCGAGAACGCGATCAGGCCGAGCAAGTCCTCCTGGTACGCCAGCTCGACGACCTGTATCGCCCCCTCCTTGGCGAGCTCGATCTTGGAAGGCGAGCCCGTCGCCATGGACTGCGACCTGTCCACGACCATCACCAGAGCGACGAGCGGCAGGGTCACCTCGGTGCGGAGGTCGGTGGTCACGGGCAACACGTCCTCAACCGGCGTGCGGTACCAGCCCC
>DASVCK010000285.1:0-2019 GCA_036381675.1 Trueperaceae bacterium | reverse complement strand
GGGACCTCATCAGGGGGTTGCTCGGCCTGGGAAAAGCGCGGGCGCCGGCGGGAGCATAGGTGCGCCTCCGCCTACTGCTCCTGGCGGTCCTATTGACCGTGAGCGGCACCGCCGCCGCGCAGGAGCCCACCGACCCGCCCCCTAACGCGCTCGCCGGCGTCACGTTCAGCTGCAGCCTCGGCGCGCCGTCCTGGGTGGGCGGGTGCTTCGTGGAGGCGCCCCCGGCCGTCCTCGGCCCGTTCAGCGTCGGCCTCGGCGTCGACGGCCAGGCGGACCTCGACGAGCTCCTCGCCGGCGACCTGGCCGGCACGCACCTGGCGCCGTACCTGGTTGTCGTGTGGAGCCTCGATCGCGGCGCGGTGTGGGCCGAGCTCGCTCTGCCGTCGGACCTGCTCGGCATCCCGGTCATCGGCCGCCCGGACTACGCCCGCGTCGGCTGGTCGTGGACGGTGCCTCCGTGAGCGCGCTGGCGCTCGTGGCCGCGTTCGCGGCCTTCCTGCTGGCCGGCCGTCTCGAGACCCGAGAGGGAGAACCCCTGTGAGAGAACCGAACGCGTGGGAGCGCTTCTGGTCCCGCGTCACCATCGAAGGCATCATCGTCGGCGCCGTGCCCGCCCTCCTGCTGGGGGCGTGGGCGTGGCAGAAGTTCATCTCCTGACCACCCGCCCAGGTCCGCCCTGGGCTATCTGACTACCGAGGAGCACCCGTGAAGAAGACCATCGTCCTCGTTCTCGCTGCGCTCTTCCTCGCGGGCGCGCTCGCCCAGGAGGGCGCCACGACGCCGACCCTCGAGATCCGCTTGTCGATCGTCGAGAACCGCCTCGGTCGCCTCGAGGCGGACGTGATCCGTCTCAGCACCGTGCCCGAGGCGGTGGCTCGCATCGAGGAGAAGCTCACCGCGTTGACCGAGCGGGCCAGCGGCAACTCGAACGTGCTGCAGACGGTCGGGCTCGGCGTGGTCATGTCCGTCCTGACCGGCTGGGTCTCGTACTCGATGGGGAAGAAGAGCAAGTAGGCCCCAGCTTGGCGCTACTTCTTCTTCGCGTCGGGAGTTGGGTTCTGCTGTGACGGGGTCTGCTGACGTGATGCTCGGTTGAGGGCCCAAGCGCCGACCTGCACTGCGACCGCGGATAGGACCGTTCCAAGGGCCTGCGGGAACTTGTCCAGGTATGCGAAGACGAGTGCAGCGGCAATCAAAACGATCATCAACGCTGCGCCTATGGCCTGCCCGCGAAGGGCTAACTTCTTGTCGAGGTCGGCGACTCCATCCAGTCGAGCTTCCCTGCGGTCGTCCATCTTGTGCCGGTGTTCTTGCTCACGCTCGGCCATGGCCATGATGCGGTCAGCCCCATTGGGAATGACTCGGTCGTATCCGGCGAGCTCGTGAGCGGGTGGTAGCGGTCCCGAGTAGGCCATCTCGATGTACGGCTGAAGGACTGCTTGCTGTTGGGGATTGAGCCCTTCGAGGACCTCCACGACTTGGGGAGGCGCCTGCACAACGGTTGCGCCGTCGGGGGACTCCGACGGCGCGGGTGGCTTCCGTTTCTTCTGTGGGCTCTTAGCCACGCTCTGTGACGCGTGAGGCTGCGCGGCGGATGTCTCGGCCAACGGCTTCCCAGTCCTTGCGCATCGCGCTTAGGTCGGCCGCAGGTCCTGCGGCGTTCGCTGTCGGCAACGACTTGAGCGGAAGCCTGCCAGCAGCGAACGTGTCCATAGAGCGGATCACGCCTCGTGTGAAGGCCTTCAGCTTGGTCATTGTGTTGCTCCTCCGGCGCTCGGGATGGAGCATCGTCGTCGTGACGGGCCCCTCCCTGAAGTACAGATTGTCACATGTACCGGCGTACGCCGGCAACACGGGTCACCGATGGGAACCTCGGGGTCGGGTAGTGGGGGCCCGCGCCCAGCACTTGGGGGGAAAGGGGGCGCGGGCCAACCAGGAGTGTAACGATACACACGTTCAGGGAGGCGTGGTGCGCTCCGTGGCGGTGCATACTGCGCTCGTGAGCACGCTCGACGAGGC
>DASVCK010000284.1:0-4913 GCA_036381675.1 Trueperaceae bacterium | reverse complement strand
CACCGGCCCCAGCGAGAACATCGACTGCGACATCGCGCTCCTGGAGGGCACGCCGTTCGGCGCTCCGTACGACCCCATCGCGGACCTCGAGACCGCCAACGGCGGCGACCTGCTGAACCTGCCGGGCAGCTGCGACCAGCGTCCCCCGATGGACGACTGAGCCGAGCTCGCCATGACCTAGGGCCTCCCCACCGCAGGGTGGGGAGGCCCTCTCTCATCCGGTAGTCTGTTGCCTTCCGAGCAACTCCCGCTCGGGGACCAAAGCGCGGACGCCGTGAGTATGCGAGGCGATGCAGTAGCGCTCCTGACGCAGTCACCTTGGCACAAGCGTTGAAAGCTGGGACGGGCCGAGCAGAACCATCGTCAGGCGTCGAACTTAGCTTGGATCGAGGAAGGGTTAGTCGCGGGTTGCAGCTATCACAGGTGGGGCGCCTACTTCGCGCTTCTGGTTACCGTAGGCAAGGCTAGTGTTCGCGCCGCGTAAACGGATATTCGGATGCGTGGGGAATGAAAAGACATACCATCGTTGAGACTGTCGATAGAGGCATCTGCACAGGGTGCGGGGTCTGTGCGGTACTCACGGAAGGAGCGATTCGGCTCGAGCAGAACCAGTTCTGGTTGTACGAGCCGATCCTGGAGGGCGTTGGCGACGGTGAGCTGGCGAAGGCTAGCCGTGTATGTCCGTTTTCTGACGATGCTCTGACCGAGGATGAGTTGGACGCGCCGTCGCCGCAAGGGCGTGCACTTCCGCGAGACCCGCGCTTTGGGCGGTTGGGGCGGACTTTCGCGGGGCGTGTCACGCCCGACGATGACCTGATCGGTAGTTCGAGCGGCGGGCTCACGACCTGGCTTATCAGAGCACTCCTGAGGCGCGGCATGGTTGACGGGGTGATTCATGTCGCGGCCATGCCATCCCCGGGTGCAGGGTCGCACTTCGAGTACGTGGTGTCATACGGAGAGGAGGAGCTCGCAACTCGCCGTAAGTCGCAGTATGCTCCCACAACCTTAGCGCGGGTGCTTAGGCAAGTGCGCGAAGACGGTCGTCGGTACGCAGTAGTCGGAGTACCGTGCTTCGTTAAAGCCGCTCGGCTGGCGGCGCGGCACGACCCGGTGCTTGGACAGCAGCTGACGTTCTTCGTGGGGTTGGTCTGTGGCCACATGAAGAGCGAGTTCTTCGGTGAGTCGTTGGCTTGGCAGTTGGGCGTGCCGCCGAGTGAACTGGCCGGTGTTGACTTTCGGGTGAAAGTGCCTGGTCGACCGTCTTCACGCTACGACTTCGCCGCCCTTAGGGCGGGCACCAGGGAATGGGTGAGCCGACAAGCGTCCCTACTCGTGGGGGGAAACTGGGGCCATGGCGCCATGCAGCCCGAGGCATGCAACTTCTGCGATGACATCTTCGCGGAGACGGCGGACATCGTGTTCGGGGACGCTTGGTTGCCCCGGTTCACGGCCGACTGGCGCGGGATGAACATAGTCGTGACGCGGAACCCGCTCCTCGACACGATCTTCGATGAAGGGGCCGCGCGAGGCGAAATCGTGGTAGAGGCGCTCTCGCCGGACGATGTGGCGGCGTCGCAAGCGGGTAACTTCCGGCACCGGCGTGACGGCTTGGCGGTTCGGTTGGCAGACGACCTGGATGCCGGGCTTTCCGTGCCGAGGAAAAGGGTAGCCCCTAGGCGAGATCACGTTACGAAGCGGCGCCTACACCTCATCCGGCAGAGGAGGGCTATGTCTGCGCTCAGCCTACGTGCCTTCGCCGAAGCCAGGGAGAGCGGAGACCTGGACCGGTACCTCACGCCCATGCGACGGGCGATCAAGGCCTATGCAGCTATCGATACCCCACTTCTACGCCGCATCCTTGGGCGGGCGAAGCGAGTCCTAAGAGTGGTATTGCCTTCCCGATAGTAGGCTCGCCCGCCGTACCGGACATCGTCTCCGGGTAGACGGGTGCGGCCTTGCTGAATCGAGCAGGGCCGGCAAGGCGCTTCGAAGCGCCCGAAGGAGGTTCGTCGACGGCCGACCGCGAGCCACGGGACGGGCGCCGCGATGTCGAGACACTACACCCTACGGCTAGTACGGCCCGTCCTCGATCATCGGCTCGAGCGCCGTCGAAACCGCGATGACACAACGATCCCTTCGCGGGACTCCATAGGAGCGAACGGACACGGCTTGGACGGATCAGACGGGCTTGAGGCTGCGGACCAGACCCTTCGCGTACCGCCCCCGGGGCCGGCCCACGAACTCGCCGCCGTCGTAGACGAGCTCGCCGCGCAGGAACGTCTTCACGACCTTGCCGGTGAGCTCCTGGCCCTCGAAGGGCGTGTAGCCCTGGCCGGAGGGCGACTCGGCGGCGCGCACGACGAACGTCTGCGAGGGGTCGAGGAGCACGAGGTCGGCGTCGTAGCCCTCGGCGACGTCGCCCTTGCCCGCGAGCCCGAAGCGGCGCGCCGGGTTCCAGCTCGTGAGCTCGGCGATGCGGTTCGGGGACAGCCCGCGCTTGCGTCCCTCGGAGAAGAGGCCCGAGAGCAGGTACTCGGTGCCGCCGAAGCCGGACTTCGCCAGCCAGATGTCGCCGGGGTCGTCCCGGGAGACCTTCAGCTCGTGCTTGCAGCAGGCGTGGTCGCTCACGACCCAGTCGACGTCGCCGGCGAGCAGGCGCTCCCACAGGTACTCGACGTCCTCGCGCGGGCGTATGGGCGGGTTCACCTTGGCCAGCGGGCCGGCCGGCGAGTCCACGTCCAGCAGCAGGTGCCCGATCGTGACCTCGCGCTTGAAGTCGATGTGCGGGAAGAGGTCGCGCATCATGATCGCGGCCTCGAGGGCCTTGCGCGAGCTGAGGTGCAGGAGGTTGATGTTCGCCGCACCGGTCTCGTAGGCGAGGTAGGCGGCGATGAACACCGCCAGGCCCTCGGAGTGCGGCGGCCGGGCGGCGTGGTAGGCGCGCAGGCCCTTGAGCTCGCCGTTCCTCTCGACCATCGCCGTGTAGGCGTTGAGGATGTCGGCGACCTCGCAGTGCAGGCTCAGCGAGATGGCGTCGGCGCGGTCGGGGTAGGCCTCCAGCATCTCGGAGAGCTTGCGCATGATGAACTCGAAGTGCGCGAGGTCGTAGCTCTCGCCTTCCTGCAGGTGCAGGAAGTTGCGCTGGTTCGCCGAGCGGCCGTGGAGGCCGTGCCCGCCGTAGAACATGAAGATCTTGAACGAGGAGACGCCGTGCTTCTCGAGGAGCAGCGGCATCTCGTCGATGTGGAAGCGGTTTATGGGCGCCAGGTGGTAGGCGTAGTCGACCCAGTAGTTGCCCTCGGATAGCCGCAGGACCTCGGGGAAGAACTCCTCGTACGGCCCGCCCTTGTTCAAGTAGTAGTCGCCGGTGCGGAAGTACGTGATCGCGCTGGTGACGCCGCCCATCGCGGCGGCCTTCGACTCCGTGACGGCGTCCTGCTCGAGCGGCGAGTAGATCCCCACGTGCATGTGCGCGTCGACCAGGCCGGGGAAGGCGATGAGCCCCTCGCCGTCGACCACCTCGCGCGCGTCCGACGCGGGAAGGCCCGGCTCTACCTGGGCGAACTTGCCGTCCTTGACGGCGATGTCCGTGACTGGCGCGTCGTCCCGGTTCGGGCGCGCTAGACGCACGTTCTTCACGAGAAGGTCGTACCGGTGTCCGTCGCTCACTGCGTTCCTCCCGTGGCGCGGCCGCCTCCCGCGGCGCCGCCCTCAGTGCTCTCGGGCTCGCCCAACAGCACCACGCCGTCGGCCGCGAGGGCCACCAGCTCGTCTTCCTGGTAGCCGACCGCCGCCAGGACCGCGGCCGTGTGCTCGCCCAGGTAGGGCGGGTCGGCGCGTTTCTCCCAGCCCGCGCCGCCGAGGCGGAAGGGCAGCGTGGGCAGGGCGCCGGCCTTGCCGCCCGGGAAGCGCGTCTCGAGCAGGCTGCCGCCGGCCGCGAGCTGCGGGTCGTCGAACAGGTCCTCGGGCCGCGCAATCGGCGAGAACGGCAGGTCGGCGCGCTCGCACAGGTCCACGGCCTCGGCCAGCGTCATGCCGGCGAAGACGCGCCTGAGCTCGGGCAGCAGCCAGTCGCGCTGGGCGACGCGGTCGTTGTTCGTCGCGAGGCGCGGGTCCGAGCGCAGGTCGTCGCGGCCTAGCTCGCGGCAGAAGCGCTCCCACTGCTTGTCGGAGGTCACGCCCACGAACACGAGCTGGTCGTCGGCGGTGCGGAACTGGTGGTAGACCGCCCAGGCGCTCACGCGCTCGGGCATGGGCGGCACCTCCTCGCCCGAGGCGACCGAGTACGCCATGTGGTGGCCCATGATGAACGCCGCCGTCTCGAACAGCGCGCTCCTCACGACCTGCCCGCGGCCGGTGCGCTCGCGCTCCCACAGGGCCAGCATCACGCCCATCGCGCCGTAGACGCCCGTCATCACGTCGACGATCGAGGCGCCGGCGCGCAGCGGCTGGCCCCGCGGGCCGGTCATGTAGGCGAGGCCGGACATCATCTGCACCACCTCGTCGAGCGCGATGCGCCTCTCGTACGGCCCCGGCAGGAAGCCCTTGAGCGAGCAGTAGACGAGGCGCGGGTAGCGGGAGGTGAGCTCGTCGGCGCCGAGGCCCAGGCGGTCCATCGTGCCGGGCGCGAGGTTCTCGACGATCACGTCGGCGGTCTCGAGGAGCCGGTGCGCGGCCGCGAGGCCCCGCGGGTCCTTCACGTCCAGCACCACGCTCTTCTTGTTGCGGTTGAAGAACGGGTAGTAGCCCATCCCGAAGCCGCGCAGGTAGCGCGTGGGGTCGCCCGTGGGGGCGGGCTCGACGCGGATCACCTCGGCGCCGAGGTCGGCCAACACCAGGCCGCAGGTGGGGCCGAGGACCGCCTGGGTGAACTCGAGGACGCGCACGCCGGCGAGGGGGCCGTCGCCGCTCGA
>DASVCK010000283.1:0-17752 GCA_036381675.1 Trueperaceae bacterium | reverse complement strand
GCCGATCGCTCGTCGCCTGCACGGCAGGGTCGTGAGGTGACACCCAAGGGGCGAAGATCGCGGAGAGGACCACTATGGAGACGAGGGAAGCCCCGATGACGAACGTTCGTTGGCGGAGGCGGCGTCCGGTCACGGCGGCTTACTGGAACGTGATCCGCGGATCGACGACGGCGTAGACGAGGTCGACCACTAGGTTGACGAGAAGTACGCCCGTAGCGGTAACGAACACGAACGCCTGGACGATGGGGTAGTCGCGGTTGAGAACGGCCTGCGTGGCGAGGCGAGCCATGCCGGGGAACGAGAACACGAACTCGGTGACGATAGCGCCGCCCAACAGCGTGCCCACCTGCAAGCCGACGATGGTGATGGCCGGTATGAGGGCGTTGCGAAGAGCGTGCTTGGCGAATACGCGCGCCTCACCCAAGCCCTTGGCTCGCGCGGTGCGGACGAAGTCTTGCCGGATGACTTCGAGCACGGACGAGCGCACAGTGCGCGCGACGATCCCGACGCTGTACGCGCCGAGGGTGATGCCGGGCAAGACGAGGGCGGCGGCAGAGGTGTAGCCGAAGACGGGCAACCAACCCAGCGCAACGCCGAATACGAGGATGAGGATGACGCCGAGCCAGAACGTGGGCATCGACTGGCCGATCATCGCCAGCGCCATGACGCTGTTGTCGATGATCGTGCTGCGCTTTACGGCGGCTAGCATCCCGAGCGGGAAGCCGACGACCACCACGATCGCCATGGCGACGCCGGTGAGGTGGAGGGTCGCAGGCAGGCGTTCGAGCACTAATGTGACCGCCGGTTGCGCGAAGCGTATCGAGGTCCCGAGGTCGCCTCGAATCGCCCCTTGCCAGAACGAGAGGAGTTGGACGACTACGGGACGATCGAAGCCGAGCTCATGCCGGATCTGATCGATCTCTGCTGTGCTAGCTCCCACTGGAACGAACAGCGCAATCGGCTCTCCCGAGAGGCGTGTAAGGAAGAAGACGACCGTGAGAACCCCGAACAGCACCAAGACGCCCTGCGCGACGCGGCGAACGATGTAGGGAAGCACGGTGGCGTCGACTCCCGGTCAGCGAGCCGATCGGCCGAGGCTCGTCCGCAGGACTTCGTGGTGCTCGAGCAAGCCGGCGATCGTCCGCCGGAGGTTAGCGGTCGCCTCCTCTACCATCGCCTCTCCCTTGAAGCGGGTGGCCAGGGTGGCCGACCCGATCGTGCCACTCGAGCTCAGCGCATCTGTCTTCGGCAGGCCGAGATCGACCTTCGTGGCGAGCAACGCCTCCTCCGTGAAGCGGAAGAACGGGAGGTCCTTGGGTCGTTCGTCGACAGCGCGGTCGACGTGGACAAGCTGCGGCGCTAAGGCGAGCATGAGCGAGGTCTCGGACTCGTCCGCGTGCCAGGATATGTCGCCATCCAGGACCGCCCAGGACTCGTGGATCATGCCCGTCCACATCAGCTGGGCAACGACCTGACCCGTGGTTTGGCGTAGCTCGTGGGCCGCCGCCGCGACAGCCTGCGTATTGCCGCCGTGGCCGTTGACGATGAGCACGATGCTGGCGCCCTGACGGAAGAGGTCGGTGCCGATGTCCACGATGAGGTCCACGAGCGTACGCAAGCGAACGCTGACCGTGCCAGGGAAGGCTTCATGGTTGGCAGAGGTGCCGTACGGGATGCCGGGCGCGACGAGTACCCGGTCGAACGCCTCTGCCGCCCGGAGGCACAGCGACTCGACCATGATCGAGTCGGTACCCAAAGGAAGATGGTGGCCATGCTGTTCGAGCGCCCCTACGGGCAAGAGCACGAGGTTGGGGCGCCGTCGGAGAACGGCGCCCACCTCCTGCCAGGTCTGCCTGGCCATCGACCTCGTGGTGGTCTCGCTCGAGCCGTAGGACATGGTCAGTCGACTGTCACGCCCCACAGATAGATCGACTCGTCGGGGCTTGGAACCCAACCCTCGACCCTCGGGGAGACGCCGTACACATCGACCTGTTGGTACAGGAAGATGAAAGGCGCCTGTTCGTGGATCAGCTCCGCGGCTTGGTGGTAGATCGCGAGCCGGGCGTCGCGATCTACCGTGCGGGCGCCTTCCGCGACCAACTCATCGAGCTCGGGATTCGAGTACACCGAGTAGGCCGCGCCGGTCCCGAGCATCGCCCCGATCCACGCATCGGCGTCCGGCACCGTCGAGGCGCCCCAGAACGCGGCGGTCTCGAAGTCCTTGGCGAGCAGGCGGTTGATGAAGAGCCCCCACTCGAGAATCTCGACTTCTGCCTCGACCCCCGCCTCTCGCAGCTGGCCCGCGATAGCCTGGACGACCTCGCTGTCGCGGACATAGCGTCCCTGAGGGCCGTAGATGGTGATGCTCAAGGGGTTGTCGGCTGTGTAGCCGGCCTCGGCGAGAAGCTCACGCGCCCTCTCGGGGTCGTACGGGTAGGCTTCGACGGCAGGGTTGAACCCGAAGTACTCGCTCGACAACGCCTGCCCAGCCAGGACCTTGCCGTAACCGCCCAGGATGTCGTCAACTATGGCCTGCTTGTCGACAGCGTAGTTGAGGGCCTGGCGGACACGCACATCGTAGAGCGGGGTGCTTCCAGGCTCACCGTCGAGGCTGAACGCGACCATCATGAGGCGCAGCCCAGGCACGGGCGCGATCGTGATCCCGGCCCGCTCAAGGAGAGGCGCCTGATCGATGGCGACCTGCGTCACCAGATCTGCTTCACCTGTCTGAAGGGCCGCCATCCTCGTAGCTGTCTCGGGAATCGATACGAACGTGATCTGGTCGAGGCTGGGCGCTCCTCGCCAGTACTCGGTGTTCGCCTGTAAGACGACGCGGTCGTCCTTCACCCAGCGCACGAGCTCGTAGGGGCCCGTGCCGACAGGGTTCTGGCCGAAGGCGTCATCTCCCACCTCCTCGATGTAGGCGGGCGGGACCATCGAGATGCGAGTCAGGTAGAGCGGAAGCACCGGGGCGGGCCCGTCCGTGATTATCCGAACCGTGGTGTCGTCGACGACCTGGACGTCCACGATGGGACGGACGTAAATCGTCGCGGGGGAGTTGAGCTCGGGCTTCTTGACGCGCAGCAGACTGTAACGCACGACCTCGGCATTGAACGGCTCGCCGTTGGTGAACCTGACGCCCCCTTGTAGCTTCACCTCCCAGGTCGTTTCGTCGACCGCCTCATATGAGGCGCCAAGGAGAGGAGTGATGTCGTTCGTGGCGTAGTCCAGTTGGAAGAGCGGCTCGTTGATGTGATAGGTGACGTTTAGCGTCTGCTGAACGGTGCTGCGTTGCGCGTCAAGGGTCTCGGGCGCGGTCCCCTGCGCCACGGTAAGCGAGCGCTGTGCGGTCGCGACACCGAGTAGAACGACGAGTAGCGTCGCGAGTAGCGGACGTGCGGACGTTCGGATCCTCATGCTCTTCCTCCTGACGTTCCGACAGGTGTCGCTCACTGTCTTCTGGGCGGCGGTGGACCAGGAAGCTCCTCCATAGCCTTCTGCCTCGGGCCCATCTCGCCTTCCACACTGTGGAATGTAGGGCAGATTATTACTTGTAGGGATGGATGTCAACGCGGGTATGGGGAAAGCATTGGAAGATCGAAGCGATGGGGACACCCTTATCGCATGAGATAGCGCCTAGGCTGTGCCGCGCCGCGCAGCGTCTGCTAGGATACGGGCGTTCAACATAATGGAACTTAGCCGAGCAACTACTACTATCACCAAGGTCAGCGACTTGCTGGAGGCTCTGGCGCGTATGGGCCGGCCCGCGACGCTCAGGGAGCTGGCCGAGGCCTTGCCCTTTCCGAAGCCGACGCTGCGGCGACTCCTCGTGCAGCTCATGGAGGTCGGCATGGTCCGGCAGGACGTAGGTGACCGTCGCTACCGCCTTGGCAGCAGGCTGATCACTCTCGCAGCGGCGGTACTCGAGGAGCTAGAGGTGCGGCGCGCGGCGACCGACGTGCTCTACGACCTAATGAAAGCGACCGGCGAGAGCGTGTACCTGACCGTGCTGGACCACACCAGCATCGTGTACGTGGACGTCGTCGAGAGCGAGAGTTCGGTGAAGGTCCTCACCAAAGTAGGGAACCGCAGGGCGGCTTGGAGCACGGCGACCGGCAAGGTGATGCTGGCGCACCTCGACGATCGGGAGCGCAAGCGACGACTGACGGCGACCCTCCGCCCCGTGACCGCACAGACCGTCACCGATCCGGTCGCGCTCGCGGCCCAGCTCCGCGATATCCGCGAGGCCGGCTTCGCGATATCCCGTGATGAGGCCGAGGTGGGCGTCACCGGAGTCGCCGCGCCCGTGTTCGATGCGAAGGGACACTGCATCGCAGCTGTCGGCGTCGCAACCCCGACGTTTCGATTCTCGACCGCGCTAGAGGAACGCATCGTCGAGGCGACCCGACATGCAGCGAAGTTGCTCTCAGAGCGGATGAGCGCGACCCACGACGGGGAGCTAGCCAGCCCATGAGGAGGAAACCATGAAGTACGTCGCCACCAGGACCGCAATCACCGCCGCCGGCCGCGAGATCGACGGCGCCGTCATCGCCGTCGATGACGACGGCAAGATTGCCGACATACTGAGTGCGGCACCAGATGGGAGCGAAGTCGTCGACTGGTCGGCCCATGTGGTCATCCCAGGGATGATCGACGCGCACGACCACCTGAGCATCGACCTCGGGGACGAGGAAGCGCAGTCCAAGGAGAGCACGACCACGCACGTGCTCCGTAGCGTGCGCAACGCCAAGCGCATCCTCAACGCCGGCATCACCACCGTCCGTGACGTGGGAGCCCGCGACTACATCGACGTCGACCTCCGCGACGCCATCGAACGCGGTGAGCTCGAAGGACCGAGGCTCGTGGTCAGCGGCCAGTTCATCACTCGCACGGGAGGCCACGCCTGGTACTTCGGCGACGAGGTAGATGGGCCGGACGAAGTGCGCAAGGCCGTCCGCAAGCAGGCGAAGCACCGTGTAGACCTCATCAAGATGATGGTCACAGGAGGCATGGGTACGCCCAACTCAGACCCGACCGCACCGGGCTTCTCGAAGGCGGAGATCGCTGCATGCATCGAGGAGGCGCACGCGCTGGGTTACAGGGTCGCGGCGCACATCCACGGCGGGCCGGCCGGGCGGTGGGCCATCGAGAGCGGCCTCGACACGCTTGAGCACGGCATCTACTGCACCGAGGACGACCTGCGCGCCATGGTCGACCATGGCACCTACCTAATCGTCACTTACGGCCTCATCGACGAGGCCCTCCGGGCGCCACATGTGCCCGCCTTCTTCAAGGCGAAGGCGCGTAACGCCCAAGACTCGTACGACCGCGTGCTGCGGAAGGCCGTCGAACTAGGCGTGAAGATCGCGGTGGGCGGTGACACCTACCACGCGGACATGCCAGACGAGCTGCACGCGCTGGTGAAGGCCGGGATGACCCCGATAGAGGCCCTCGAGGCCGCGACGCGCAACGGCGCAGAGGCGTGCGGCATCCTGGCGGAGACAGGGACCATCGAGACAGGAAAGCATGCCGACCTGGTAGCCCTGGGAGGAGACCCACGAGACGATGTCGGAGCCGTGGGCGATGTCCGTGGCGTGATGAAGCGTGGAGCCGTGGTCCGGTGAGCCGAGAGCCGGACGTCAGCACTCCGCGCGGCCGCTCAGTCGCTCCCCTTCTGGGCGGCGCATCCAACGTCAGGTCATCTGACGAGTAGGCTGCGGGGACTCGATGCACGAATCAGGGCAGTACGGCGGGTCGCTCGTCGTCACGAACGTAAACATCCGCCCTGTAGCGGGCGGCGCCGTCGGGCGCGGAAGCATAGTCGTGCGCAACGGACGCATCTCTGAAATCCGAGGAGATGCGGACGTCGACGCTGCGAAAGAACGTGACCGTAGGGGCGCGGTGCGTTCGCAAGCAGCCATCGAACGGCCATCGCGTGAGACCGAGACTGGCGTCCCCGTGATCGATGGGACGGACTGCACCGCCATCCCAGGACTCGTCGACACGCACGTCCATCTCTCGTTACCAGGTGACCTTTCGTTCGATAGGGCCATGGCCAGCCACCCGAGCGAGCTAGCCTTGCGCGCGCCGGCCAACGCCTTGCGGACCCTGCAAGCGGGCGCGACGACTGTGAGGGATGCCGGCGAGATGCACGGCATCGTCACGAGCATGAGGCGACTGGTCGACCAGCGCATGCTGGTGGCCCCCCGAATCGTAGGGAGCGGTCAGGTCATCGTCATGACCGGCGGCCACGGTTACTTTCTTGGACGCGAGGCCGACGGCGTCGACGAGGTTCGTAAGGCCACCCGGGAGCAACTCAAGGGTGGTGCCGACTGGGTCAAGCTAATGGGCAGCGCTGGTTTCGCCAAAACGGATGAGCGGGCGAAATCGCCGCAGCTAGACCTAGACGAGCTCCGCGTCGCCGTGCGTGAGGGCGAGAAGGCCGGCAAGCCAACCATGGCCCATGCCCACCCCGCCGTGGCGATCAAGGACGCTGTACGAGCCGGCGTTCGGTCGGTGGAACACTGCAGTTTCCCGGACGACGAGGCCATTGAACTGATGCTAGAGCACGACGTCACTATGGTCCCTACGTTCACCGTGTACTGGGAGATGATGCGTGCCTCCGACAGCACAGTGCCCAAGGCCGTCGTCACGGCAGTAGAGGCGGCCTGGGAGGAGAAGCTCTCCTGCTTCCAAGCAGCGCTCGCCGCGGGGGTACGCGTCGCCTGTGGTACGGACTCCGGACCGCCGTCAGCACCCCATGGCAACGTAGCACGGGAGCTCCAGCTGTTGGTCGAGGCGGGAATGTCGCCCGAACGAGCACTCGAGACAGCGACCCTGGAGTCGGCAAGACTCCTCGGGCTCGAGCACGCTATCGGGACGATCGAAGTAGGCAAGCAAGCCGACTTCGTGCTGCTTGGGGGGGACCCGATCGAGGACGTGGCGAGCTATCGACGGGTCGAGCTCGTTGTGAAAGACGGGTTCGTGGTCACACGTTCCAAGCGATGAACGATGCGCGCAAGTCCTGCGAGTCGGCTCTCATGCGCTGGGCGCGAACTGCCACACGACGAGCGCCAGCGGCGCGATCACCACGGGGCGCGCGCCCCGCAGGAAGCCGGCGATCGCCCGCACGTCCCTGAATCGCAGGTAGGCGGTGAGTAACAGGACCATCGCGAGGATCGTCGGGGCGGTGAGGCCGATGAGGCTTACGGTCGCGCCGAGCGGGTCCGCGATCTTGTAGCCGACGGAGGCCGCCATATTCGTCGAGATGGGGCCAGGCAACGTGTTCCCGAGCGCGAAGAATTCTAGGAACTCCTCCCGCGTCAACCAGCCGTTGAGCTCGACGACCTCTTCCTGGATGAGGGGGATCATCGCCTGACCGCCGCCGAACCCGAACAGGCCGATCTCCAGGAACGACCAGAACAGCTTCATCGACGCGCCGAGCGCGGCCGGACCGACCGGCTTCAGTTGGGGGCGTCGCGCTCCAAGAGCGCTTCGGTCTCAGGGTCGGACGAGTCCAGCCGGCTGCGCAGCACGGCGCGGCGCTCGGGCGAGCGCAGCCGTTGCCGCTCCAGCGGCTCCATGAGGACCAGCAGTAGCTCGAAGTGGCCGCGGGTGTGCGCGCTGCGCATGACGTGCATGTCGAGGTCGAGCGAGTCCTCGATGGCTGGCGGCAGAGCCAGCACCGCCTCACGGTCGCCCTTCAGCAGCGCCATCGCGACGTCCGACCTCCGCCTACCCTCGCCGAACGACACGCGCACGCCCTTGGGCAGGGCCTGCTTGAGTACCTGGGCCTGCACCTGCAGGGCCCGCCTCTCGGGGGGCACCTTCCCTCGTAGCTCGCCGCCGCTGTGGTCCATCAGTACGCCTTCGCGAAGACTACCTTGCGGGCGTAGCCGCTCGGCTTGCCTGTATGGACGCAGACCGTACCCTCGGCGCTGGGTCCCTCGAACGGTATGCAGCGCACCGTGGCCTTCGTGAGCTCCTGTATCTCCTTCTCACTCTCCGGCTCGCCACAGTGCGTGGCGTACACGAAACCGTGCTCGACCATCTGCTTGAGCTCGTCGAAGGTCTCGGCGTGGAAGGTGTGCGCGGTCATGAACTCCTCGGCCCGGCGGTAGAGGGCGTCGTGGAAGGCCGCCAGGCGCTGCGGCATGCCGCCGGCCACCTGGGCTACCTGGACCTGTTCCTTCTCGCCCGTCAGGCGGTTCGCGAGGGTGACGACGCCGGCCTCCAAGTCGCGGGGTCCCAGCTCGATGCGGAAGGGCACGCCCTTCTGTTCCCACTCGTTGAACTTGCGCCCCGCGCTCAGGCCCTCGCGGTCGTCCACCTTCACGCGCACGCCCAGCCGACGAAGCTCGTCGGCGATGCCCTGTATGGCGCCGGTGACGCCCTGCTTGGCCGCCTCGTCGTCCGCGCGAAAGATGGGCAGGAGCACGACCTGGTGTGGCGCCAGCCGGGGCGGCATGACGAGCCCCTTGTCGTCGCCGTGGGCCATGATCAGCGCGCCGATGAAGCGGGTAGACAGGCCCCACGAGGTGGTGTTCGCGTACGCCTGCTGGTTGTTGACGTCGTTGAACGTGATGTCGAACGCGCGCGCGAAGTTCTCGCCCATGAAGTGGCTCGTTCCGGTCTGAAGCGCCCTGCCGTCGCGCATCATCGCTTCGATGGTCAGCGTCATCTGCGCGCCCGCGAAGCGCTCGCCCTCCGTCTTCTCCCCGACGATCACGGGCAGCGCGCCGAACTCGCGGGCGAAACGCGCGTAGACCTGCACCATCTGCTCGGTCTCGGCCATCGCCTCCTCGACGGTGGCGTGCGCGGTGTGCCCTTCCTGCCACAGGAACTCCGTAGTGCGCAGGAACGGGCGAGTACGCAGCTCCCAGCGCAGCACGTTGCACCACTGGTTGTAGAGCAGCGGCAGATCGCGGTAGCTGTTGACCCACTTGCTGTACAGCTCGCCGAACAGCGTCTCGGACGTCGGCCTTATGGCGTAGGGCTCCTCGAGCTCCTTGCCGCCGGCGTGCGTGACCACCGCCAGCTCGGGTGCGAAACCCTCGACGTGCTCGGCCTCGCGCTCGAAGTAGGACATGGGTATCAGCAGCGGGAAGTAGAGGTTCTCGTGCCCGGTCTCCTTGAACATGGCGTCAAGGTCGCGCTGGACGTTCTCCCACAGGGCGTAGCCGTAGGGCCTGAGGACGAAGCTGCCACGCACCGGGCTCTGGTCGACGAGCTCGGCACGGTAGACGATGTCGTTGTACCAGCCGGAGAAATCGTCCTCCTGGCGCGGCAGTGCGGGCGTCTTCGACATGGCTCGTAACGATACCAGCAGGAAGGGCGTTCCTGGCGTGCATCCGTCGTGTCGCTCGCGCGGTGTCCGGTCGGTTTCCTTGGGGGGCCTCTCCGGACCCTCGGGCTCAGGTGACGAGCACCGGCAACTGGGTGCCGGCCACGACGCGGTCTACCAGCGAGCCGGTCAACTCCTCGAGCCAGCGGTTGTACTTGTAGCTGCCCATCAAGATCAGGTCGGCGCCCACCCGCTCGGAGACCGCCAGTATGGCGGCATCGACGGCGCCCCTCTCGGCGTGGAGGTCCGCCTCGACGCCGAACTGCCTCAGGTAGGCGTCCGCCCGGTCGAGCAGCGGCTCGGCGGGGCGGCCCAGCTCGGAGACGCTCACCACGGCGGGACGCGAGCCCAGCGTGACGGCCAGGTAGGCGGCGGCGAACAGCGCCAGGTCGGCTCGAGCGCGGCCGTCGTAGGCGACCAGCGGGCGCAGGTACCCGACCGGTGCATCCCTGACGACCAGCACGGGACGAGGGCAGCGACGCAGCAGGGATCTGAGCCAACCCTCCATCTTCTCGCCCGGCTCCGGCCCGGCCACGACGACGAGGTTCACGTACGCCGCCCGGGCCAGGATCGCCTGGATGGGCTCCCTCTCGACAACGGCGAGTTGCGCCTCCACGCCGGCTGCCTGGGCGCGCCTGGCGAACTCCTCACGCTCCCGTGCGGCGGCCTCGCCTCGCGCCGGGAGGCCAAGCCTGAGGGCGAGCAGCTTGGCGTCCTCGACGGCGGCCACTTCGAGCGCGGCGGTCAGGGTCCGCTCCGGCTGGGAGCCGGACATCACCACGAGCACCCCGTCGACGAGGTTCTCGACCGCCCGCTTCTGGGCGGCGTCGCCGCCGATCGACTGCCTGAGCCGCCGCTCCTGCTCCTCGAGCCCGAAGCCGGGGCTCAACCCCACGGCCAGCTGCGGGCCCTCGAGGCTCCAGCCCAGCTCGCGCTCCAGCCGGCCTCTGTGCTCCGAGAGGAAGAGGTAGAGGTCCGTGACCGTGCGGTTCGGGAACTGCGACAGCAGGTCGTGCTCCTCGATCTCCCTGGCCACGGGCAGGTAGACGGTGTCGTACCAGTGCGCCACCGCCTCCTCCCAGCCCACGGGTCGGCCCTCGTCGATCCCCATGTAGTACTGGTGGACGCGGATGTGCTCCAGCAACGACACGTACCTGAGGGAGGCGGTCAGACGCAGATCGGCCTCCGGTCTGAGCCGATCGATGCCGGTCTCCTCGAGGAACGACGCGTAGTCGCCGGCCAGCGTCAGCTCGTCCGGGCCCGCGTCGGGCCCCAGCGGGACCCGCGTGTGAACCGGCGTGACGTAGGCGTTGATCGTCTTGGCCCCCAGCTGACGCGCCACCGACACCCTGTGGTTGCCGTCCTTGACGAAGTAGGCGTCGCCCACGCGGTAGAGCTCGACGGGCGGCACGCCCTCGAGCCCCGTCATGGCCATGCGCACGCCCACCCAGCGGCCCTTGTCCTCGTCGAAGAGAGGCATGAACTCGCGCGTGAAGTCCTGATAGCGCCCCACCGAGCCGACGATGGCGTCGAGAGGCACGTCCTGCAGCGTGACCTCGCGCCCCTCCACCGCCCGCAGCCGGCGCCTGACCTCCTCGTAGGGGAGGAGCCGGTCCGAGTCGGTGCCGAGCAGCCGCGCGAACACCGATCGCAACGCAGCACGCCGCCGCGCGCGCTGGAAGTCCATCCCGGCCGAGACGCGTGTGGCACCACCTTCGGGCATACCGGGCATTCTGCCACCCTCGTCATGACAAGGTCGCCCGCGCTGGCCCATCTAAAGCCGGCGCCACATGTCGGCCCTGGACCAGCCCCCAAGGCGGACAGGGGTTAGGTTGCCTCATGAGCGAGGCCCACGGCTGCCGCGCGGGAGGACGACGAAGGTAAGGGAATGAAGGTAGAGATCTTCTCAGACATCGCCTGCCCCTGGTGCTACATTGGCAAGACCCGCTTCGAGAGGGCCCTGGCGAGTTACGAGCACAGAGACGCCGTCCAGGTCGTATGGCGTTCGTTCCAGCTCGATCCCGACGCCCCGCAGCGGGAGCCGGGCTCCACCGTGGACCACCTGGCTCACAAGTACGGCATATCCAGGGACCGGGCCCTGGCGATGATGGACGGCGCCTCACAGGTCGCGGCCGAGGAGGGCCTCGAGTTCCACCTGGACAGGGCGCTCACCGCGAACACCTTCGACGCCCACCGCGTCGCCCACCTCGCGGCTGCCATGGGCAAGGGACGCGAGGTCATGGAGCGGCTCATGCGGGCGTACCAGGCGGAGGGCGCGAACGTGGCGGACCACGACACGCTCGTCGAGCTGGCCGCCGCGGCCGGCCTGGACGAGCGCGAGGTGCGGCAGGCGCTGGAGTCTGGCGCGTACGCCGACGCGGTCGAGGCCGACCTCGACAGGGCCGCTGCTTACGGCGTCACCGGGGTGCCCTTCTTCGTCTTCGACCAGACACACGGCGCATCGGGCGCACAGCCCACCGAGTTCTTCCTCGCAGCTCTGAGGCAGCTGGGACCGCGGGCCGACCGGGCTGACGCACCCGGTGAGCGCGGGCCCGGGGGGCGTGAGGAAGCCGGACGCGGGATCACCAGCGGCTGAAGGTGCGGAGGAGCCTGGCGGTGGTACTGCTATACTCTCGCGAGATGGCGCGCCGCATGATGCATCAGGGCCCTGTGTCGGGCTGAGCAGAGGCTCAGCACCCGCCAGGGCGCCGTGCATAAGCCGGCGCCCTTGTTGTTTGTCTTCGAGCCCCGCGCATCAGACGAGTAGACGGCGCCTGGAGGAGCCAGCCGATGAGCGATGGCACGCCCCGGAACCGCATCGTGCTCGATGAGCCGGAGGAGACCGTAGAACCCGGACCGCCCGTCGATCGGGTCCCGGACACGCAGAGCGGCGTGGAGCCGGCACCCGAGCCGCAGCTCCAGGAGAGCGACGCCTTCTACGCGACGACGCCGATCTTCTACGTCAACGCCGAGCCCCACTTGGGCCATGCGTACACGACGCTGCTGGTGGACGTCGTCACCCGCTTCCACCGCCTCAAGGGCGACGACACGTTCTTCCTCACGGGCACCGACGAGCACGGCGAGAAGGTCCAGAAGGCCGCCGCCGCGGCGGGCAAGTCGGCGGAGGAGTACGTCGACGACATCTCCTCTCAGTTCCGCAACACCTGGGACCGGCTGGGCGTTCGCTACGACGGCTTCATCCGCACCACCGACGCAGACCACAAGGCAGTGGTGGTCGAGGTGCTACAGAAGGTCTACGACGCCGGCGACATAGTCTTCGGCGAGTACTCGGGCCTCTACTGCGTCAGGTGCGAGCGGTACTACACGGAGAAGGAGCTCGTTGACGGCAAGTGCCCTCAGCACGAGATCGAGCCCGAGTACCGCACCGAGGCCAACTACTTCTTCACGATGGAGAAGTACCGCGATTGGTGGCGCGAGACCCTCACTGCGAACCCCGGCCTCATCCGGCCGGAGCGCTACCGCAACGAGGTTCTCGCCATGCTGCGCGAGCCCATCGGCGACCTCTCGATCAGCCGCCCCAGGGACCGCGTGCCGTGGGGCATCCCGCTGCCCTGGGACGACGGGCACGTCGCGTACGTGTGGTTCGACGCGCTCATCAACTACTACTCGGCGCTGGTCGCTCGCGACTCGGTAGACCGCTACTGGCCACACGTGAACCACTTCATCGGCAAGGACATCCTCAAGCCGCACGGGCTGTTCTGGCCGATCATGCTCAAGGCCGCCGGCATCCCGCTGTACCAGCATCTGAACGTGCACGGGTACTGGTTGGTGGACGAGCGGAAGATGAGCAAGTCGCTCGGCAACGTCATCCGGCCGCTCGACATGGTGCGGCGCTACGGCAACGACGCCTTCCGCTACTTCCTGCTGCGCGACATGACGTTCGGGCTCGACGCCAGCTTCTCCGAGACCGCGATCGCCGAGCGCGTGAACGCCGACCTTGCCAACGACCTCGGCAACCTCCTGAACCGAACGCTGGGGATGTTGCAGCGCTACCGCGGCGGCGTGGTGCCGGCGGCGGGCGCGATGGAGCCCGAGGACGTGGAGCTGAGGAAGGCCTTCACCGACCTAGCGGCCAAGATCACGCGGTACTTCGACGAGCTGCAGTTCGAGCGGGCGCTCGAGGCCGTCATGGAGGCCGTGCGCAAGGCCAACAAGTACATAACCGACGTCAAGCCGTGGGAGCTGGCCCGTGACGAGGCCAACGCGGAGCGCCTCGATACGGTGCTCAACACGCTCCTCGAGGCGTTGCGATGCGCCAGCATCCTGCTCGACCCGGTGATCCCGGCCAAGGCACACGAGCTCAGGAAGCAGCTGGGCATCCGCAACGCGCCGTTCGACCTGTCCAACGCCTCGCAGTGGGCGCTCATCCCTGCCGGCACGCGCACCGCGCCGGGCGAGCCTCTCTTCCCCAAGATCGACCTGGACGCACTCGCCAAGGAGATCGAGGAGTCGCACGCCGAGCCGGAACCGCCCGCCGCGCTCGACCACAAGGACGAGGTGACGATCGACGACTTCGGCCGCCTGGAGCTCCGCGTCGTGACCGTCGAGAAGGCCGAGCCCCATCCGAACGCTGACAAGCTCCTGGTGCTGTCGGTGCGCATGGGCCCAGAGACCAGGACCGTCGTCTCCGGCATCAAGGCGCACTACTCGGCCGACGAGCTGGTCGGCAAGCGGCTCGTCCTGGTGACGAACCTCAAACCCGTGACCCTGCGCGGCGTCGAGAGCCAGGGCATGATCCTGGCCGCGGAGAACGACGAGGGCGCGCTCAGCGTCGTGACCCTGGACCGCGACCTGGCCGACGGCAGCGAGGTGCGCTGAAGCAGCGGGCTAACGTGCGACGGGCGTAAGGCGTGGCTGCTGGCGTCGGCTCGGGGCGGGCGCCAGCAGCCTTCGTCTTTCCTCTAGTTCAGGCGCGTCGTCCAGTAGGTGCAACGGCCCGTCCAGACCGTCAGGCTCTTGCTCCTGGCCGGGTCCGGAGCGTTGACCTTCACCTCGACGCGGCAGTCCGAGGTGGCCTCCAGGGCGTTGTTGCCCGCCGCGAAGAGCAGGAACTCGCCCGTGGTGTCGCCGCTCAGGCTCCGGATCGCCAGGTCCGGGAAGCCGACCTCGGAGACGATCAGCTTCCAGTCGAAGGTCAGCGCCTCGGACGTCGGGTTGGCGACCGTGACCGCCGCGCTGTAGCGCAGCGTATCGGGTGCCCCGAAGAGGTTGCAGGCCTCATCGCGTAGGTCGATCGTGGCGCCCAGTCCCACCTGTACGGAACCGCAGCCTATCGGCGAGCCGTTGAAGAACAGGAGGTCCTGACCGTAAACGCCGAACGTCTCGAACTGAGGATACGGGTTGGCGCTGGCGGGCTCGACCGTGATCGTGACCGTGTCCGAGCCGGCGCTGCCCTCGGTGTCGGTAGTGCGCGCGGTCACGCTTCTGGGACCCTCGGCGCCGAACGTGACCTGTACCTGGCAGCCGCTGCCCGTGACGACGTCCGGGTCCGCCACGGTCCACGTCATGTTGGCGCACAGCAGCGTGTTCCCGGACTCGTTGAGGTCACTGGCCAGCGCCGTGAGCGGGTACGGGAAGCCGATATAGGCGTTGCCGGCGGGCTGTAGGTCGACGACCGGGGCGGAGTTGACGACGTCGAGGCCGAAAGAGATCGCAGCGCTCCGACCGGAGTGAGTCGCCGTGACGGTCAGGGAGTGCAAGCCCGGTGTCGTGAACGTGAGCGGCAGGTTCGGGCCCCCGAACGCACCGAACTTGATCGTGTAGGGGCCGTCGTAGACGGTGCCGGAACGGTTGGACACGACCCTCAGGTTGACGCTGCTGGCGACGGAGTGCGTGACGGTGAAGAACTGCCCGAGGTTGACGCTCACCCGCAGGTCGGCACGCCTGGGCACGGGGGCGGCGTTGAGTGCGATCGCTGGCGCCTCGGTGCTGCCGGGGTTGGCCTGCTCCTGGGTCCATGCGGTGCTCCGCCTGACGTCGAACTCGAGCACGTGCATGGAGTCGAAGATCTGCTCCACGTAGTCGGCGGGTATGTAGTAGTAGCCCCCGTCGCCGGCGCCACAGCCCCACGAGTTCTTGACGACGAAGTAGCCGCCGCCACCGACGTTCACCGGGAACTGAGGCGTGGAGAGCGCGGCGTTGCTGAGGAAGCCGACTATCTGCACGACGTGGCCGCCGCACTTCTTCGTCGCGCCGCCGGCGCCGTCGCTGCACTCCTCGGCGTAGTCGGAGACGACCCCGTTCACGGCCCCGTTGAAGCCCCTGTAGACGGGGAACGAGGCGATGATCACGTGCCCTTGCGCCATGTACTGTCGGTACCGGTTGAGGTCGAACGACTGGCCGGACGACCAGATCTGCCGCGAGTTGCTGGCGAGCACGCCAGCCCCCGTGTAGGTCATCGTCGAGAACCCGCAGAACATGACGGGGACACCGTTCAGGGCGAAGGTCGTGCAGAAGCGGGGGCTCTGGTGCGCCGTCTCGGAGCAGTTACCCAGGTAGTTCGTGCAGGTGCCGACGTAGTCGGCTGCCGTGCCGTCGGTGCTACTGGCCTTCCCCGTGGCCGGGTTGTAGAGCCAGAACGTCTCGTCAGGCAGACGTTGGTTCGCCGCCACGGCCCGCGACAGCGCCAGCGGTGCGCTGTGGCTCTCGTTGTAATCGTTGCGGTCCCAGACGAACTTCGCCTGGTTCACGTAGAACTGTTCGGAGAGGTCGACCGGGTTGCCGTTCTGAACGCGCTCGCGGCTCTCGATGGCTCCTATGGAGGCCATGGCCCAGCAGTCGTAGCGGCCAGCCTGGTTCTTGACGGGCGAGACGAAGTTGCGGAGCGGGAACCAGAAGTTGGCGACGTAGCCGGTCGGGAGCGTGCAGGGCGTGTCGTGGTCCGTACCAGGCACCGCTTGGGACGGGCCGATGCTCTCCTGCCAGAAGGAGGCCGGGTCGTAGCGCACCCGGTCGAGGTCCTCCACTGTCGCCAACAGGTCATCCAGGGCCGACAGCGCAGCCAGTATCTCGTCCACCGTGGCCCCCGCGAGCTCGTCGGGCGGCGTGGCCTGGGTCCTGAGCTCCTCGGGCAGCAGGTCGTAGCTCATCCGGTAGTCCGCGAGCGCGTTGTCGGCGTCGTTGGCCAACTGCTCGATGAGCACGGCCTGGCTGACGCGGTCCCCTATGCCCAGGAGCGTGACCTCGGTCTCGCCCACCTCGATCGTCCCGCCGGGCTCGAAGGCGGTCAGGCCTTCGGCCGCCTCGAGTAACGCCTGCTGCGCCGGGCTCGGGTCCGGGATGTCCTGCAGTTGGGCGAGGTCAGCGACGAACGACTCGTCGCGGGCAGCCGCTTGGTCCGCCTCGTCGGTGACGAGAGTGATGACGAGCCCGCCCTCCTTGACGCGGCGGTAGAACTCTTCCGCGCTCAGCATCTGAGCGTCGCCGGGGGCGTCGCCCTCCCAGGCGGCGTCCGGTGTGAAGACGTCGCCGAAGTTCGGCTGCGTACTGCAGCCGAAGGCGAGAAGGACCAGGACGAGAACCGCAACCGACAGCCGAACAGCACGCCAGCCACTCCGCATGACCCGTCTCCACTTCCGACTTGGCGCGGAATGTAGCACTTCGGACGACGCGCTACTAGGCGGACGGACCGTTTCTGCCGGGGCTATCCAGGTGTCGCCTGGGTTCTGAGGCGCTCCTGAGCGCGGCCTCGTGATCGAGCCCGGCGGGCTACTCTCAGCCCACCTCGACGTGGGTCCGCAGACGCTCCAGAGCCTCGTCCCAACCCGCCGCGATGCGCGTCAGGAAGGAACCGGCTTCCAACAGCGGCTCGCCCCGCAGCTCGTAGAAGGTGTGGCGTCCCGCCTCCGTCCGGGAGACGATGCCGGCCTCCTGCAGCACCGCGAGATGCTTGGTCACGGCCTGGCGGCTCACGCCCGTGCCGACGGTCAGCTGCGAGACGTTGAGGCGCGAGCCGCGGCCGAGCCGGCGCACCAGCGACAGGCGGGTGGTATCTCCCAGCGCCGCGAAGGTGCTCACCTGGGTGTCGCTCACGCGCTACGCCCTAAGGTAGTCGGCGATCCGCTGCGCCTGGATCTCCCAGCCCTGTGCGTTGTCGCGCATCGAGGCGGCGCGCCGCTCCTCGTCTATGGCTTCGAAGCCGGATTCCGTGATCGTTAGCCGCGTCCCCTCCGGCACGGGCTCGAGCTCGAAGGTGACGAGCGTGGTGGGCTCGCCCTCGTAGCTCTGAGCGTGCGGGTCCCTCGGATGCGGCCACCTGAACGCGAAGCGGCGCGGAGCGTCCAGCGTGACGACGGTGGACAGCCACTGGTAGTGCTCGTAGCCCGGCTCGAGCATGCCGCCGGTCTGCGTACGCCCCACCTCGAACGGCTGGTCGATGCGGGCCTTGAA
>DASVCK010000282.1:0-3058 GCA_036381675.1 Trueperaceae bacterium | reverse complement strand
GCCAGGCTGAGCCGTTCCGGTTCGCGCTCCGCCGGTGGGGCGGACTCGACCGCGAAGGTGAAAGCCTCGGCCGCCGCCTCCCACTCGCCCATGGACTCCCGGCACTGCCCCAACAGCGACCACCGCCGCCAGCGCAGGTAGACGGGCAGTTGCGCCTCGCGTACCTCCGTCAGGCGGCGGCCGGCGCTCTTGGGAGCGTCGACGGCGAACAGCGCCGAGGCGGCATGGTAGGCCGCCACCGGGTTGCTCTCGTCTACATCCTTGAGCCCGCGCTTGACGTCGCCGACAGAGCCGCCGCGGTAGGCGGCGAACTCCCAGAACAGGGCGCGGTACAGCGGGTGCGTGGCGAGGCTGGCGTCGGCCGAGACGGCCGACCGGAGAGCCGGCATGCCGTTCTCGATGCCGTCCTCACCGTAGAGCGCGTACAAGGCGGCGAGCTGCAACCACGCCTGGCCCTGACCCTGCCGGGCGGCCTTGCGAGCCGCGGTCTCCAGCATGGACAACGCCAGGTCGTACTCGCCCTGAGCGAGCGCTTGCTGCGCCGACTCGAGCGGCGCGGTGCGGCCCCGCCTGAAGATCACGCCTCACGCTAACACGGGACATGCGTGCTGCACGATGAATGTCACATTTCCGCCTAGCCAGTGACGGCCACCGGCCAGGTCCCGACGCAGGAAGTGCGAGTATCTGGCGCGTGAGGATCGTCAGCCTGAACGTCAACGGCCTGCGCTCTGCCGCTCGCAGGGGACTAGCGGAAGTACTCGAGGAGGTCTCGGCCGACGTCGTCTGCCTTCAGGAGGTGAGGGCGAGCCCAGAGCAGGCGGCCGGCCTCGTCGGGAACGCCTACCATGAGAGCTGGAACCCGGCGGCCAGGGCGGGCTATAGCGGCGTGGGTACTCTGACCCGGTCGCGGCCGCGTCGGGTGGAGGCGGGCAGTGGGCGTAGTGAGTTCGACGTCGAGGGCCGCGTGCTCGTCAGCGATGTTGGAGGCCTCTTGTTGCTCAACGTGTACGTCCCGTCAGGGACCATGGGTCAGGCGCGGCAGGCCGTGAAGATGTCGTTCCTCGACCACTTCTTACCTTTCGTGTCTGGCCTGGTGGCGGCGGGGCGTCCTCTCGTCCTATGCGGCGACATGAACATCGCGCATAGGCAGATCGACCTGAAGAACTGGCGTGCCAACCAGAGGACCTCGGGCTTCCTGCCAGAGGAGCGCGAGTGGTTCTCGCGCCTGCTGGGCGCCGGGCTCGTCGACGTGGTGAGGAGGCTGGCCGGTGAGGAGACCGAGGTCTACACCTGGTGGACGCTCCGAGCCGGCGCGCGGGAGCGCAATGTGGGGTGGCGCCTCGACTACCAGCTCGCGACGCCGGACGTAGCGGAGCGAGCCACGGCCTTCGAGGTGCGCCGCTCGCCGATGCTGTCGGATCACGCACCCGTCATCGTGGACTACGACCTATGAGCATGGGGACCGCACGGGACGCCGCGTCGGCCAACTGGCGCCGGTTCCTGCCGAGCCGCGCCGACTACGACTTCAAGAGCTTCAGGAGCGATCTCCTGGCGGGCCTCACCGTCGCATTCGTGGCGCTGCCCCTGGCGCTGGGTTTCGGCGTCACCTCGGGGGCCGGTGCCACGGCCGGCGTGGTCACGGCCATCACGGCTGGCTTCGCGGCTGCGTTCTTCGGCGGCTCTCGCTTCCAGGTGACAGGACCCACGGGGGCGATGACGGCCGTGCTGCTCGGCATCGTCGCCAGCCACGGGCCGGGAGCGCTTCCCATCGTCTGCCTGGCCGCCGGCGTGATCCTCGTCGCCTTCGGGTTCTTGGGGATCGGTCGCTACATCAGGTTCGTGCCCTGGCCCGTCGTCACGGGCTTCACGAACGGCATCGCCGTGATCATCTTCCTGCAGCAGCTGCCCGGCGTGTTGGGCGTCGTGCAGCCACCGGCCGAGAGCATCCTGCTACTGGCCGGACGCGCGCTGGAGAGGTGGGCGGCGGCACCCAGCTACCTGCCGCTGGTCCTGGCGGCGATCACGGTGATCGTCATGCTCGTCTGGGGCCGGGTACGCGCATTGGCGGCCGTGCCGGCCAGCATGGCTGCGCTCACCGTCGTCAGCCTGGTGTCTCTCCTGCCGGTGTTCGACGGCGTGGCTCGCATAGGGACGCTGCCGCGCAGCCTCCCGCTGCCCGTGCTGCCGTCGCTGCCGACAGGGGACGGCATGGTGGACCTGGCGCGGGCCGCGCTGGCCGTGGCCGTCCTGGCCGCCCTCGAGAGCCTGCTGTGCGCGGTCGTGGCCGATGGCATGGTGCCCGGCGCGAAACACGACCCCGACCGCGAGCTCGTCGGCCAGGGCATCGGCAACGTGGTCGCGGGCCTCTTCGGAGGCATCCCGTCCACGGCCGCGCTGGCCCGCACGGCCGTGAACGTGAGGTCGGGCGCCAAGACGCGCCTGGCGGCGATGATCCATGCGGCGACTCTCCTCGGCATCGTGCTGTTCCTCGCGCCGCTGGCCTCGCGTATCCCGCTGGCGGTGCTCGGAGGCATCCTGATGGTGGTAGCGGTGCGGATGGTCGAGCACCACGCCTCGGTGCTCATCCTGCGCAGCACGAAGTCCGACGCGTTCGTCATGCTGCTTACGCTGGTCATCACGGTCCTGTTCGACCTCATCCTCGCCATCGAGGTGGGCCTGGTCGCGGCCGCCATCCTCTTCATCGTGCGCATGAGCTCGGTGTTCAAGGTCGACCCACTCGACCTGGCCGGTACCGACATGCGGCCGCTCATGACCGACCGCGACGTTTCGGAGCTGGAGCGGGTTCGCGACAAGGTGGTCGCCTTCCGCATCGAGGGGCCCATCTTCTTCGGCGCCGCCGAGCGCTTCATCGACCAGATGCTGAAGGTGGACAAGAACATCAGGGTCGTGGTGCTGAGGCTGCGCAAGGTCCCCGTGCTGGACGCTACCGGGGCGACGGCGCTGCAGGCCTTGCGCGAGAGGCTGGCAAGGCGGGGAGGTCTGCTCGTCCTCTCGGCGCTGCAGCCGCAGCCGGCCAGCGTCCTCAAACGGATGGGCC
>DASVCK010000281.1:0-5606 GCA_036381675.1 Trueperaceae bacterium | reverse complement strand
CACGACCGCGCCGGGGAACTGCCTGCGGATGTTGTCGATCGTCTGCTCGAGCAGGTTGACGGTCAGCGCTGGCCGCACGGCGGTGCGGCGCATGAGGCCCTTGGTGGGGCCGAGCTGGCCGTCGGCCTCGACCTCGCGCAGTTCACGGCCGGTGGTGAAGCTGGCGCCGCCGCGGGTGGCGCCGAGGGGGATGGCGTTGGCGATGGCGTTCTCGATCGCCGTCTCCATGTCGCCGCCGCCGTTCTCGAGGGCGGTGAGGTCGATGTTGAAGTAGGCGGCGCCGGCGTCGAGGACGAGGCTCTCGAACGTCTGGTCCGACAGGCCGCTGAGTCCCTGAGGCATGTCAGGCTCCCTTCACTTCTTGGATGCTCCGCACCTCTCCGGCGCGGGCGTAACGCAGGGTGAACACGAGGGCCAGCGTCATGACGTTCCGGTCCTCGTTCGGCATCCACGCGTCGGTCGAGTGCCACAGGCGGGCGATGCCTTGCCCGGGCACGGTGAACCTGGCGTGGTCAAGGAGCGCCATGAGGCGCTCGCGGATGGCCCAGATGCGGTCGGTGGTCTCGCCGTAGTCCCAGACCTCGATCGTGTAAGTGGCGGGCCTGGTGGCGGCGTCCACGCCCTCTCCCGTGTCGAGGCGATGCGCGATGTACGGCCAGGTGGCATCGACGGGCAGGCGGTGGTACGGGCCCTGCCAGTGACTGCCGACGAGGACGGCCAGGTCGGTGTCGTTGAGCATGAGCTCGTAGAGGGTCGTGAGGACGGCTTGTGTGACGTCCATCAGTTGCCCCACTCGCCCTTGAGGATCTGCTCGAGCTTCGGGCGGGCGAGCTCCACGGCGGTGTCCAGGTGCGGCCTGTTGAGGCCGTCCGGGTCCTGGAGGATGGGAGCGTACGGGAGGTTGCTGCCGACCTTCACCTGCACCCGCCCAGGTGTCTCCTCGAGGGGGCCCGTCTTGTACGACCGGGCGAGGTCGCCGGTTCGGCGGGCCGGGGCCTCTCCTTCCCGGGAGGCTTGGTACCGCTTGCTGGTGCCGGGCACGCGGTACCACCGTCCGCTGCGCTGCCCGACGAGCACCTCGAGCTGGAGGGTCTTCCTCACCTCGATGCCCATCGCGGCGACCTTGCGGCGCATCGCTTGCCGGACGGCTTCGACGACGACGGCGCGGTTAGACACCACTCGTACCCGCGTGGCTTTCGCCATCGTTCACCTCCCGGCATGCGACGCGGACGTACCTGCCGCGGTTGTCGACGGCGGTGGGAGGCGCGACGGGCTGCAGCTCCCGGTGGCGCCAGCGGAAGAGGGTCTTGCCGAGCGTGACGCTCGGCCCGGCTCGCAGGGTGACCTCGTGCGTCACGTTCGTGTAGCCGGCCTGGGAGTACCTGGCGGCGCCGCTGGCGTCGACCTGCACGACGGCCGCCCACACGAAGCCGAGGGTGTCCCAGTTGGTGGTGGGACCGCCGGCGGTGTTCACGCGGGTCCCCTGGAGGACCTCAACGCGGTGCCTGAGGCGGCCGGGGTTGACGGGCACGAGTCGCCTCCCCTCAGTCGAAGAAGCGATCCGGGGCGACGAAGAACCCGGGCTCGCACTCGGCTCGCTCTCGCTCGAGTTCGGCCTGCTCGGCGCGTCTGGCGGCGCGGTCGAGGGCGGCTGCGAGCTCGGGGTCGCTGACGTCGTACGGGCCGTCCGAGGAGTACGTCTCGTCGGCCACGGCTACAGTCCTGGGTTGAGGCGGTAGGGGCGGATGAGCGCGTAGTCGAGCGACCCGCCGCGGTCACTGATGGCGCGGCCGTAATCGGTCACGCCGACACCCTGCAGTTCGTCAGCGCGGACGTTCTCGACGCGCTGCTCGTACAGGAACGCGACGCGCCTGAGCACCCAGATGCGCACGTCGTCTGGGATGGCCTGGTCGGCGCCGGCGGCGTCCTGGAAGGGGTTGTTGAGGAACGCGTCAGCCGCCGCCTTCGCCGCCTTCACGAGGCCCTCGATGAGGGTGTCCTCGTCGCTGCCGTCGACGCGGAGGTAGGCTTTCGCCTCGTCCGTGGTGACGGCGAGGCGTGTCTGCACGGCGGTGTGCACGATTCACCCCTCCTGTTCCTTGGCGGCCTCCGCGGCGGCCTTCCCGCGATACCGCTTGCCGCGCCACTCGAACCACCCGCCGCCAACCGCGGTGATCTCGTCGTTGACCTCACTGGGTTGAGGTTGAGGCTCTACCCGCTTGGGGCCAGCGACCCGGGCTGTGCTGGGGTGGTCGAGGCGTTCAGCGAGGCCGGATGCGGTGAGGTACGCGGCGCGGTCCTCGCTGGTGGTGAACTCCGTGCCCTTACGGACGCGGCCCCCCAGACGCGCGAACGTCTGGAGGGCCCTCAACCGAACTGTCACGGTCAGCTGCTGACGGCGCCGAAGTCGCCCTTGACGAACGCCTTCGGGTGCTCGGTGGTGAAGATCACGTCTTCCTCACCGAGGATCGCGAGCTGGTTGCGGACGAAGTCGTCGTTCTTCCACCCGACCTGCACGCTGGCGGACTCGAGGTCCCACAGGTTCGCGCCCATCGCGAAGTCACCCAGCAGGAACGAGTCCTCCTCGATGGTGGGCGTGTCGATGACCGGCACGCGCCACAGGCGCGGCACGCCGCCGTCCGTGACCGTGACCCACAGGTAACGCTGCTCGCCGTCCTTCTGGAGTTCGATGGCCTCCCAGTCGTTCGGGTGCAGCACGACGCCGGTGGGCCGGTAGTAGAACAGGCGCAGCATCGTCACGGCGCGGCGGATGGTGTCGATGCGTGTATCGCCGGCCTGCGACTTGCCGGCGCTGTTGTAGTCCTGCACGTTGGCGTTGGTCATGAGGCCCTGCAGGTTGCCCGCGGAGCCGTCGCCGTACAGGAGCTGCTCGTCTTCGGCCAGGCGCACGCCGAGGATGAGCTCGCGGTCGATGTACTGGCGCAGCTGCGGGGCGCGGCGGAGCGCCTGCTTGCTGATGGGCAGCCAGTGAGCGATCGTCACGGGGCCGGCCTGCCGCACGGTGAAGGCGAGCGCCTGCTCCTTCTTCAGCGCGCCTTCGCTCTCCTGCACCTCGGCGACCCAGCGGCCGTTGCTGCGCTCGATGTAGTGCACGAGGCCCTCGGTGATGGGCGTGACGGGCAGCAGGTCGCGGATGTGCAGGTCGGGCGTGGGCAGCTCGACGATGCCGGGCTCGCGGCGCGCTTCGTAGAGGTGCGCGTCGACCTGGCCGAGGCTGGCGTCGGTGAAGAGCGTCTTGCGGCCGGAGAAGAAGCTCTTGACCTGCACCGCTCCCGTCTCGGGCTGCGACTCGGTCGCGGCCTTGAACTCGTCGCTGTCGATGAACGCGGCGCCGACCGACGCGGGGCCCGCGCCGCGGCCGGCCTTGAGGGCGGTCTTCGTGGCGACGTCCTGCTTGATCTCGGTGAGGGCCTCGTCGAGGTCCTTCATGCGCGCGTCGTACTTCGCCTCCAGCTCCTTGATGGCCTTGGAGGTCTGCGCGGCGGTCTCGCCGTGCCGCTTGATCTCCTCGCCCTGCTTCTCGAGGAGGGGCATGAGGTTCTTCTCGATGCCCTTGATCTCGTTCTGGATGGCCTCCAGAGCTTCCTTGTTCATGGTGGTTAGCCTCTCGTGAGGGTCTCGCCGAATGCTCGCAGGTCGCGGGCGATGCTGGCGGCGCGGAGCCTGGTGTTGAGGGCCTTCAGCTCGTCGATGACCGCGTGGACGGGGTCCGAGGCGGCGTCGCTGGCGCGTGGCGTGCCTGGTGGCGCGGCCACGTTGGGGGTGGTGGGTTCGCCTTCGAGGAGGGCGGTGAGGTTGGCGATGGCGGCCTCGGCCTTCGCGCGGAGGCGCGGGGACTCGAGGCGGCCCTTCGCCCACTGGATGCGCTCCAGGCGGTCGAGGACCGCGTCCAGGTCGCTCGCTTGCTTGACGCTGGTGATCTTCGCGAGCTCGTTCGCCGCCCACGTCACGGGACTGAACTCCCAGAGCTTGATCTCGCGCAGGAGGCGGACGCCTCGGTCGTTGTCCCACTCCTCTACGACGGCGTCGTACCCGATGCTGAGCTCGTCGACGACCTCGGCCTCGAAGAGCGCCATCGCGTCACGACCGAGGGTCGTGTCGGCTATCCTCGCGGTCACGTGCAGGCCGCGGTCGTCCTCCGTCATCTGCAGCGGCTTGCCGATCGGGTTGGAGGGGTCGTGTTGCCAGAGGACCTTGATGCGCCCCCGGTCGTTCGCGAGCGTTCTCGTGAAGGCGCCGGGTTGGATGATGTCCCCGTACGAGTCCCGGTTGCCGAAGACGGCGGCGTGACCCTCGATCTCCCGCTTCGAGGTGGCTTTGAACTGGGTCGGGACGGACTTGAGCTCCATGTTGACCTCGATCTCTCCCGCCTACCCGGCGGGCCAGTTGAAGACGAAGAGGTGGACCCGAGCTAGCGGGCCCTGAGCACCTGGTGCACGAGCACGCACCGGCAGTTCACGACCTCCTCGGCGGGCCCGTTCGGGTCGCCGGGGTACATCAGGCCGTTGCTGAACGCCTGGTCCACGGGCACGAACTCGCCGTGCAGCAGGGCGTGGCTGTCGCGCACGCGGTCGTCGCGCGCTGACGCCCAGCCCTTCTCGAGGACCAGCTCGAACTCCTCGGCCGCCTGCCGGGCGCCGATGTCGTGCCCGGTGTTCATGGCCATGCCCAACTCGGTACGCGCGATGCGGTACGCGCGGGATTCGATGGTGTCGGCGAGGTCGGTGGCGCCGGGCTTGAACTGCCAGCCGTCGTACGTGTCGCCCAGCTCGCGGGCGATCTCGTCCGTGGTGCGGCGGAAGCCATCGGGCCCCGGCGTGAGGCCAGCGGCGATGATGCCCCTGAGGACCTCGATGGTCGTGTCGGTGATGCCGACGACCTTGGCTGCGGCGATGCGCTCGGCCCACTCGACGGCGATCGCCTGCGGGTCGAACGCCTTCACGGCCTTGGGAGTGAGGCGGTCGTACTCGCGCTCGGCGAAGTGCCGCGCGGCGGCGACGTACGTGCCTGTCAGGAGCGCGACCCACGCGGCCTGGCCCTGCGTGACCGCGGTGACGACCGCCGTCTCCGACTCCGTGTCGAGGAAGCGCTGCACGACGGCGTCGCGCTCCGCCTCGAGGACGGTCGTGATGCGCTTGGCGACCTCGGCTTCCCACGCGCGGCGCTCCTGGTCGCGTTCGAGCGCGAGAGCCGCGAGCTCGTCCCTGGTGAGCTGCTTGGTGGCGCGTGGCCGGCCCGCGGCGCGCTCCTCGCGCTCCTCGTCCTCGCCGCCCGGTTGCTGCTCGTCCTGGCCCGCCTGGGCGGCGGCCAGGGCCGGAGGGATGGGCTGCGGGGCTTTGATCTCGTCGTCCTCGAAGCCGAGGTCCAGGAGGCGGTTCACGCCCGCGGCCGTGAAGCCGCTGCGGATGAGGCGCTCGGCGACCTGCGACTGGTCGTCGAGGCTGTCCTGCATGGCGGGCACCTGGCTGTAGTCGTGCTCGACCCTGAGCTCGTCGGGGCGCCTGGTGAAGTCGGGCGCGAGCGCCTGCGTGAGGATGTCGGCGATGCCGAGGTTGAGCGGCTGGACGAGGGTCTCCCAGAACTGC
>DASVCK010000280.1:0-13686 GCA_036381675.1 Trueperaceae bacterium | reverse complement strand
TCTACGCCTCGGGCGAGGGCAGCGCGGGCGGCAGCCTCTCCGGCCCGACGGGCGGGATGGTGCTGCAGGTCTACGGGCCCGGCGCGCAGCTCCTCGCGGCCTCGCGCCCGGAGTGGGAGACTTCCCAGGCGGCGATCCCGCCGGACGTGATCATCGGCGCCGGGCTGGTGCCGACGCTGTGGTCGGGCCAGCTCCTCGGCAAGCCCGTGGAGGCCGCCCTGGCGCCGTTCGCCGTGGGCGTCGTCGCCGTGGTCGCCGACCCGGCCTACATCCAGGACACGCTCACCTCGCTGTCGCGGACCCTCCTGGTGGTGGCCGGGATCCTGGTCGTGCTGAGCCTGCTGGTCGGCTACCTCGTGGCCGCGGCGTCGCTGCGCCCGGTCACCAGGCTGGCGCGGCGGGTGTCGCGCCTCGACCCGGACAAGCTCGAGCCGCTCGGGTACGACGGCCCGCGCGACGAGGTCGCGCGTCTGGCCGAGACCGTCAACGACCTGCTGCGGCGGCTGGCGCAGGCCAGGGACGCGCAGCGCACGTTCCTCGCCGAGACCAGCCACGAGCTGCGCACCCCGCTGACCTCGCTCCGCGGCTTCCTCGACAGGGCCGCGCGGCACGCCGGACCCGCCGCCGCCGAGGACATCGACGACGCCAGGCGCGTCGCCGGCACGATGGCCCGCCTGGTCGAGGACCTGCTGCAGCTCTCCCGCGGCGAGCTCGTGCGCGAGCCGAACCCGCACCTGGTCGAGCTCCTGCAGGACGTCGTGCGCCCGGTCGCGGCCGAGTTCCCCGGCGTGCGCGTCGAGGGGGGACCGCCGGCACTCGTGCTGGGCGACCCGCTGCGTCTGCGCCAGCTCGTGAGGAACCTGCTGGCGAACGCCGTGCGGGCAGCCAGGACGCCGGCGGGAGTGGTCGTGCGGCTGGGCGTGCGCGACGGCGGCGCGGCCGTGCTCGAGGTCGAGGACGACGGCCCGGGCATACCGCCCGAGACGCAGGCGCGGATCTTCGAGAAGTTCTACAAGGGGGCGGGGGGCGGCAGCGGCCTGGGCCTCGCGATCGCGCGCCAGGTCGCGCACCACCACGACGGCACCCTCACCGTCGAGAGCCGCCCCGGCCGGACGGTGTTCACCCTCGTCCTGCCGCTGGTCCAGGAGGAGGAAGAGGAGCCGCTGGCGGCCGCCGAGAAGCGGTAGGCGAGCGTAGGCAGCCTACAGCTTCGGGAGCGTGACCCCCGTCTGGCCCTGGTACTTGCCCTTGCGGTCGCGGTAGGTCACGTCGGGGCGCTCCCCCTGGAAGAACAGCAGCTGGACGATGCCCTCGTTGGCGTAGACCTTCGCCGGGAGGGGCGTGGTGTTGGAGAGCTCCAGCGTGACGTGGCCCTCCCAGCCGGGCTCGAGGGGCGTCACGTTCGCCACGATCCCGCAGTTCCGGACGAATACACCCGCCGCCAACGCGAAGTTGCCCGCTTCGGGGACCGTCAGGCAGTAGACGTCGTGGTCGCCCTTGAGGGTGCGGACCTTGGCCACCTTGTGGTTCAGGCGCTGCGGCTTACCGCGGTACTCCGCTACCACGTCGGGGAAGCGGCGGAAGACGGACCTGTCGCGGTTCAGGAGCCTGGCGGCACCGCGGATCGAGCCGGCCTGGTCCAGCGCTCGACGCACGGTCGCCGCGTCTACGTCGGGCCGCAGCCGGAGCGTCCGCGCGTGAGCCGCCTGCGCTACGCGCCTTGAGACAGGAGATCGGTCCCAAGCTGCCCTCGAGCGTTCGCCCTGTTCCGCTCGGGCCTCGTCGTTCCCCTCCCAGAAGCGGAGCTGCCGCTGGCGTCGCATCTCGCGTTCCGACTCGGTCCAGCGTTCGCGATGCTTCTGGAGTAGCGCTTCTCGCTCGGCGGCATGACGGGGTTCGTTCCAGAACCTCTTGGCGCGGACGCTCTGTTGCCTGTCCCGCGCCAGGCGCCACGTTGGGTAAGCGGCCCTACGCGCGAGGGACTCACGGATGGCTGCGCTGTGCTCTTCGGCGTCGAAGTCGAGCCCGTAGTAGTACTCGCCGTCGTGGTACTTGATGTGCTCGCCGGCGGCCATCCTGACGAGGTTCCAGGGGTTGTCGTTGCGCCTGTCATGGTCGACGTGATGCCGGTGGGTGCCAGGGTCGTCAGAGTAGACAGCGTTCCTCATGTTCCACTCGTCGGCCAAGCGGTGCGTGGGTTGGTAGTGCCCGGTGAGCGGCTGGTAGGTCATCTCGTAGCCACGGTGCAGCGACCTGTACAAGGGCATGAGGGAGTCGCCAGGCTCCAAGGTGCCGGCCGGCTTCCACTCGCCCGTCCTCAGCATGAAGTCGTGATCGGGAGTGGCCGAGACGACGCTGCCGTCGTCCAGCGTGATCTCGAGCAGGCTGTCGCGGCCTATGAAGCGCGGAGCATCCAGGAGCGTGACGATCACGCGCCCGTTCTCGCCGACCGAGTACCCCCAGTACATCGCTCCGTTCGCATGGCCCTCCGCCATCTCGGCGAGCGTCGGCGCGGTGCCATCGACTAGCGCGACCCGAGTGTCCTCGCTGAAGCACCTGGCGTACGAGGACTTGCCGAGCGCGACCACCATCGTGTCGTCGGGTATCCGTAGGTACTCGACAGAGCGCGTGAGCACGAAGCTGTTGGGCGGGATGATGCAGGTTTCGCCCTCATGGTCGACGAGGCTGCTGGTGTCGAAGTGCTTGGGGTCGACGACCGTGTTGAAGGCGTTGACGAAGATCCGCCACTCCGGCGCGGCGCGCAGGTCGTACCCGAAGCTCGAGAGCCCGAAGCTGATGACGCCCTCGCGCACGAGGCGGTCCTCGAACGGCTCGATCATCCCCTCCTCGAGGGCCTTCTGCTTGATCCAGCGGTCGGGCTTGATGCTCATGCCGGAGTGTAACAGCGGCCCCCGGGACGACTTCGAGACCCTTGACTTCAGAGTGATATCATGGCGATGTCAAGGAGGACCGGATGGTTCGTGTGCTCGAGAAGGAAGCCTTCAAGGTCAACGGTTTCGTCATGCTGCCCGTCGTGCTGGGCCTCGTGGGCCTGGGCGTCTGGCTGTTCGTCACGGCGATCGGCCCGGGCTCCGACACCGGGCGGGGCGGGCGACTCGCCCTCGGGATCGCGCTGTTCGTGCTGGGGTGGATCCTCTCGGGCGGCCTCTTCACGGTGCAGCCCAACCAGGCGCGCGTGCTCGTCTTCTTCGGCGACTACGTCGGCAGCGTCAGGGACGCCGGCTTCTGGTGGACGAACCCCTTCACCACCAAGCGCGCGGTGAGCCTGAGGGTGCGCAACTTCAACTCGGAGCGCCTGAAGGTCAACGACGCCGACGGCAACCCGGTGGAGATCGCCGCCGTCGTCGTGTGGCGCGTCGTCGAGTCGGCGAAGGCCGTGTTCGACGTCGACGACTTCGAGGAGTTCGTCGACATACAGGCCGAGACCGCGCTGCGCAGCCTGGCCACGCGCTACCCGTACGACGCCGCCGGCCAGGAGCGCTCCAGCCTGCGCGAGAACCCCGACGAGCTCGCCGAGGCGCTGAAGGCCGAGCTCGACGCCCGCCTCGAGGTCGCCGGCGTCGACGTGCTGGAGGCACGTCTCACGCACCTCGCCTACGCTCCCGAGATCGCGCAGGCCATGCTGAGGCGCCAGCAGGCGCAGGCCGTCGTGTCCGCCAGGCAGCTCATCGTGTCCGCGGCCGTCGGCATGGTGGAGGACGCGATCAAGGAGCTGGAGCGCAGCGGCGTCGTCGAGCTCGACGGCGACAAGCGCGCCGCGATGGCCAGCAACCTGATGGTCGCGCTCACGGCCGAGCAGGCGGTCACGCCCGTCATCAACGCGGGCACGCTCTACCAGGGTTGAGAGGAGAGACGCGATGATCAGGAAGCTCGCGGCCGCGCTGGCCGCATCGCTGCTGGCCGCCGGAGCTGCGCTCGCCCAACCGGCGGGCGAGCAGCCGGCGACGGCGCCGGAGGTCGTCTACCGGATCGTCCAGGGCGGCATAGAGATAGGGGAGGCGGGGCTGGTGCTCGAGCGCGACGGAGCGGGCATCACGACCAGCTCGCGCGCCGAGCTCCACGGCCTCGTCGACGTGACGGCCGCGCTGAGGACCGGCCCCGACGGCGCCGCCGAGAGCTACGGCCTCGAGGGCACGATGCGCGGTGTCAGCGTCGACCTGGACGCCACGTTCCACGCGGGCGGCGTCAGCTTCACGATCGTGCAGGCGGGCCGGGAGTCGACTCTGGAGGTCCCGTCGGACGAGCCCCTCTACGTGCTCGACAACCTGCTCCTCGATGGCTACCAGGTCCTGGCCCTCGCCGCCCTCGAGCGCGGGGAGCCGTTCGAGGTCGCCGCGATCGTGCCCCAGGTCGCGGCGTTGGGCCGCGCCAGCGTGAGCGTCAGGGACGGCACCGCCGAGGTCGAAGCGGTGGGCGCCACCGTCACGGCGCGCGCCGTGGACCTGAGGTTCGCGATCGGTGGGCAGGACATCGACATCGTGCTGTGGGTGGACGACGACGGCCTGATCGTCCGCTACGAGCAGCCCGGCGCGGCCAGCTACCTGCGCGTCTACGACGGCGAGGGCATGTCCGAGGCCGAGGGGCCCACCGCCGCGGAGTTCCTCGCCGAGGTGGGCGCCTGCGTCGAGGTCAGGGAGATGACCGTCGCGTCGACAGGCGAGACGCTCTACGGTCAGCTCTCCGTCCCCGTCGACGCGCCGCCGGGAGGCGCGCCCGCGCTGCTGCTCCTGCCGGGGAGCGGCGCGGCCGACGTCGACGGCAACGTGGCGCCGATCATCGTGAACTCCGGCTACCGCCAGCTCGCCCTCGCCCTCGGCTGCCACGGCTACGCGGTGCTGCGCGTGGCGAAGATGGGCATCCCGCCCTCGACCGGCGACGCGAACTCCGCCACGCTCGGCTCGTACGCCCGCAACACCGTCGACTGGCTGGAGGCCCTGGCCGCCGCCGAGGGCGTCGACGCGCGCCGCCTGGGCATCATCGGCCACTCCGAGGGCGTCATCCACGCGCTGTACGCCGTGGCGGAGGGGCTCGTGGAGGTCGACGCCCTCGTCCTCATCGCCGGCCCCGGCCGGACGATGGCCGAGCTCCTCGCCGAGCAGACGCTGTGGGCCGGCGAGCGCGCCGGCCTCTCGGACGAGGCGATGGCGGACCAGCTGGCCGACCTGGAGGCGGCGCTGGCGGCGGTGCGGGCCGCGACCGGCCAGCGGCTCGAGCTCACCGCGGAGCTGAGCGACAACGCCCAAGCGGTGCAGATGGCGCCGGTGGCGGGGTTCCTGCGCTCGATCATCGACGTCGACCCCCTGGCGCTCGCCGCCAGGGTCGACGTGCCGGCCGTCGTCGTGCAGGGGCTCAAGGACGTCCAGGTCGCGGCGGAGCACGGCCGCCTGCTGGCCTCCGCGCTGCCCCACGCGACGCTCCTGGAGATGCCCGACCTGACGCACAACCTCGTCGACACCCGCGGGCCCGCCGAGGAGAAGCTCCTGCCGCTACCCGACGACGTCGTCTCGCCGACCCTCGTCCAGGCGATCGCGACCGCCCTGCACGGCAGCCTGAAGCTGGCGAGGTAGGGCGTTGGAGGGCCGGAAGCGCTTCCTCCTGCGCATCGACCCCCGCCTCTACTCGGCGCTGGAGAAGTGGGCGGCGGACGAGCTGAGGAGCGTGAACGCCCAGATCGAGTACCTCCTCACCGAGGCGGCGCGGAAGGCCGGGCGGCTGAAGCCTGTGGCGGGAACGGAGGAGGACGGGGACGAGCGCCGCGGATGAGCGCGTTATACTTCCCGTGTTCGACAAACCGCAGGCTTCGTGGAGGTCCGTGATGAAGCGTCGTGATTTCCTCAAGAAGGCTGGCGTGGTTGCCGCCAGCGTCAGCCTCTCGCCCCTCATGTTCGCGAGGGCGCAGGGCCAGCAGGTGTTCAGGTGGGGCATGCCGACGTCGTGGCCCACGTCGCTGGACAACCTCCACGGCGGCGCCGTCAACCTCGCGAACTACCTGCGCGAGATGACCGACGGCCGCGTCGAGATCGAGGTGTTCCCCGCCGGCGCCCAGATCGGCGCCCTCGAGGTCTTCGACGCCGTCGCCAGCGGCGCGTTCGAGGTCGGACACACGGCGTCGTACTACTACATCGGCAAGGACCCGGCGCACGCCTTCTTCACCTGCGTGCCGTTCGGCATGACCGCGCCGCAGATCACGGCCTGGGTCCACTCCGGCGGCGGCCAAGAGCTGTGGGACGAGCTCAACGCCAGGGACAACATGACCGCCTTGCTGGCCGGCAACACCGGCATGCAGATGGCCGGCTGGTTCAACCGCGAGATCAACTCGCCCGACGACCTCCGCGGCCTGTCGTTCCGCACCGCCGGCCTCGGCGGCCAGGTCTACGCCGACGTCGGCGTGAACGTCCAGACGCTCCCCGGCGGCGAGATCTTCCTGGCCCTCGAGCGCGGGGCGATCGACGCGGCCGAGTGGGTGGGGCCGCACGACGACGAGACCCTCGGCCTGAACAGGGCGGCGCGCTACTACTACGGCCCCGGCTGGGCCGAGCCGGGCGCGGCGCTGTGCGTCTACATCAACCTCGACGCCTGGAACTCGCTGCCGCCCGACCTGCAGCAGGCGTTCCGCGTCGCCGCCAAGGCCACGAACTCCCAGATGTACTCCGACTACCTGGCGAAGGACCCGGCCGCCTTCCAGCGGATGATCGCCGCCGGCACGGAGCCGCGCGTCTTCTCGAACGAGATCCTGCAGACCTTCAGGGAGAGCTGGACCCGCATCGACGCCGGCCTCCGGAGCGGCAACGCAACCTACGCGCGCATCGCCGAGTCGGCCGACGCTTTCCTGGCCGGCGTGAGGCCGTTCGACCAACGCAACGAGCACGCCTACGAGGCTTTCACGTACAGCTGAGCACGTAGCTCGCGAGCGAACTTCAGGAGCGCCCGGCGGTCGTTCGCCGGGCGCTCTTTACGTCCTGTGGCCTCACGGGGCGTGACGGCTGTCCGGTCGGCTGCTCTCATGGGGTTCTAACTTTGGGGGAAGTCGATCGCCGCGGCGCGGCCTGGTCAGCTCCACCGGAGCACAGGGAACCGGTGGCTGGCAGCGCCACGGCCCCCAAGGGGGAAGGATGCACAGACCGCTCAAGGCCACTTCGCTACTAGTCGCGCTCGTGCTGGCCGCCGTCCTGGCAAGCTGCACGAGCCCCCACAGCGGGCCCACCGTCCTACAGCCGGTGGTCCTCCACCTCGACCGCCAGGGCGTCTCGACCCAGGGTGTGCCGACAGGCCCCGGCGGGCTCAGTGCCGTGGTGGAGCTGAACGTCACCGTCCTGGACTCGAACGGCGACGTGGTGACGTTCGACGCTGCGAACGCTTACGACCCGGCCGGCCCGTTCGACACGCTGGTGACGCCGGCCACCGACTCCATCACCGTCCTGCTGCCGGCGGGCCAGTACCGCTTCCTCACGTTCGGACTGGATGGTGGCGGTGACGTTCTCGCCTACGGAGAGACCGTCGCCATGGTCAGCCACGCCGCGACGAGCGTCGCCTTGGAGGTGCACACGCTTCTCGGTAGCGCCTCCTTGGTCGAGGAGGGCCTGAGGCTGTACGTGGTCGCGGGCGAGGTCATCGACCTCTACCTACGCGTCGTGACGACGCACGGCTCCTACGACGTGCCGTTGGCCGACTTCGACGTGAAGTACGTGCTCGACCCCGAACTGGGCGACGTCACGGGCAGCCACCTGGGGGCCCGCGTCTTCGTCACGCCCACCCCCCAGTCGGACGAGTTCGTGATCAAGGCGGTGATCAAGGGGTGGCGCCTGGTGGACGGCGTGCCTACCGAGCACCAGAAGGTGATCGCCACCTACGAACGCCCCTTCGCCCATGCGGCGGGCATCGCGCTCGACATCGTCCCGCCCGCGCTCGGCTTCGCGCCGGCAGCGGCGCTCCCCGTGGGCTTCGCCTCGAGCTTGGGCGGGACCGCGACCGATGACGTCGGCGTGGCACGAGTCCAGGTCTACGAGGGACCCGTGCTTCTCGCCAGCACCAACGCAGAGGAGATCGCGGAAGGTGCGGCCCCCATAGCGTTCACGGACCCTGCCACCGGCACCTGGGCCTTCGCGTGGACACCTCCTGCCACCGGCATCTACCACCTGACGGCGGTCGCCATCGACACCAGCGGCAACGAGTCGAGGGTCACCCGCGACGTGGAGGTCGAGGCGGCCGCACCGCCGCCCACGATCGGAGGGCTCACGCGGCTCTCGAGCCCAGAGCCGTTCGACGAAGAGGCCGGCAACTGCGCAGCGACGGAGATGAGCCTGCCCGGCCAGGGCTTGCAGGCCGTGGGCGCGGGACTGCAGGCGGTGGGCGCCGTCGGGGGCCTGTTCGTGGGCGATCCCGCCGATTTCGTCGGCACCACGGTGACGCCCGAGAGGCTCGTTCAGGACCTGTGGCAGGTCGTAGGCGAGCCCAGCTATCACGACCGCGTCGCGATCCTGATCGTCGACGACTTCGGTGGCACCTATCAGCTCCCGGCGGCGCTCCTCTCCGGCGCGGCCGTCTCCGAGAGCCAGCTGCAGGCATGGGCCGACTCCGGCGAGCTGGCGCACGGCGCGTTGGTACTGCAACACCTGCTCCGGATGCTGACCGAGATGGGCTTCGTCAACGGGTCAGACACCACGAACCACACGACCGGCGAGCCCATCTACATCCGGTGGACGAATGACGGCGGCAAGCTGGTCGTGCAGACCGTGGACACCCACGACCGCGACACCGAAGAGATCGTGTCGGTGCTGCGCGCCTCCCTCCTCGACCTGGCGACCACGGAGGGTCACGAGTTCAAGCGCTTCGTCGTGAACATGAGCTTCGCCGTCGTGCCCTGCGCGGTCGCGGCCGACCTGGGCGCCAGCGCCGTCGAGACGTTCGAGGAGTACGTCAGCGCGCTCCGCACTCTGAACGGCATCGGCTCGCAGTACGAGGACGAGCTGGCCGAGCTGCTCACGGCCCCGCTCGGCGCCGGAGACGACGCGCTCCTCGCGTACCTCGACTGCCCGCTGCCCGTGGTCGGCAAGAGCCGCTGCGACGGCTGGACCTACCCGAAGGGCGCTGCCGTGAACGCCATCGTCCACGTCGCGGCCGCGGGCAACCTGGGCCACGACTTCCCGCTCTACCCGTCGGCCTGGCCCACGGTAATCAGCACCAGCTCGCTAGACGTCGTCGGGGACGGCCTGTACTCGGTGGCGCGTTCCAGCTTCGCCAACAGCGGGGAGGTAGCCGCGCCAGGGGCCCTCTACGAGCTCGTCTCGGGACCCGGTCAGGTAGTGGCCTACGCGGGCACCTCGTTCTCGGCTCCGGTCGTCACGCTCTTCAGTGCGCTCGACCTGATCACCGCGGGCCGCTGCGACCCGGGTGACCCGAGCGAGAAGCCGGCCAGCGGGCCCGCTCTCGCGCACGGGCTCTACGTCAGCACCCCGCTCGACACCGTCTTCGGGGGCGGGCCGTCCGCCGTTCAGGACAACTGCGACTGAGCTGCAGCCGCCCCTGGCGTTGGTCGCCACGGTTCGACCTAACCGAGTAGCCGCCCCGCCTCCCGAGGCGTGGGCGGCTACCTAGCTAGGCTGGGTAACCAGTTGACCAAACCGGGGAACAGCACCAGCACCACCAGCGTCACCACCTGGATGGCTACGAACGGGATGATCCCTCGGTAGATGTCGGTGGTCTTGACGCCGGGTGGCGCGACACCCTTCAGGTAGAAGAGGGAGAACCCGAACGGCGGCGTCAGGAACGAGCTCTGCAGGTTCATGGCCACGACGACGCCGAACCACAGCAGCATGTCGGCGCCGAAGAACCTGGCGGCGATGGGTGCTACCAGGGGCACGACGATGAACGTGATCTCGATGAAGTCGATGAAGAATCCCAGGAGGAAGATCACCAGCATCGTGAAGAACATGAAACCGATGTGGCCGCCGGGCAGGTTGAGCAGGAACTCGTCCACCACGTGACCGCCGCCCAGCGCCGTGAACACCATCGAGAACGCGGTGGCGCCCACGAGGATGATGAACACCATGCTCGTCAGGCGCACGGTCGAGTCCATCGTGTCCCTGAGGTTGCGCCAGTTCAGGCGGCGGTTGATCGCGGCCAGCGCCGTCGCGCCGGCGGCGCCTGCCGCGCCCGCCTCGGTGGGCGTGGCGACCCCGAAGAAGATCGTGCCGAGCACCAGCATCACCAGCACCAGCGGCGGCACGAGGCTCTTGAGGAGCTTGAGCACCAGCGGCCAGCCTGTGAGCGCGCGCGCCTCGGGCGGCAGCGCCGGCGCCTGCTCCGGGTGGCGCCAGGCCACGTAGACGACCCACAGGATGAAGAGCCCCGCCAGCATGAAGCCCGGGACGAACGAGCCGAGGAAGAGGTCGCCTACGGACACGCCGATCTGGTCCCCGAGGATCACCAGCACGATCGACGGCGGGATGATCTGCCCCAGGGTCCCCGAGGACGCGACGACCCCCGTGGCGAGCGTCTTGGCGTAGCCGAACTTGAGCATCACGGGCAGCGCGAGCACGGCCAGGGTCACCACCGAGGCGCCGACGACGCCGGTGGACGCGGCCAGCAGCGCCCCCACGGCGACGACCGAGATCGCCAGGCCGCCGCGCAGCTTGCCGAAGAGCATCCCCATCGACTCGAGCAGCTCCTCGGCCAGGCCGCTGCGCTCGAGCATCACGCCCAGGAACACGAAGAACGGGACGGCGACGAGCGTGTAGTTGTCCATGATCGTGCCGAAGATCCGCTGCGGCAGGATGTTCAGGCGCGCGACGTTGAAGGCGGCGTCCCACGGGAGCGAGAAGCCGAGGTAGACCTCGGTGAAGTTCGAGCCCAGCAGGGTGAACAGCACCGCCGTGCCGCCGAGGGTGAACGCCACGGGGAAGCCGATCAGCAGCAACACCACGACGACGGCGAACATCCACAGGCCGAGCATCAGGCCAGCCCCGTCCCGGGCTCGGAGCCCGGCGCTCCGGGCGAGCCGGTGTGCGACCCCGCCGGCCCGCTGACGCCGCCCGCCGTGCCGTCGACCGCGGTGGGCGCCGGCGGCGACTCGTGGACGCTGCCGGAGCCCTTCCTGCCCGACAGGAAGGCGGCGTTGCGGATCGTCTCCGACAGCGCCTGCAGGATCAGCATCGCGAACGCGACGACGATGACGGCCTTTATCGGGTAGCGCGGCAGCCCGCCGGGGTTCGGGCTCATCTCCAGCGTCTGCCACGACCTGCGCACGTAGGGCAGGCTGTAGAGGATCCCGAGCGCGGCGAACGGCACCAGGAACAGCCAGGTGCAGACGATGTCGACGATCGCCTTGCGCCGCGACGAGAGGTTCGAGTAGACGATGTCCACCCGCACGTGACCGTCCATCCGCAGGACGTAGGCCGCGCCGAGCAGGAAGATCAGGTCGAACGAGTAGGTCTGCAGCTCGAGGTAGAAGCTGCCGGTCATGCGCGCCGCCAGCTGCCGGCCGACGACGGCCTCGAGCGCGCCGTAGAAGTACCTGGTGAGGACGTTGTAGACGCCCACGGCCACCATGAAGAGGGAGACCCACCACATCAGGCGGCCGAACAGGCCGGTCACGGCGTCCACGACACGAGCGAAGCCCAACAAGACGCTCAACGCGTTGCCTCCAGGGCGCGCCCGCGCGCCCGGTCGGAAGGGGATTATCGCGGCATACTAACAGATGCCGCTCATCGCCCCCTCAGGTACGCGTCGACGTCGCGGTTGTGCGCCGGCAGGTTCGTGTTGGGCCGGAACACCGGCCGGCCCTCGTCCGTGCCGTGGAGGAAGTAGAGGTAGAGGGCGCCGTCGGGCGCGTAGCGCTCCGGCGCCAGCACGGCGTCGAGCGCCTCCGCGCCCGGGTTGCCGATCGGCCCGACCGGCAGGCCGGGGCGCGTGTACGTGTTCCACGGCGTGTCGACCCTGAGGTCGCCGGCGACGGCGCTCAGCTCGGGCAGCGGCTTGCCGAGGCCGTAGGCGACCGTCGGGTCCGACTGCAGCGGCATGCCCAGCTCGAGCCGGTTCAGGAACACGCCCGCGATGATCGGCATCTCGCTCGCGTCGGCGGCCTCGGCCTGGACGAGGCTGGCGAGCGTCACCCACTGGTGCACGGTCAGGCCCAGCTCGCCCAGGCGCTCGGCCAGGCCCTCGCGCACGGCGACCTCGGCGCGGAAGCGGTCGACCATCAGCCTCAGCGCCTCCTCGGCCGTGGCGTGCAGCGGCACCTCGTAGCTGGCGGGGAAGAGGTAGCCCTCGAGCCCCTGGTCGGCGGGCGCGTACGGCGGGGCCAGCTCGAGGCCCGGCTCGGCCACCAGGGCGGCCAGCTCCTCGGCCGTGGCGATGCCGTTGGCGGCGAGGCGCGCCACGACGGCGTCGGCGCGCCAGCCCTCGGGCACGACGACCGTCGCGGTACGCGGCCGCCCACCGGCGGCGAGCGCGGCGGCGATCTCGCGCGCCGAGAGCGTGGGGTCGAGGTCGTAGAGCCCCTCGCCGATCGCCGTGTCGAGGCCGCGGAACCTGAGGTAGTAGTCGAAGGCGAGCGCCGAGCGCACGAGGCCGGCCGCCGCCAGCTCCTGCGCCACCCGCTTGCCGCCCCACCCGGGCATGACCTCGAACTCCACCGGCCGCGGGGTCGCGCTGGGAGGGGAGAGCAGGAAGCCCACGGTCACCGCCGCCCCGCCCACGACGACGATCAGGGCGGTGACGAGCACGGCCAGCCCGCGGCCGCGGCGCCGGGGCGCGGGCGCGCCGGGAGCGGCCCGTCGGTCGGCGCCGCACGCCGCCGGCGGCGCGGCGCGTCCCTCCCTGCCGATGGGCGGCGGGGTCTCCACGGGGTCGGGGACCGGAGCGGCCTCGACCGCGCCCGTGGCGCCCACGGCCTCGCCAGGGACGCCCCCGGCCTCGCCAGGTACGTTCCCGGCCTCGCCCCGCACGGTCTCCGTGTCGCCCGGCGCGGCCCCGCCCTCGCCGGGCACGGCCTCTTCCGGCGGGACGCCCGCGCCCTCCCGGCTCACGGCCGGCCCGCCGTGCGCGCCAGGTACGACTCGAGGATCAGCACGGCCGCCGCCTCGTCCAGGCGCCCCTTCTCCTGGCGCTTGCCCCGGGGCAGCGAGCTGCCGGCGATCTGCCGGTACGCGGAGCGGGTCGAGAGGCGCTCGTCCTCGAGTTCGACCCTCACGCCCTCGGGCGCCAGCCTCTCCGCCAGCGCCGCGGCGAACGCCCTCACCCGTTGCGTCTGCGGCGAGTCGGTGCCGTCCATGCTGCGCGGCAGGCCCACGACGACGACGTCGGCGCCTTCCTCGGCGGCGAGGCGCGCGACGGCCTCGACGTCGCGCTTGACGCCCGAGCGCTCGATGGCCCCGCGCCCGAACGCCACCTGCGACGCGGCGTCGGCGCGGGCGAGTCCGATGCGAGCGTCACCCACGTCCAGGCCCAGCACCGCGCCGCCCGCCATCAGGCCGGCAGCGCCGCCAGCACCTCGGGCACGGCGGCCAGGGCCTCGGCCAGCTTGGCTGGGTCCTTGATGCCGGCCTGAGCGAGGTCGGGCTTGCCGCCCCCGCCGCCGCCGACGCGTCCGGAGACGGCGCGGACGAGCTTGCCGGCGTCGGCGCCGCGCGCGCGGGCGTCGGCGCTGGTCTTGGCGACCAAGAGCTG
>DASVCK010000279.1:0-3879 GCA_036381675.1 Trueperaceae bacterium | reverse complement strand
GCGGCCGGCCTCCACCGCCGGCGTGCTCGCCGGAGCGGACTTCTGCTGGACTGTCATGCTCGTCCTCCTGTCGTACCTCGTAAGCATGCCACGCCGAGGTAGGTGGCTTCAGGCGTCAGGCGCACCAACGGCCACGCCGTCCTGCGCGGGGTAGGCTTCCACAGCGTGAGAGTTCTCGTCACAGGCGGTGCGGGCTACATCGGCAGCGTCACCGCCCAGGCCCTGTTGGACGCCGGCCACTCCGTGGTCGTGGTCGACGATCTGTCGACAGGCCACGCCGCCGCCGTGCCCGAAGGCGCGCGCCTCGTCGCCCGCGACCTCGCCGATCCCCCGTACATGACCCAGCTGCTGCGCGAGGAGAGCATAGACGCCGTCGTGCACTTCGCGGCGCTGTCGCTGGTGGGCGAGTCAATGCGCGAGCCGCTGCGTTACTACCGTCACAACATGGGTGGCGCCATCCTTCTGCTGGAAGCCTGCGTGGCGGCGGGCGTCGAGCGCTTCGTGCTGTCTTCGACGGCAGCCGTGTACGGTCACCCGAAGGCCGTCCCCATAAAGGAGACCGCCGACCTGGCCCCGGAGAGCGTCTACGGCGAGACGAAGCTGGCGATCGAGCGGCTGCTTCACTGGCTGTCCGTGACGAAGGGCCTCGGCTACGCAGCGCTGCGCTACTTCAACGCCGCGGGCGCCGTGCCGGGACGGGGCGAGGACCACGATCCGGAGACGCACCTGATCCCGCTCGTGTTGCAGGCCGCCATGGGGCGACGCCGCGCCGTGAAGCTCTTCGGCACCGACTACCCCACACCGGACGGCACGGCCATCCGCGACTACGTTCACGTGGCGGACCTGGCCGACGCCCACGTGCTGGCTCTCGAGGCCGTGCGAGCGGGCTCGGGTGCCGCCTACAACCTCGGCAGCGGCGCAGGCTTCTCCGTCAGGCAGGTCATGGACGTGTGCCGTGAGGTGACCGGTGTCCACTTCGAGGTAGAGGAGACGGACCGGCGCCATGGCGACCCTCCCGTGCTCGTCGCTGACGCGAGGAAGGCAGGGGCCCAGCTGGGCTGGGCGCCGCGCAGGACGGACCTGACGGAGATCGTGGCCTCCGCCTGGGAGTGGCACAGCACCCACCCAGACGGCTACGGCGAGTGAAGAGGGTGTGCGGCCGGGTGCCCAGCGCACATGCTCGGCTCACGACTCGTCTGCTAGCATCGCTCGGAACCGCTCACGCAGGCCCGGCGGGCGCCCGCGCACCGCGAGGCCGGAGTAGGTGAAGGTTCCCTTAGGAGCGCGAATATCGTACAGGAAAGGGCCCGTGATACCCTTGCCTGACTTGGAGACTGCCATGAGACGAGTCTTGCTAGCCGTGGCGCTGGCGTTCGCCGGTGCCGCTGCGGCCCAGTCGACAGCCCCCCTCTCAGGCATCGTGATGAGCGAAGAGCCGCTCGCCGAAGGCACGCGCGTGGCCATCCACGTCGTGGACGCCGACAACGTCTGGGGCCTCGAGGTCGCCAGCGTCGAGCCCGTTGGGGGCACGTTCACCGTCTCGCCTGAAGAGGTCCCCGCGGCCGAGATGCGGCCCTTCCGCAGCGGCGGGATCATCCTCCCGGGCCTGCAGAACGAGTACCGCGTTTCGCCGGAGGGCGTGAACGTCGCCGTCGGCCGCTTCAACATGTACCTGGACGAGAACGACAACGGCGTCTTCGACCGCGTACAGGACAAGTGGTTCATCGGCGTCGCCCAGCTCGAGGACCCCGTCGGCTTCTTCACCCTGCTGTACGTCGACCAGGCGGCCACCCTCAGCGGCAGCGGCGTGGAGCTCCAGCTTCAGCCCGGCTGGAACGTGTTCACCGTCAGGTTCCCGCAGGAGCGCGCCGAGTACGCCATCGTCAGAAGCGTCGAAGACATCGTCCTCGACGTGATCCTGCCCTAGGCGGCCAAGATGGCAACGTACGTCGGAGAGGTGACGGGAGCTGCGACTCGTTTCGCGATCGTGGTCTCGCGCTTCAACTCGCTGGTCACGGAGCGGCTGCTCTCCGGCGCCCTCGATGCGTTCGCCCGCCACGGTGTACTCGAGGACGCCGTGGACGTCGCCTGGGTCCCGGGAGCCGTGGAGATCCCGGTGGTGGCCCAGCGCCTCGCCGCCACGGGCACCTACGGCGCGGTGGTGACGCTGGGCGCCGTCGTCCGGGGCGAGACCTCCCACTACGACCACGTCTGCCAAGCGGTGACCAGCGGCGTCACCAGGGCAGCACTCGATACGGGTGTGCCTGTGATCTTCGGCGTCCTCACCACGGACACGATGGAGCAGGCCCTCGACCGCGTCGGCGGCAAGGCCGGCCACAAGGGCGCCGAGGCCGCGGTGGCGGCGCTCGAGATGGCCAGCCTGATGGGGAAGCTGGGCGGTCAGGCCCCCAACTGATCCTCGGTGGGCCAGCCGTTGGCAGCCGCGTAGCGTCGCAGCAGGCTCTCGGCCCCTTCGCGGTCATGCACGTCCCCCACGGCCCGCGCTTCCGCCACCAGCCTCAACGCCTGGCCGACGAGCGGACCCTCTTCAAGGCCGAGCAAGTCCATCACGTCATCGCCGGTGAGCAACGGCGCCGCGGCGGGTTTCTCTTCCAGCACGGCGAGCACGCGGCTCACAGCGAGCCGATAGCGTGTGCGACCGCTCGGGCCGGCGGCCCGACCGCGCGCGGCCTCGCGGTCGGCGATCATCAGGCGCAGCAGGTCGGGCAGCAGGTCGCCGTAGCGATGTGCGAAGCGCCTGGCGCCCCGCTCGTCCCGTGGCAACGGCAGCATGTGACGCCTCACCAACGCGCTGGCGCGCTTGAGGGTGCCCGAGTCGAAGCGCAGCCGTCTCAGAGCCCGCGCTGTCAGATGAGCGCCTACCGCATCGTGCCCGTGGAAGGTGGGTCGCCCTAACGGACCGCCGGCCAGCGTGGCGGGTTTGCCGACGTCGTGAAGCAGGGTGGCCAGCCTCAGGGCGGTGCCGCTGTCCGGGAAAGCCTCTAGGAGGACCCGCAGCGCCTCCAGCGAGTGGTCGAAGACGTCCAGGTGATGCAGCGGGCCCTGAGGCACAGCGGCGCAGGCCGACAGCTCTGGCAGGAACGTCTCGAGCAGCCCCAGGTCTTGGGCGAGGGCCAGCGCCGCGGCAGGACGGCCGTAGAGGAGGCGTGCCAGCTCGTCCCGCACGCGCTCCGGCGCGGGCACCCTGGCGCTGCCGGCCCGCTGTTCTGCCGCCAACTCGCGCACGACAGTAGCCGTGTCGGGGTCCAGTCTGAACCCGAGCGCGGCCGCGAACCTCACCGCCCGCAGAGGCCGGATGGGGTCCGACCGGAGCGCGGCCTCCGAGGTCACCTTGATGACGCGTTCCTTCAGGTCATCGGCGCCGCCTGTCGGATCGAGCAGCTCACCCGACGCCGTGAGGCCCATGGCGTTGATCGTGAGATCCCGGCGCCTCAGGTCACCCTCGACGGTGCCGCTCAGAGGCACGAAGTCGTGCGTCCTGCCGGAGACGCCGCCGATCGCCCGCCAATGACCGCGCTCCTCATCGAGAGGGAAACACGTGCCGCCGTCCGCGGACGCCGCGGCCTCGCAGGCCGCCTTCGGGTCGCTCACGAGCCAGTCGAGATCGGCGGCCTCGCGCCCGAGCAGGGCGTCGCGCACGGCACCCCCCACGCCTACTGGTCGGGGTGAGCGATGATGATGCCGTGACGAAGGGACGTGCCGAGAGGCGCCCGTTGCGCGTGGGACTCACTGGCAGCATCGGGTCGGGCAAATCGACGGTCGCGCGCCTGCTGCGTCAGCGCGGTGCCGCAGTCGTCGACGCCGACGTGCTGGCGCGCGAGGCGACCGCCGATCCCGCCGTGCTGGACAGGATCTCCT
>DASVCK010000278.1:0-4477 GCA_036381675.1 Trueperaceae bacterium | reverse complement strand
TGAGGTCCACGGCCAGGCTCCGTTTGCCCCTGTTGACCGAGAGGTAGTAACCGGACTCCCCGCCCACGTACGGCGGGCCCCACCGGCGTGTGTCGTCGCCGGCTGGCGACTCGACCTTGATCACGTCTGCGCCCATGTCCGCCAACAGCTGGGTGCAGTACGGGCCAGCGAGAACCCGGCTCAGGTCCAGGACTCTCACGCTCTTCAGCATCCGGTGAGTCTAGCCCCGGGGCCATGTGCTACCTTCGCTCAAAACAGACCAAGGGAGGAAACGCATGCGTACCGCACTACGGACGTTCGGCGCACTCGCCGCACTCGCTCTCGGCACCGCATTCGCCCAGATCCCGCTCTCGATCGCCACCGGGGGGACGGGCGGCGTGTACTACCCGACTGGGGGGGGCTACGCGCAGGTTATCGACCAGTTCGTCGACGGTTACACCGCCACCGTCGAAGCGACGAACGCCTCGGTCGACAACGTGGCCTTCATCTCCCGCGGCGACGCCGACCTGGCTCTCGCGTTGGCGGACACGGTGCTCGCAGCGTACGAGGGAACCGGAGACTTCGGTGAGGGCGGCACGCTGCCTCAGCTGCCGAACCTCCGGGCCATCACGGTCGCTTACACCAACGCCGTGCACGTGATCACGCGCGCGGACTCAGGCATCAACAGCTTGCAGGACCTGGTCGGGAAGCGCGTCTCCGTGGGAGCACCTGGCTCCGGCACCGAGGTCTCGGCCCAGACGATCCTCGAGGCAGTAGGCATCACCTACGACGACTTCACCGTGCAGCGGCTGGGAGCGAACGAGACCGCCGACGCGCTGCGGGACGGCGCCATCGACGCCGGGTTCTGGTCGGGCGGCCTGCCCACCGGCGCGGTCATGAGCCTGGCCGAGACGCACGAGATCAGGCTCGTACCCATCTCCGACGAGGAGTACGAGCAGATCCACGCGGCCGACCCCACGCTGATCCGCTACACGTTCCCGGCCGATAGTTACCGCGGCATCGCAGAGACGCCGTCGATAGGCACGCCCAACCTGCTCATCGTGGCGGCCGAGATGGACGAAGAGCTGGCCTACCAGTTCACCAAGGCGCTGTTCGAGCACATCGACGTCGTGCGCGCGATCCACCCCTCCGCGAACGAGACGGTTCCCGAGACGGCGCTCGACTCGCCGATCCCGCTCCACCCGGGCGCCATCCGGTACTACGAGGAGATCGGGCTCGAGGTGCCCGACCGTCTCCGCGCCGACTAGCCTCGGGCAGTAAACAGGCACCTCAAGATGTCGCCGCGCGCGCCTGGCAGGATGTCATCCGGGTGCGCGCGGCTCTGCGCGTTCCTCGCCGTGGCATGCCTGGGCCTGGGCACTTCCACCTGGGCCCTCGCGGCCGGAGGACCAGAGCCGCACCTGCTGGTGACGACGAGCGCCGGCGAGGTGCTGGTAGACGTCCCGCTGCCGGGCTCCCTGACCTGGACCATCGAGTGGCGCCATTCGGTCGCACAGGTGACCGTCCTCGACCGGTTCGCTTACAGGGACGGCGTCATGTACGTGACCGGGCAGGTCTCGCCGTACCTGGACATCGCCGGTTTGGGCGGCTACGCGGGACGGGGCAGCATGATCCAGCTACCCGACGGGAGGTACCAGCTCTCGGACTTGGACCTGCCTCTGTATGGCAACGTCCACAACGTCATCATCGGCTCGGAGCGCGCTCCCACCGTCCTCGTCGTGGGGGACCGGCGCTTCGCCCTCACCCCCGGCCACGCGGGTGAGCACGCCCGCATCGAGGTGATCTACAGGTGACCGACGGAACTCCGACCCGAGCGAACCCCGACGCCGTCGAGCACCGCGGAGTACCGATGCTGGCCTGGGTGGCGCTGCTGGTCACGCTGCTGGCCGTGGCGCTGGGTGCGTTCCAGCTGTACACGGCAGGCTTCCGCCCCTTCAACCTCTTCATCCAGCGCGGCTTCCACCTCATGGTCGTGCTGGTCATCACGTTCCTGGCGTTCCCGTTCAGGAAGCGCGAGCGGCAGGCGCTCGACTGGGCGGTGGACGGGTTCTTCATCGCCGCCTCTGCCTACATCGGGCTGTACCTGCTAGTCGACCTCAACGGCATCATCGGGCGGTCGGGTTTCTTCATCCAGCGCGACATCGTGGCCGGCGTCATCGCCGTCGTGGTCGTGCTGGAGGCGGCTCGGCGCACGATCGGCTGGTCGATAACGCTCGTCGCGATGGTGGCGCTCCTCTACGCCATGGCCGGCCCGCGCGGCGCGCTGCCCTGGCTGGGGGAGCTGCTGCCCGGCATCCTCGCACATCGCGGCTACTCCTTCGACCGCATCATCGGACACCTCTACCTGGGCCAGGAGGGGATCCTCGGTCTGCCTTTGGGCGTGGCGGCCACGGTGGTGTTCACGTTCATCCTGTTCGGCGCCTTCTTGGAGTCGACCGGCGCCGGCAAGACGTTCATGGACATGGCTTACGCGGTCGCCGGCAGGCAGCGCGGCGGTCCGGCCAAGGCCGCCGTCGTCGCCTCCGGCTTCATGGGATCCGTGTCTGGCAGCGCCATCGCCAACGTCGTGACGACGGGCGCCTTCTCGATACCGCTGATGAAACGCCTCGGCTACCGGCCGGAGGAGGCGGGCGGCGTGGAGGCGGCGGCGTCCACGGGTGGCCAGATCCTGCCACCGGTCATGGGCGCCGGCGCCTTCCTCATGGCCGAGTACACCGGGGTCCCGTACGCCGAGATCGTCCGCATCTCGATCCTTCCCGCGATCATGTACTTCGCCACCGTCTACCTCTTCGTCGACCTGATAGCCCTGAAGCGCGGCATGCGCGGCATCCCGCGGTCGGAGCTGCCGCGCGTGCGGGACGTCCTGCGGGAAGGGTGGTACTACCTCGTACCGCTGGCCGTGCTCATCTACTTCCTCATGATCAACGTCTCGCCCAACCGCGTGGGCTTCATCGCTATCGTGACGATCCTGGGCGTGGCTGCGCTGCGCTGGGCAGTGAGGCGGTTCTGGCTCAAGCCGGCCCCGCCACGCAGCCAGGACGGCACCGTGCTTGCGACCGCCGAACAAGGGCAGACGGCCTCGCAGGACGCGATCCTCGGATTCAGGGGCTTCGTCGACGCGTTCAGGGTGGGGGCGCTCAACGCCGTGCCCGTGAGCGTGGCGTGCGCCGTGGCAGGCATCGTGGTGGGCATCATCACGTTGACCGGGCTGGGCCTGAAGTTCTCGGCCCTGATGCTGGCGTTCTCGGGCGGCAACCTTCTTATCGCCATCGTGCTGATCATCCTGGCCAGCCTGGTTCTCGGCATGGGCCTGCCCGTGACGGCGAGCTACATCGTCCTGGCCGTGCTCGCCGCGCCGCTGCTGCAGAACGAGTTCGGCATCCCTCTGCTCATCGCACACCTGGTCATCTTCTGGTACTCGCAGGACTCCAACGTCACGCCTCCGGTCGCGTTGGCGGCGTTCGCGGGGGCGGGCATCGCGCGTGCAGATCCCATGCGCACGGCGTTCCAGGCCTGGAAGATGGCCAAGGGCCTGTACCTGATCCCGCTCTTCATGGTGTACAACCCGGAGCTGATCTACGGCGGCGACACCTGGTACTACCTTTGGACGATCCTCGTCGGCTTCGTCGCTCTCGGAGCGTTCGCCGCCGCGCTGGAAGGCTACCTGTTCACGCGCATGGCCTGGTACTCGCGCATCCTGGCCGCCGTGGGCCTCATCCTGATCTTCTACCCGTCCTTCACGCACGAGGTCATCGGCATGGCGGTGATGCTGAGCGTGCTGGGGATCAACCTGTTCAGGAGACGGGTGCAGGTCAGGGCGGAGAGGGCCGAGCCGGCCGCGACCTAGCGCCTATTGCCGGCGGGCTCGTCTTCAGGGACCCTGGAGACCGACCCACGAATAGCGGCCAACGGTGTCCACGGCCGTACGTCAGCGCGTCACGAAGTCCGGCACCAACGACGCGTCGTACTCCCGGCCCAGCACCGCGAGCGCGCGGTCGGGCCTGTCCGTGATGATGCCGTCAACACCCATGTCGACCAGCGCTCGCATCGTCTGCTCGTCGTTGATCGTCCACACGTGCACGTCGACGCCGCGGGCATGCGCCGCCTCCACGAAGTGAGGCGTGACCACGGTGATGCCGGAGAAGCTCATGGGCACCTGCATGGCGTCGTAAGGCGGCGTTAGCACGGCCGTCAGCCGCAGCTTCTCGAGGGCCACGAAGAACGCGACCTCGTTCTGAGATGCCGAGGTCGCCACAGTTGGACACGCCTGCCTGAACGCGCTCAAGGGTCGTCCGTGGAAGGAGCCCACCATGACGCGCTCGGTCGCTCCTGCCTGGACCAGGTACTCACACAGGCGCTCCGCCACGCCCACGTCGTCCTGCTTGATCTCGACGTTCACGGCCGTCTCTGGGAAGGCGCCGAGGACCTCGCCGAGGGTAGGCAGGGTGGCGCCCGCGCCCCTGTAGGCATAGGCGTC
>DASVCK010000277.1:0-6267 GCA_036381675.1 Trueperaceae bacterium | reverse complement strand
GGAGAGCGCAGCGAAGGGCTAGGCCGCCATGTGACCTCGCGACACATAGACTTGTCGTGTGCCTACAGGCGAGGGGACAGGGTCGCCCGGCAGGGCCGTAGCTGTGGATGGCGGGGCCGTCTACCGGAAGGTGGCGGTCGGCCACCTGGCCGAACTGTGGGACGACCGAGCCGGCCTGCGGCGCGCTACTGCCGAGGTCCGCGGGAAGGCCGCGCTCGCCCGCCTCGAGATCCGGGCATTGGACGACGGGATCCTCTGGCGCTGCGAGCCCAACCGCAAGGTCATGCCGACGAGCTGGCGCCTCTCGGAAGAGGGGAGCGGCCAGACCACCACCTTCTCGCAACGCGTAAGGCCCAAGCTCCTCAACCCGTTCGCCAGGCGCCTCCTGACGCTGGAGCGCTCGTGCGACCCCATGCCGCTTCACGTCGTCGATGCTCGCAAGGCCGGCATGGGCTGGCTACTTGGCGTCACCGCCTCGGACTGGGCGCTGGTGCGTGGCGAGACGCCGGTGGCTGCGTTCGGCTACGCTCGGCGGCCTGCCGCAAGCACCGCGGCCCGACGAGGGCATCTCTTCGTCGGAGCCCGGCGTGGCCCGGTCAAACGGGCGGAGACCAGGGATCATGGCCGGCCTACGGGGCCTGGCGCGGTCGCTCGGCGCGCACGATCCGGCATTATCGTCCCTGGGCCAGGAGCACGTGCTGGAGCCCGCAGAAGCGCTGGCGTTGCTGCTGCTGTTCGAGTCCTTGACGGAGAGCCAGTGATGGCCGGGTGCCCGACGGGGCCGTGCAGGACATGAGAGACTCACGCGTCGCCCATACTGTGGCCACATCGACCCTAGGACGACCTCGGAAGGAGAGCCGGATGCGTGTTCCCGGACAGGCCCAGTCGCGAGCCCTGCTGCTCGTCTCATCTCTGATCTTCTCCAGCCTCGCTCTGGCGCAGGACGGCGCGCAACCGGCGCTGCCTCCGGCCGAGTACCTGCCCGACGTGAGCTACACCCTCACCACGGGCCTGCTCGATGGTCGCATGGCCTTCATCGGCGTGGGTGGCGCCATAGACGGCATGGCCAACCCGACACTCACGGCGCGTCCCGGTCAGGTCGTGCAGATCACCCTCATCAACGGCGACAACGTCGAGCACGACATCTTCGTGGAGGGGTTCGCCGGCGCCGACTCGCCCCCCGTCAGCCAGCGGGGCGCCAGCGTCGGCATCGTCTTCAGGGCAGACCAAGAGGGCGAGTTCTCGTACTGGTGCACGGTCCCCGGACACAGGCAGGCCGGCATGGAGGGGGCCTTCGTCGTCGGCGATGCCCAAGCTCAGACGGAGCGGGACCTTCCCAGCATCTCGAGACCGGCCGCCGACGTGCCGCCGCCCCCCGATCCCGGTGCCGGACCTGTGCGCCACGAGGTCGTGCTGGAGACGATCGAGAGGGACGCCTACCTGGCAGACGGGACCACGTACCGGTACTGGACCTTCAACAACCAGGTGCCGGGCCCGTTCATCCGCGTGAAGCTCGGTGACACGGTTGACGTGGTACTGGAGAACCCCGCGGACAGCAACTTCATCCACTCGGTGGACCTCCACGCGGTGACCGGGCCTGGCGGCGGCGCCGTCTCCACGCAGACGCTGCCCGGTGACCGGACCGGCTTCTCGTTCAAGGCGATCAACCCGGGTCTGTACATCTACCACTGCGCGACGCCCATGGTCGCGCACCACATCGCCAACGGCATGTACGGGATGATCCTGGTAGAGCCCGAGGGCGGCCTCCCGCCGGTGGACCGCGAGTTCTACGTGATGCAGGGCGAGCTCTACACGGCCGACGTCTTCGGCGTGCCCGGGCATCAGGCGTTCAGCGTCACGAAGCTCCTCAACGAGCATCCCGAGTACTACGTGTTCAACGGCGCCGTGAACGCGCTCAACGACCAGCCGCTCGAGGCGAACGTCGGCGAGACGGTGCGGATCTACTTCGGCGTGGGAGGGCCCAACAAGATAAGCAGCTTCCACGTCATCGGCGAGATCTTCGACCGCGTCTACCACGAGGGCAGCCTGACGACGGAGCCTCTGCGGGACATCCACGTCACCCAGGTGCCGGCGGGCGGCACGGTCATGGTGGAGTTCAGGGTCGAGGTCCCTGGCAATTACGTGCTCGTCGACCACGCGCTGTCGAGGGCCGAGCGTGGCCTGTCCGGCACGCTGGTCGTCCATGGCGATCCGAACCCGGAGATCTACGACGGTCCGGTGAACGCCCCGGCCGGGCACTAGGCGAGACCATCGTCGGCTGCGTGCCGGCGCTGAGATAGCTGGGCGGAGCCTCGTGGCGGCCTGGTGCGAGAGCAGGCCGCTTGTCGACCTCATGCCTCATCCGCGCGCTTCGTGACCCGCGTCATCGGTCGCTTGACGTTCGGGAAGGTGTCTGTGTAACCTTCCGCTGTCAATCCATAGTGGTCTACTAGGGATTGGCTCCAGATACCCAGCCGGGCCGCCTGTGGAGCCGATTACTACCGCTCTGGCGCCCGTGAAAGTGAGCCGAGGATGCGACCCTTCAAGCTGACCGTGGCGCTGGTGGCTGCCACGCTCTTCGCGACCGCTACAGCGCAAACCCTGACCCTCTACGTGGGCCGTGGTGAGGCCCTGGCCGGTCCTATCATCGAGCGTTTCGAGCAGGAGACGGGCATCGACGTCTCGGTGCGTTACGGCAGCACCGCCGAGCTGGCCGTCCTCATCTCGGAGGAGGGCGCCGCGAGCCCCGCGGACGGCTTCTGGGCACAGGACGCAGGCGCGTTGGGCACGCTGGCCAAGGCCGATGCGTTGAGCCCCGTCCCGGACGAGCTGTTCGCGACCATCGCCGAGAAGCAGCGCGTGCCCGAGAACCTCTGGGTCCCGGTGAGCGCCAGGAACAGGACGCTCATCTACTCCACCGACAGGGTGGACGCGGCCGAGCTGCCCGCCAGCGTCCTGGACCTGACGGACGAGCGTTACCAAGGACGCGTCGCCTGGGCCCCCACCAACGGCTCGTTCCAGTCCTTCGTGACCGCACTGCGGGTCACGCACGGCGAGGACGTGGCCGAGGAGTGGCTGCGCGGGATGATCGCGAACGGCGCCAAGGCGTACCCCAACAACAACTCCCAGCTGGACGCCGTGGCGTCGGGCGAGGTGGATTTCGGGCTCGTCAACAACTACTACCTCCTCAGGCGCCTCGCCGAAGAGCCGAGCTTCCCGGTGGCCCAGACGTTCTTCGCTGACGGCGACATAGGCAACCTCGCGAACGTCACCGGCGTCGGCGTCGTGAAGACCTCCGATGCGCCGGAGCTCATGCACCGTTTCATCGCGTTCCTGCTCTCCGACGAGGCACAGCAGTTCTTCACCAACGACAACCACGAGTACCCCATCACGACGACGGTCGCACCCCACCCGTCCCTGGCCAGCAACGCCGAGGCCACGGCGGCCGCGCCGGAGGTCGATCTGGGGGCCATCGACGACCTCGAGGGCACGCTGCGGCTGCTGCGTGAGGTGGGCCTGCTCTGAGCCTCACCGCGCTGCTGACGCCGCGGGCCCGGACCGCGCGATCGCCCTGGTACGTAGTCGTCCCGGCCGTCCTGGTCGGGGCGGCGACGTTGTTGCCGCTGGTGTACCTGGTCGTGAGGGCGCTGGAGCTTGACGTGCCCACGTTCGTCGAGTTGGCGCTGCGCCACCGCAACCTGCGGCTCCTGGGAAACACCGCTTCCCTCGCGGGTCTGGTGCTTGTCGGCGGGACGCTCATCGCGGTGCCGCTCGCCTGGCTGGTGACCCGCACCGACCTGCGCGGGCGCAGGCTCATCACCTGGCTGGCCGTCACGCCGCTGGCGGTGCCCGGCTACGTCATGGCGTACGCCCTCCTGGGGTTGGGCGGCTACCAGGGCGTCGCGATGCGTCTCTTCGACGTGCTGCTGCCGCGTCCCAGCGGGCTGTGGGGTGCTGCGACCGCCCTGACCCTGTACACCTTCCCGTACATCTTCCTGAACGTCAGGAGCGCCCTCCTTGGTCTCGACACGAGCCTGGAAGAGAGCGCCAGGTGTCTCGGGCACCGGCCCCATCAGGTGATGTGGCGCGTGGTGTTGCCGCAGCTCCGGCCGGCGCTCCTGGCCGGCTGGCTAGTGGTGGCTCTGTACGTACTGGGTGACTTCGGGGCCGTCGCGCTCATGCGTTTCGAGACCTTCAGCCTGGCGATCTACACGCAGTACACATCGGCTTTCGACCGCAGCAACGCCGCCCTGCTGTCCCTGATGCTGCTGGTCATCACGACGGCTCTCGTGGCGTTGGAGCTGAGGCTGCTGGGCCGGCGCCGCTACGCCAGGGTGGGACGCGGTGTCCGCCGCGCGGCCGCGCCGGACCGACTCGGACGCTGGCGCTGGGCGGCATACCTCTTCGTGGTCCTCACCCTGGGTGCAGCCGTGGGCTTGCCGGTCGTGACACTGGTGGGTTGGATGGCCCTGGTCCCGCCCGGGCTCTCTCAACTGCGCGAGGTCGTCAGCACGTTCCTCGGCACGGCGATGCTCGCGGTGCCCGCGGCTGTCCTCACCGCCTGTCTGGCCGTGCCCGTAGCGGTCGCCGGCCTGAGATCGCGCTGGCTGGGCGGCAAGCTGCTCGAGCGTCTCGTTTACCTGGGGTACGCCGTGCCGCCCGTGGCGCTGGCCCTCGCTCTGGTGATGTTCGCGGTGCGCTTCACGCCCGCCGTCTACCAGACGTTCCCGCTGCTCATCTTCGCTTACGTGATCAGCTACCTGGCCCTGTCGATCGGTCCGGTGCGCAGCGGGCTGCTGCAGGTGAACCCGCGCGTGGAGGAGACGGCCAGGTCCCTCGGACGCGGCCGGTTCATGGCCTTCGCCCAGACCGTCATGCCGTCCATCTACCGCAACGTGCTCGCGGGTGGTGCGCTCGCCCTGATGGCCGTCATGAAGGAGCTGCCCATGACCTACCTCCTGGCGCCCAGCGGCTACAGGAACCTGGCGGTACGGGTGTTCGGGCTCACGAACGAGGCCATGATGGCGGCCGCGGCGCCCTATGCGATGGCGATAGTCGTGTTCTCCGCCCTCTTCGTCGGGCTGCTGCTGGCCTACGAGGGCAGACGCTCGGGCTGAGGCTCGCGGCCTGACGACAGCGTCACGCCGGTGCCCGTCACCCGCACCCAGGCCTCGTCACCCACCTGCAGTCGACTCTCAGGCGAAGCGAAAACGATCAGGCGCTCCTCGGGAGCGGCGGGTTCGGTGCCAGGTTGCGAAGCGGCGCGCAGGACCGCCTCGTAGGTGACGACGTGGCCCTTGAACTCGCGGCGCACGACCGTGGCCCTGGCCGGCTCGAAGTCGGCGGAGCCGTTCCCGGCGACAGCTGGCATGCGTGAGAGGCCGCCCGCGAGGGGCAGGAGCTCGAGGTGGTCGGGCCGGAGCGAGATGATCACCCTGCCGTCGGCGTTGGCCGCGAGGGGCACGTTCCCGACGCTCGTGTTGGCGCAGCGCCCGGAGGCGCTGCCACGCAGCAGGTTGGTGCGGCCCAGGAAACTGGCGACGAAGGCAGTCTGGGGATGGAAGTAGACCTCCTCCGGCGTGCCCACCTGCTCGAGCCGGCCGTCCCGCATGACCGCCACGCGGTCACCGAACGACAGGGCCTCCTCCTGGTCGTGGGTGACCATCACGGCCGTGATGCCGCTGCGCGCCAGGATGGAGCGGACCTCGTCCCTGGTGCTGCCCCTCAGCGAGGCGTCCAGGTTGCTGAAAGGCTCATCGAGCAGGAGTATGTGCGGCTGCGGCGCCACGGCCCGGGCCAGGGCGACCCTCTGCTGCTGTCCCCCGGACAACTGATGCGGGAACCGGGAGTCGAACACCGTGAGCCCGACCAGCGCCAGGACCTCGGCAGCCCGGGCGCGTTTCTCCTCGCGCGAGCCCTTGAGCCCGAAAGCGACGTTGTCCAGCACGGTGAGGTGCGGGAACAGCGCGAAGTCCTGGAACACGAACCCGATGCGCCTATGCTCCGGCCTGACCATCACGGTGCTGGAGGCCACCACCTTGCCGGCGACCTGGACGCTGCCGGCGTCCGGGCTCTCGAACCCGGCGATGAGCCTGAGCAACGTGGTCTTCCCGCAACCCGAGGGCCCGAGGAGGCACAGCACCTCGCCCCTTTGGACGGACAGGTCCAGCCGATCGACCGCAGGCGGCGCGTGGGGAGCGTAGCGCTTGGTCAGGTCGGTCACTTGGACGATGGGATCGGTCACGAGCATGGCGTCGACGGCATTAT
>DASVCK010000276.1:0-4038 GCA_036381675.1 Trueperaceae bacterium | reverse complement strand
AGCCGGCCAGGCTCGAGCCGTGCACCGCGCGCATCAACGCGCGGTAGCGGTCGAGGAGCTCTTCCCCGCTGGCCACGGCGTCGTAACCCCAGCCGGGCTCGCCGTCCCGCCCAGCGCCAACGCCATGCCGATCAGCAGGATCCTCATCGTTATCAACCGTCTCATACGTCCTCCTCCTCGCCGGCCGCGTCTGTCGGCCGCGATCGGTGCCCGCGTTCACGGGGCGGATCGTCCCCGTCTGGCTCACCTCGGGTCGCGCGAGCCAGGCTCGCGAGGTCCGCCTTAGGTGTCCTGTCCATCGTCAGGAGCCCGTTTCGCTCCTGGAAAGTGTCCGTGAGCTGCGTGTAGCAGAAGCCGGCCAGGCTCGAGCCGTGCACCGCGCGCATCAACGCGCGGTAGCGGTCGAGGAGCTCTTCCCCGCTGGCCACGGCGTCGTAACCCCAGCCGGGCTCGCCGTCCGCGACACGCACGCCGCCGAACTCCGTGAGCAGGACGGGCCGATCGCCCGGCAGTGACCTTTCGAGCATCAGCTCCCTGCCACCGGGACGGTGGGTGCGCAGAGCAGATCCCACGGCCTCGGGAGTGGCGTACCGCTGCCCCAGGGCCTCGGGGTCCCGCTCGTAGTCGTGCACGTTGACCAGGTCGGTGGCGAGCATCTCCCAGCCGTCGTTGCCGACGACCGGTCGCGTAGGGTCAAGGGCCCTCGTCAGGTCAGCGAGCCCGCTCACGAGCGCCCGCTGGGCAGCGGAGGTAGGCAGGTCCGGCACGCCCCAGCTCTCGTTGAACGGCACCCATGCCACGACGCTCGGGTGAGGCGCAGCGACCCTGACGGCTTCCAGCCAGGTCCGCGTGAGGCGCTCGGCTGCGACCGGGTCGAAAGCGTAAGCGCTGGGCAGCTCGGCCCACACCAGCAGGCCCAGGTGGTCGGCCCAGGCGTAGAAGCGGGGGTCCTCGAGCTTCTGGTGCTTGCGCACACCGTTGAAGCCCAGCTCCTTCGCGAGCCTCACGTCCCGCTCCAGCGCCCACGTGTCGGGGGGCGTCAGGTGCGTCCGCTCCCAGTAGCCCTGGTCGAGCGCCATTCGCGGCCGGTACGGCCGCCCGTTGAGCAGAAGCCTGCCCGACCTCGCCTCGACCGTGCGCAGCGCCGTGCGGGCATGCACCTCGTCGACGGTCTTGCCGCCCTGCTCCAGGGTGATGGTCACGTCGATCAGGCTGGGGGTCTCCGGGGTCCAGAGGTAGCGCGCCCTGGCGTCATCTATGCCGGGGTCGGGCAGGTGGAAACGGCGCCTGACCAGGTCACCGTGCGCGGCGATGCGGTCGTGCACGAGCTCCTGGCCCGCCAACTCGAGCCGCACGCTGGCTGTCAGGTCCCCGGCGGTTTGTGGGCGGTCCGCCGGTCGCCCGGCGCTGGCCCCCACTCCGGCGATCCTCAGGTCCATGTCGAGGGCGAACTGCGCCAGATCGGCGGTGAACGCCAGGGCGTCGACCCTCACTTCGGCGACGGGCTCCCACCACACGGTCTGCCAGATGCCCGTAGTGCGCGGGTACCAGATGCTGTGCGGCTCGGGCAGCCAGTCCTGTTTGCCGCGCGGTTTCGCCATGTCGTGCGGATCGTCGACGCAGCGCACCACCAGCTCGGCCGGACCGTCCTGGACCAGGTCCGTCACGTCCGCATGGAAGGGCGTGTAGCCACCCTCGTGCCTGACCACCTGATGCCCGGCCACCCACACGGTCGTGTCCCAGTCGGCCGCGTTGAAGTGCAGCAGCACGCGCCGCCCACGCCACTCGGCCGGGAGGCGCAAGGTGCGCCGGTACCAGACGACGGGATCCTCGGACACCGCGCCGACTCCCGAGGCCGGGCTCTCCGGCGCGAACGGGACGACGATGCTGCCCGGCATGTTCTCTGGACGGTCCTTTTCACGGCTCCTGGCGAACGACCACTCGCCGTCGAGAGCCTCCCACTCGCTACGCGTCAAGCCCGGTCGCGGATGCAGGCGCGGGTCGGTCGCGGGCAGGGCATCTCGCCCGTCCGCCGCACCACCCGTGGACCTGGTGACCGTGACCACGCCGCTCACGTAACCCTCCGCGCCAACGACCATTACAACTAAACCTGTTGTAAATCAGCTTCAACTCTAGGCGCGGTACCGGCCCGTGTCAACTTCGTGGCGGGATAAGAGCGACACCGCCGCGATTGACTCGGAAAAGCCGCGCTAGGAGTAGGATTTCATGTTAGGTTTTGCTGGAACATTCGGGTGCAAGAGGGGGTCGAGGCGATGGAAGACCCAGCCGGCCAGAGGACGCTCAACCTCGATGTCACACAGGGAGGCGGCGACGAGGGCCTGGACACGGTGCTGAAAGCGCTGGCTTCGGCGCCGCGCAGGCGCATCCTCTCCCTGCTAGCCGACCGCCTGCACAACGTCACCGAGATCGCGCGGGCGCTGGACCTGCCTGTCTCCACCGCCAACCTCCACGTCGGGGCGCTCGAGGAGGCGGGGCTGCTGCTGACCGAGCACCGGCCCGCCAGCCGCGGGCTCCAGAAGGTCTGCACGCGGGCCTACGACAGGGTGGTGCTCAGGCTGCCGGGGCCGGCCGAGGTGCGCACGGCCGGCGAGGTCGTCGAGGTGGCCATGCCCATCGGCGCGTACGTCGACTGCTCGGCGACGCCGTCGTGCGGGCTGGCGGGAGAGCTGGGCATCATCGGGATGCTCGACGATCCTGGCGCCTTCTTCGATCCCGACCGCGTTCACGCTCAGCTGATCTGGTTCCATCAGGGCCATCTCACCTACCGCTTCCCCAACCGCCTGCCGCCGCGCGCGGAGCTGGTCAGCCTCACGGTCAGCTGCGAGGTCTGCAGCGAGGCCCCCCTGCACCACGACGACTGGCCGTCCGACATCACGCTGTCCGTCAACGGCGTCGACCTTGGCACCTGGACGAGCCCCTCCGACTTCGGCGGCCAGCGCGGCAGCCTCACGCCGGATTGGTGGGAGGCTCACAACTCCCAGTACGGCATGCTGAAGGTCTGGCGCGTCACGGAGGACGGCTCGTGGATCGACGGGGTCCGCGGGACGTCAGCCTCGCTTGACGATCTGAGGCTGGCCACCGGCAAGACCATCGACGTAACGATCGGGGTCAAGGAGGACGCTACCCACGTGGGCGGGCTCAACCTGTTCGGGCGGCGTTTCGGGAACTACCCGCAGGACCTGGTCCTGCGCATGCGCTATCGCGGCCCCGAGGACACGGAACGGAGGAAGAGGTCGTGAGCGGCCCGGGCAACGGCTCGGCGCCCGCTTCTGCCGCCGCCTTCGATCCCCACCTTCATCCGCACAGGCGTCACGACCCGCTGCGCGACCAGTGGGTCCTGGTGTCGCCGCAACGCACACAACGACCCTGGCAGGGGCAAGTGGAGCGGATCGCTGCGGAGCGCAAGCCCAGCTACGATCCGTCCTGCTACCTGTGCCCCGGCAACGAACGCGCCGGCGGCGCCGTGAACCCACGCTACGAGGGGACGTACGTGTTCACCAATGACTACCCGGCTCTGCTGCCCGACGTGCCGGCGCCACCGGAAGGCGATGACCTGTTCAGAAGCGCGCGAGCGGCCGGCACGTGCCGCGTCCTGTGCTTCTCGCCGCGCCATGACCTCACGTTCGCCGAGCTCGACCTGGGATCGCTGAGGGGCGTCGTCGACCTGTGGGCGGAACAGACCGCCGTGCTGTCCCGGGCGTACCGCTGGGTCCAGGTGTTCGAGAACAAGGGCGCCGCGATGGGCGCTTCCAACCCGCATCCGCACGGGCAGGTGTGGGCGTTGGACGCCCTACCGACGGAGGCGGAGCACGAGCTGCGCACGCAGGGCAGGTACCTCGCCCGACACGGCTCGCCGCTGCTGCTCGACTACGCCGCGGCCGAGGTGGAGAGGGGCGAGCGGGTGGTGGCGCGCACTCAGCACTGGCTGGCGGTGGTCCCGTTCTGGGCCACGTGGCCGTTCGAGCTGCTCATCCTGCCGTCCAGCCGGCGGGTCGCGAGCCTGCCAGAGCTCACGGA
>DASVCK010000275.1:0-7991 GCA_036381675.1 Trueperaceae bacterium | reverse complement strand
TCGGCGCTGACGTGCCGTCCGGTCAGGATCAGGTCGAGGGCTCGGCCCTGGCCGATCAGCCGCGGCAGCCTCTGCGTCCCGCCGTAGCCCGGGATGATGCCGAGGCCGACCTCGGGAAGACCAAGCTTCGCCTGCGTGGCTGCCACCCTGAGGTCAGCGGCCAAAGCGAGCTCGAGGCCGCCGCCCAAGGCGAAACCGTTGATGGCCGCGATGGTGGGGAAGGGGAGGGCGGCCAGCGAGTTGCATACGTCCTGACCCAATAGGGAGAACTCGCGTGCGCTGAAGGCGTCCTCCACCTGGTTGATGCCCGTGATGTCTGCCCCGGCCACGAAGGCGCGGCCCGCGCCGGTGACGACGAGGGCCTTGACGTCCACGTTGGCCTCGGCCATCTGGAAGGCCAACGCCAGCTCTACCAGCACGTCCTCGTTCAGCGCGTTGAGGGCCTGTTGCCTGTCGACGGTGACGATCGCGACGTCACCGTCCACCTCGAAGCGCACGTACTGCAGCTCGGGCAGCTCTTCCGCGAGCTCCTCCTCGGTGACCTCGGCGCCGTTCAAGTCGTCCCGCCCGTCCATCAGCTCTCGCCTCCGTAGTCATAGAAGCCCTTGCCGGTCTTGCGGCCGAGCATCCCAGCCCTCACCATCTGCTTGATGAGCGGTGCCGGGCGGAACTTGGGGTCGCCGAACTCCTCGAACAGCGCCTGGCCGGCCGCCAGCCCCACGTCGAGCCCGACGAGGTCGGCCAACGCCAACGGGCCGATGGGCATGTTCGCGCCCAGCTTCATGGCCTCGTCGATCTCCTCGGCGCTGGCAACGCCCTCGGAGAGCGCATGCACGGCGTCGTTGATGTAGGGCACGAGTAGCCGGTTGACGATGAAGCCGGGCTTGTCGGCGCAGACGATGGGCTTCTTGCCGAGCCCGACCACGAACTCGCGGGCCCTGGCCACGACAGGGTCGGGCGTGAGCAACGCCTTCACCACCTCGACCAGCGGCATCATCGCCACGGGGTTGAAGAAGTGGAGGCCGCAGAACTCGGCCGGGCGGCCGCTGAACGCGGCGATCTGCGTGACGGAGAGGCTGGAGGTGTTGGTCGCCAGCAGGGCGCCGTCCGGCGCGGCCTTGCCGACCTGGGCCCACACGCTCTTCTTGACCTCTATCGACTCGTAGACCGCTTCGATGACGACCTCGGCGGCGGCGACGGCGCCGAGGTCCGTGCCGGTCGAGATCCTGCTCGTGGCGGACCGAGCGCCCTGCTGCGTGACGGTGCCCTTGCGCACCATCCGTTCCAGGCTGCCTTGCATGGCGCTCACGCCGCGGTCCACGGCTGCCCGCTCCTGGTCGACGAGGCTGACCTCGTGACCCGCCAGAGCGCACGCTTGGGCGATGCCGGAGCCCATCGTCCCGGCCCCAATCACGGCTACCTTCATGTCCTGTCTTCCTCTCCCAGTGCCGCCGAGCTTCTCTCGAGGCTCACTCGTCGCTCAGTTCCAACAGCGCGTCCAGCGTGGCCGACACCATGTCGAGCACGGCTGCCCTCAACGCGTCCGCCTCGAGAAGGCGGTCGTCGCCGATGTTGTTGCTCGCCACGAGGATGCAGCCTGTCTGAACGCCCCTCAGCGCGCCGAGCGTGAAGAGCGCCGAGGCCTCCATCTCCACCGCCAGCACCCCACGCTCCGCCATGGCGGGGACGTGCTCGGGCGTGACGGCGTAGAACGCGTCGTCCGTGCGGATCAGGCCGGTGTGCGTGCGCCTGCCGGTCCTGACCGCGGCGAAGTGCAGGGCGCTGGTAACCGCGAAGTCGGCTGCCGGCGCGTAGCCGTCGCCGTTCAGGTACTGGCGCGTGGTGCCCTCGTTGGACACGCTGGCCGTCGCCACGACGAGGTCGCCGGGGGCGACGTGGGGCGAGATCGCGCCGCAGGTGCCGATGCGAACCAGCTGCTTGGCGCCCAGGCGGACGACCTCTTCGACGACGATCGCCAGGCTCGGGCATCCCATCCCTGTGGACTGCACGCTCACGTCGAGGCCTCGGTAGCTCCCCGTGTACCCCAGGAGGTGCCGGTGCTCGTTGTAGAGGCGAGGCGCGTCGAGCAGGCTCTCGGCGATCAGCGTGGCGCGGTCTGGGTCACCGGGAAGCAGGACGGCAGGCGCGACGGACCCGGGCTCAGCCCGCACGTGTAGCTGGCTCATCGGCGCAACTGTACCAGAGGGGTACTTATGAACCGGGCCACGCCAGAGGCGATGCGTACCGTGCTAGATTCCGCGCGATGACCGACCTGGAGGACATCCTCGCGCGCTCGTGGGCGCACGTGGAAGGGTGCCGCGTGGTCGCGGTCGCCGGCATGGACGGCCTGCTCATCGAGCGTCATCCCGCCAAGGACGACGACCCGGTCCTGGCCGGCGCGCCCGAGCCCGAGACGCTCGCGCACATCGTCGCCGAGGTGACCACGCTCTTCGGCGTGGCGAGCGGGGCCATGAGCCGCGAGCTGGGCTCGCCGGTGTCGGAGCTCGTGGCGTTGGGTGAGACGGGCGGCTATCTGGCGAGGCGCATCAACCCCGACCTGTTCTGCCTGTTCGTTACCGGCCCCTCCGCTGACCTGACGAACGTGAGGTCGGAGGCCGAGGAGCTGGCACGGGAGCTCACCGGGGCGTTGGTCTGATGGAATCCACAGAGGAAGTATCCAAGGAGGCGCTGGTACGGGCGGCCCGCGAGGTTCGCGGCGTGGTGGCGGCGGCTCTTGTGGACGGCGCGGGAGCCATCGTGGCGGCCGACTCCGACGATCAGGCTCTGTTAGACCAGATGCAGCTCACGGCCACCAGCGCCCTGGCCGCGTCCGAGGCGTTCTCCGACCTGCTGACCGACGACGCTCCCCCCAACCTGACGGCGATCTACGACGACGGCCAGCCGCTGCTCTTCGCGCCGGTGCATGGCGGTGAGATGACGCTGGTGCTGGCGGTGGCGTCGGCCGCGGACATCGGCCGCGCCCGCTTCCAGCTGAAACGCCTCACCGGCGGGTAGCCGGTCAGTTGGGACCCTCGTCCTCCGCGCCCGGCACCACCTGACCGGGCTGGATCGGACGCTTCGGCTCGGGGATCTGCCCGTAGCGCGCTTCGAACCGTTTGATGTTGTCTTCCAGGCTCCTCAGCAGGGCCTTGGCATGTCGTGGGCTCGTGACCAGACGTGCAGACACCACCGGCTGCTGTCCGGGCATCACCAGCACGAAATCGAACAGGAACTCGTCAGCTGTGTGAGCGATGAGCGCGCCGTTCGTCGGCCGTCCCCGCATGGTCTCCTTGTCGATCTCGAACTTGAGCTGCTTCATGTTCCCAGCGTAGCCGGGTCGCGGCTCGTGTCCCGGTCTGTCCGGGGGGCTGGGTCGAAGTGGCGGGGTCGAAGTGGCGGGGTCGAGAGGTTGGCTCCCCATAGGTCTTTTCGGTCAGGACGCCACTATCAACCTGCTGCATAGGGCAAGCCCGAACTTGCACGATAGTGCCGTCTGGGACGGGCGTGTTACGTAGGCGTCGGCAACAGCTATGCGCGACGTTGGTAGTGGCATCCCTGCGAGAAAGACATGTGTGCCGGCAGCGCGCCCCAGGGCGAAAGCCATAGGTGCCGGCAGCGCGCCTCCCAGCGCGAAAGCCGCGCCGCCACGTGAGAACGTGATGAGTTCCCCCTGATACCGGCGGGCCGCGGCCCTAATGTTGTTATATGCCCATGTCCGAACGGGCCGTCGTGTACTTCGACTACCTGTGCCCGTACTCCTGGCGCCTAGCGGAGCTCATCGCGCTCTCCGGAGCGTCCCAACATGTGGAGTGGCGCCACGTGTCGGTCTACCAGTTGGACCACGACACGAGATGGCGGCTCGAGAAGAGATCCGAGCGGTTCCAGTGGCAGATATGGAACATCCCGCTCGATCCCGAGGACGGCAGCGGCTGCAAAGGCCTGCTGCCGTTCTTGGCTTCGGTGGCGGCGCGTTGCCAGGGACCCGCCGCGCACGACAGGTTCAGGATGGGCCTGCTGAGGGCGTTCCACTTCGAGGGGCGGCCCATGAACCGTGAGACGGTCGGGTCCGTGGCGCTGGCGGCCGGTCTACACGCGCCACGCTTCTGGCGAGATCTCGACAACCCCGAGAACCGCACGGCCCTCGCCCATGAGCACATGCGTGCCGTTGCCGCCGAGGTGGTGAGCACGCCCAGCGTGGTGTTCGAGGGCTCGCACGTGGCGCACCTACGCTTCAAGCGCGTGCCGGCGACGACTGACGAGGCGCTCGGTCTGGTCGCGGCGGCGTTCGGTCTCCTGCCGGGTGCCAGCAGGGCCGTGGACTCCGTCACAGGCGTGGAACTCAACTGACGCCGTGCGTGACCCGCGCGGTAGACTGCGCGCGTGCGGCTCGGTCAGAACGTAGGCCACGGCTCGGACGTCGGTAGGGTCCGACCGTTCAACGAGGATTACCACCGGGTCTGGCAGTTCCCCATCGACGGCGGGGACATCACGCTCCTGGCCGTCGCGGACGGGATGGGCGGCGCGGCAGCGGGCGAGGTCGCCAGCAAGCTGGCGATGGAGGTCCTCGACGAGTCCTTCAGCCGGTACGTCGAGGAGATCCGCACGGGCAAGCCCGTCGTAGGCATCGACAAGCTGATAGACAAGGCCGTGAGGCTCGCGAACCGCAGGGTCTACGCGGCTTCCATCAAGCAGCAAGGGCGCCGCGGTATGGGCTCCACGCTCACATGCGTGGCCCTCAGGCGTCGCAACGCGTACATAGGACATGTCGGTGACTCGCGTTGCTACCTCGTGCGCGGCAAGAAGATCTACCAACTCACCAAGGACCACTCCTGGGTGGAGGAGCAGCTGGAGAAGGGCCTCATCAGCGAGGACGAGGCCAAGAGCCACGAGTGGCGTAACCTCATCACCAGGGTGCTGGGGACTCGTCCACAGGTTGCGCCTGACGTCATAGACATCACGGTCGAGAAGGGTGACGTGTTCGTCATCTCGACCGACGGGCTGCATGGGCTGGTCTCGCCGGAGGAGATCCACGCCGAGCTGCGGCGGTCGAGCAACCGTCAGCTCTCCGTAGAGGCGCTCATTGCGTTGGCCAACGATCGCGGGGGGCCAGACAACATCACGCTCATCATCGCGGAGGTGGACGAATGACGATCGTGCTGCTCGCCGTGGCGGCGGCGCTCGTGGCGGTTCTCCTCCGGGCGCCGGCGTGGTTGTCCCTGGTGCTGCTCGCCATCGCGGCCGGCCTCACCGTCGTGACGCTCGCTCTCGGCGGCGTGGAGCGAGGCCTGGCACCGCTAGTGCTGACGGCGCTGGCGCTTGGCTTCATCGTCCCCTCGGGAGTCCAGGTCGTTCGGAGTGCGCGTATCGCTCCGCCCAAGGGTAAGCGTGCCAAGGCGGCGGCCAAGGCGAAGTCCGCCGCGGCTTCGAGCTTCGACACGTCGGAGATCCCGGGCTACGAGCTCCTCGAGAAGGTGGGCTCGGGCGGCATGGCAAGCGTCTACCGGGCGCGCCGCAAGACGGACGGGCAGGTCGTCGCCCTCAAGATCCCCATGGAGCAGTTCGTAGCAGACGCCAAGTTCATCAGGCGCTTCCACCGCGAGGCCGAGGTAGCTCAACGGCTGAACCACGTCAACATCGTGCGCACGTACGAGCACGGCGCGATAGGCGCGCAGCACTACATGGTCATGGAGTACGTCGACGGCCGCAGCCTCGAGGGGTACATCGAGGCCGGTGAGCTGGACACCGAGCTGGGCATGGACATCATGAAGCGCGTCGTACGGGCGCTCCAGCACATCCACTCGGCGGGCATCATCCATCGCGACATCAAGCCCGCCAACGTGATGATCGTGCGCGGCGGCATCAAGGAAGACCGGGAGCCCAGGCTCCAGCCGGAGGCTGTCAAGCTGATGGACTTCGGCATCGCCGGCGGCAAGGTGCTCTCGCGCCTGACGATGACCGGTGCCCGCGTGGGCACCCCCGTCTACATGTCGCCCGAGCAGGCGCGCGGCCTGAAGATCGATCACCGCAGCGACATCTACTCGCTGGGTCTGGTGTTCTACGAGGTGCTCACCGGCCAGACCGCGTTCAAGGGCGGCTACGAGGCCATCGTCCACCAGCAGATCTTCCAGACGCCCCCACCGCCGCGGCAGGTCGTGCTCACGGTGCCGAAGGCCCTGGACCAGCTGGTCATGAAGATGATCTCCAAGGACCCTGACGAGCGGCCCACGCTGGACGAGGTGCTCGACGTCCTCGACCGCGTCGAGCTGGGCGCCGAGGAAGACGCCTCCCTGCCAACGCGCCTGATCCTCACGGTAAGCGCCAGGCAGGGCGTGCTCAGGATCCTGGACACCGAGGGCAACCTGCACACCTCGATCGGCGACGTGGGTACCGGCGAACGTGACTTCTCAGCTGCCCCGCTGTCGGTCGCCGTGGATTCCAGCGGTGACTTCTTCGCGTCGATCTTCGAGTACCGGGTGGGGCAGGAGAACCACCGCATGATCCACAAGCTGTCCAGCGACGGCAGCCCAGTGCTCTCGTTCGGCACCTACGGCATGCAGCCCGGCGAGTTCCTGTACCCGGCCTCGGTCGCCGTGGCGCCGGACGACACGGTGTACGTGCTGGACAGCGAGACGCACCTGGTGCAGCGGTTCACCAACGACGGGCGCTTCCTGGCCTCGTTCGGCGGACGGGGCAAAGGTCACGGCACCTTCAACGACCCGCGAGTCGTCACCGTAGACGACTCCGGCAACGTGTACGTCCTCGACTACGGCAACCGCCAGGTCCAACGCCTCAACGCGGACGGTACGTACCAGACGCGGTGGGCGTTCAAGATCGCCGCGGACCAACCGGGCATGCGCCTCCTGGATGGCGTGACCTTGGACGGCGAAGGCAACGTCTACATCTCGGACGCGAACTCGTCGAAGATCCGCAAGATCACGCCGGAAGGCAAGGTCGGCGTGTCCTTCGCCCTCGACGCCAAGCAGGGAGAGGTCACAGACACGATCGTTGACTTAGGCGTCGACGATGAGGGCTGCCTGTACGCGGCACGGCGCGGCGGACACCTGATCCGCAAGTTCGACCCCTCCGGCAAGCTGATCAACACGTTCGAGACGTACGCGCCCGTCGTGCAGATGATCATCGACCAGCGCGAGCGGCGCGAATCCAGCCGGCTCGGCCCCGGCATGGCACCGCAGCGCACCCAGGCATAGAGCCGTCTTTACGCGCAGACTCAGAGCCCTGGTATCAGGCTGACGACGCGGTCGAAGAACGCGATGAACGCCTGCATGAGGCGGCCGGTTATCCCGGTCATAGACAGCACCAGGAAGAACACCATGAACCCCAGGATCCCGAACTGGGCGATCTGCATGACGAACCGGCGGACGTCGGGGTTGCCCCACGCCAACGCCGCGCGGCCGCCGTCCAGCGGGAGCAGCGGGAAGACGTTGATGACGGCGTGCAGCACCGCGAACGAGGCCGCCGCGCGGAAGGCCACGAACAGCTCCACGCTCTGCATGGAGCGGAACACGGCGGCGATGAGCGTGCACAGGAACGCGACGATCAGGTAAGCGCCAATTCCTGAGAGCCACACCCACGCCTCCGAGCGGCCGCGCCGCGGGTAGTTGCGTGAGTTGACAGGCACGGTTCGTGGCCAGCCGAAGCCAAGCAGCAGCAGGAAGACCACGCCGATGGGATCGAGCTGGCGTGTGGGGTCGAACGCCATGAACCCGGCCAGACGCGGCGACGGGTCGCCCAAGCGGTTCGCCACGAACGCCTGCACCATGTTGTGGAAGATGAGGGCCATCACCATCACGATGCCGGCGATCACGATGGTGGTGAAGGGAAGGTTGTTGAGGATCACTCTGGCGCTCCGTGTCGGTCTACGCGTCGCATCTGGCCCACGAGGTCCCGAGCTAGTTCCAGCTCTTCTTCGAAGGTGCTGGTCTGGTGTGTGGCTCGGGCCCGCTCGACCTCGGCCAGGACGCGACCGACGG
>DASVCK010000274.1:0-6560 GCA_036381675.1 Trueperaceae bacterium | reverse complement strand
GACGCTCTCCCGCAACGCGGACATCAACCCCCAGGTCCTGATCGTTCTCAACCGGCTCTCCGACCTGCTCTTCACGCTCGCGCGCGTCGCGAACGTGAGGGCTGGGGTCGACGAGGTGAAGTGGACGCCGCGGCGGTAGGGGTTTGACCTCTGAAGAGCGGGGTCCTCGCCAGGTGGTCAGGGCTCGATACGTATCACTTCGAACGCTCCGAACACCTCGAAGTCTCGCCAATCGGTGGTGGCGAGCCTGGGCACGCCGGCGGTTCGATATGTAGCCGCCAGCATGGTGTCCAGCAAGCGCTTTCTGCCGAGCTGATGGAGGGTCATCCAGTCGAGGAAGGTCGAGACGGTGTCAGCGTCCGTCGGCACGTGCCGACACTCGATTGACTGCCACCATCGCTCACCGATCGACAGCGCCTGGTTCATGGGTAATGGTCGTTCGAAGCGGCGTGGATCCGTAACGACGTGGGCGAACTCGGTGAGTACCTGAGGGGCGAGAGCGACAGAGCCCTCGCGGCCACGTATCTCGGTCTCGAATAGCCTCCATGCTGCGGCGTGAGCTGGATGCTCGAGAACGGTTACGGCTACCAAGAAGCTCGTGTCCAGCCCTATCACCTGGAAGGCTCGAGCATCTCGCCGAGGAGATCGTCATCTGGCCCCAGTGTTTCGAGGACCTTACCTACGCTGACCGGAGCGAGGTGCGTAAGGTCCCCACGATGGCCCAGGTACGCTCTTCGGTAGTTCTCCATCGCTTCACGGATAAGCTCGGATGTGGGTCGACCCATGGCCCGCGCCGCCCGCTGGAACTCCGCGTAGACCGGGTCGGATACATTGACCGTTATTGTCCTCATATGTATAGCTTACTGTATGCCTCGCCTAGGATAGAGCGATGTCTAACAGGCCGAGGCCAAGCTACTCGGCGAACCCGGACCCGAGAACACGAACGACGTGTAGACCTGCACCAACGTCGCGCCGGCCGCCAACCTCTCCGAGACGTCTTCCGCGCTGAAGATCCCGCCTACCGAGACGATCGGGAGGCTAGTGGCATGGGTGAGCGCCCGCAGCGCGGCGAGAGACAGGGGCGCTAGCGGCCGGCCGGACAGACCGCCTGCTTCGCTAGCGTGTTCGGACTTCAGACCGGGCCGCGACACGGTCGTGTTGGTGGCGATGAGACCGGCCGCGCCCTCGCCCTCGGCGACGCGTGCGGCCTCCCGCAGGGCGTCCGCACTCAGATCGGGGGAGAGCTTCACGAGCACCGGCTTGGCGCCGCGGTCCTCCGCGACCGCTTGCGCCTCGGTCAACACAGCGCGCAGCGGCCCCGTCGCCTGCAGGTCGCGTAGGCCCGGCGTGTTGGGCGAGGAGACGTTCACGGCCAGGTAGTCCGCTACGTCCCATACGGCAGCCAGAGACGCCCGGTAGTCCGCCGGCGCCTCCTCTGGCGCGGCGACCCGCGACTTGCCAACGTTGACGCCTATGGGCGGCAGCCAATCGCCGTGCGCGCGCTTGGCCTCAGCGACCCGCCGCGCCAGGGCCGCCGCGCCCTGGTTGTTGAAGCCCATGCGGTTGATCAGCGCTTCGTCCTCGACGAGCCGGAAGAGCCGCGGGCGCTCGTTGCCCGGCTGCGGAACGGCGGTCACGGTGCCCACCTCTATGAACCCGAAGCCGAGAGCTGCCAACGCAGGCACCGCCACGCCGTTCTTGTCCAGCCCGGCGGCCAGGCCGACGCGGTTGGGGAAACGGAGGCCGAACGCCTCGACGCCCGAGCCGGCAGCCCGCGCGCCGGCGCCGTACGCGGCGTGAAGCGCCCGCAGTGCCAGCCGCGAACGGGATGCCAGCTCGAGAGCGCGCAGCGTGAGCTCATGCGCGCGCTCGGCATCCAGCCGGAACAGGGCCGGGCGGACGCGCCGGTAAAGGTTCACCCTGTCCGGACCCACTCTGTCAGGACCCACTCTGTCAGGACTTACTCCTTCAGGAGCGGCGTGGCTTGGTCGGCCGGATCTCCACCTTGCTCGGCAGCGTGCGCGCCGGCATGTGCCACAGGTAGAGGACCGTCTCCGCGATGTCTTCCGGCTGTATCTTCCAGCTGTCGGCGTCGCTCACCGCGCGGTCGTTGAACCCGGTCGCGACGGAACCAGGCAGGATCGTAGACACGCGGACGCCCTGCTCGCGCAGGTCCAGCATGGCGGCCTGCGAGAAGCCGACCAACCCGAACTTGCTGGCGTTGTACGCCGCTCCGCCTGCGAAGAAGTTGACGCCGGCCAGGCTCGCGATGGTGACGATCATGCCGCCCGAGCTCTTGAGCGCCGGCGCCGATGCCTTGACGGTGAAGAAGGCACCAGTGAGGTTCGTGTCGATGACGCGCCGCCAGGTAGCCTCGTCCAGCTCGTCCACCGGTCCGAACGCCCCCACCCCGGCGTTGGCGACCACCAGGTCCAGCCGACCGAAGCGTTCGACGACCTTGACGACCGCCTCCTGCTGGGCGGCCAGCTCACTGACGTCGAACGGCACGGCCAGCGTGCGCCCGGGGAAACGCGTCTCCAGGTCAGCGGTCACGGCCGCCAGGCGCTCGACGTCCCTGCCGTTGAGGGCCACTTTGAAGCCATCTTCAAGCAGCGCCTCGGCGACCGCCAACCCTATGCCCCTGCTCGCGCCCGTCACGAGCGCAACGTTGTCAGCACCGGTCTGCGCCATGCTGGACGCTATCACGCCCCTGTTAGACTCGCACTCGTGCTGCGCCTGACGCTGATCCGCCACGCGCTCACCGACTGGAACGCTTCCGGTAGGTTCCAGGGCTCAGCGGACACCGAGCTCAACGAGGAGGGCCGCGCCCAGGCGCGGAGGCTGCGGGACTACGTCGCGCGGCTGGAGCCAGACGCCGAGGTGTACTCCAGTCCGCTGAAACGCGCCGCCGAGACGGCGACCATCGCGTTCCCCGGCCACGAGGTCCGCTACGACCCCAGGCTGAAGGAGCTCAGCTTCGGGGAGTTCGAGGGCAAGACCCAGGCAGAGAACGAGCTGCACCCCGGGTGGGCGACCTGGTTCTCCGACCCGTTCGGCTTGGCCGCCCCGGGCGGCGAGAGCTACTCGATGCTGAGGCAGAGGGCGGTGGCGTGGATGGACGAGGTGGTCGCCTCCGGTGCGCAGCACGTCGTCGCCGTCACCCACTCCGGCACCATCCAGATGATCCTCGCGCACGTGCTGGGCGTCGAGAAGGTCAGGTGGCGCAAGCGCATCTACCTACGTCACGCCAGCGTGAGCCGCGTCCTGTTCAGGGGAGAAGAGATACTGGTGGAGCGCGTCAACGACACCAGGCACCTGGCCAGCCAGGGCGGCGACCCCTTCCTGGATTGACGCTCTTCCGCTCAGATGCGTGCCCGCTGCCGGCGCGCTCGTCCGGCGGATCGCCCCGCCACCACGATGACGAGGACCAACAGCGCCCCCGCGACAGCGCCCACGGCCAGCGGCCGCCAGTTCAAACGGAGGATCGCCAGGTAGCGCGCCAACCCGGTGGCGGCCTGCACGTTCACCGACAGGACCTTGAACAGCTCGTCGCGGGCCTGCCTGGCCTGCTCGGACGTCAGCCCGAGCTTCGGCATCTGCCTCTCCGGGTCGTCGAAGCGCGGCTCCTGGATCATGTACTCGAGCCACACGCTGGTGCGCTGACGGCCCGACGCCGCCAGCACCTGGGCGCGGGCGTCGTTCATGTGCGCGAACGGGTCGGAGGGGTCCGCCATCATCGCCCGCAGGCTTTCCTCGTACTCCGCCGAGTTGAGACGCTCGGTGATGCCGTAGTTGAAGTCGAACTGCGTCAACACCGGCCCTATGCCACCGCCCTCGCCGGCGATCTCGTGGCAGCCGGTGCAACCCAGTTCCTCGAGCACAGTGATCCCGGCGTTGCGGCTCAGGCCGGGCGTCGCCTTCGCAACCACGGGATGCGCTGCCTGGGGATCGTAGCGGACCCTGAGCACGACGCCGCCGAGTTCGCCCAGCGGCACCATCGGTGTCACGTAGACACCGTCGTCGCCCACAGCCGCACCGGCGAAATGCTGGAGGTTCGGACCGGCCATGGACTGCACGAGGTAGGTGGGTGGCGTGGTCAGCTTGTCGCCGTCTCCCGCGCCGCCGAAGAAGGCGACGCCGGCGGGCACGTTGGCCGAGCCGAAGCCTGCGGCGACGTAGTGACCCGACCACCCTGGCGCCATGTAGTCAGCACCCTCCGGCACGTACGCGAGCTGCACCGGCGAGAACGGATCGGGGAAGACCAGCTCGGCTGCCGCCGCCAGCGACGAGTCGCGGCCGTCCCACAGGTGATCCGCGCCGCGGCGGATGGTCAGGAACCTGTCGAGGTCGATGCCGTTCTCGGCCGCGACGAGCCGGGAGCCGTCGAAACCCAGGGCGAACGGGTTGCGGAAGCCCTTCGCGTAGACGTACGCAGCCGGCCCCTCGTCCCCGTAGGGAGGGTCGGGGCAGGGATCACCATCCAGCGTCATGCACAGCACTTTCCCGAGCAGCGTGCCCGGCACGGTCGCGTTGCCAGCGGAGCCGCCGTCGCCCACGCCCACGTACAGAAGGTCGCCCATGATCACGCAGTCGCCAACCTGGTGGGCCGGCGCGGACTGGAAGTCGGCCAGCACCTCGGCCACCGGTGTGGGGTCTATGCCGCGCAGCCCATCGCGAGACCGAGTGATCGTGAACCTGAGGATGTGGTTCCTGATGATGCCGCCGGCGTCCGGTGCCGTGAAGGTCGCGAAGAGGTACTGACCCGAGGGCGGCACGCACAGGCCGGCGAGGCCCTGCTGGCTGGCGCCTTGTAGCTCCTCGTCCTGCCTGCCGTACGTCGTCACCATCGCGAACTCGGCAACGGAGCCGTCGCGAGACACGACGTCGATGCGACCCTGCAGCTCGGCTACGAAGTAGTAGGGGTCGCCAGGCTCCGGCCCCGGGTCGGGGAGGAACTCGATCGCCGTGGGCAGGGTCAGGCCGCTCGCGTGGACCTCGAGCGAGTAGCCGGCCGCTACGGCAATCTCGGTGAGCGCCTGCTGCGCGCTCAGCGGTGCCGCCAGGGCGAGCGAAGCCAGGACCCATACGGACGTAACGAAGCAGGTGAGAAGTAGGAGAGCGGCCGGGCGCTCGACTCTTCGCCGGGAACGCCCGTCTGCGAGTTCTGCGTGGGTCACGTGAGGACGGTACCACCGCCCCTCATGAGTAGACGGCAACGGCCGTCACCGCCCGCGGCGTGGCGGGACCCGATGTTACGCTCGCCGGCGTGGCGGCCGTTCTGAGCGCTCGGCGGGAACAGCCCGAAGTGCAGGGCGCTCCTGACCTCTACGCCGACGCCGGTTACCTGGTCGCGATCGGCACCTTCACGGGCACGGTCAGCGAGCTCGCCGGCGCGCTGAGGTCGCGGAGCCTCTCCCCACACGACGTGGACCTGTACCGCCTGGCCCGAGATTACCTGGCGTACTTCGAGCGCTTGGCGGCGACCGACCTCGAGCTGGCATCCGAGGCACTGCCACGTGTCGCCCAAGTCATCGAGCTCAAGCTACGCCTGTTGCTGCCACGACCTTCGGACCAGACGGAGGAAGAGGCCGAGGCCGCGGCTCTGGAGGAGGCGTTGGAGACGGTCGCCCTGCTGGAGGAGCTCGAACAGGCCATAGACTTCCTCAGACGGCGGCGTCAGGAACGCAGGCTGGTCGTGAGGGCCCGAGCCCCCAGGCCGCCGTACGAGCGACCGCCTCGCCCGCTCGCCGTGTCGAAGGACGACCTCGCGCGGCTGGCGGGCCGCTACCGTCTGGGCGGTTACTTCGAGATCTCGAAGGAGGGGCTCACTGTCGCGACGGTCTCCGCGCGGCTCCTCGGGCGCCTGCGCCGCGTCGCCAAAGGGCTGTTGTTCTCGCTGTTCGGCGCAGGCGACTGGCCCACCAAGACGCTAACGTTCGCGGCGATGCTGGAGCTGGTCAAGCAGGGCCGGGTATCCGCCAGCCAGGAGGCGCCTTTCGGACCGATAGAGGTGACCTACAGCGGTGACGAAGGCGGCGCCGGCCAGGCGTAGAGGTACTCGTAGGCAGCCGAGAACCCGAGCCTTTCGTACAGGCGCAGTGCGTCAGAGTTGTCAGACGCAACCTGTAGGTAAGCCAGGTCAGCCCCCGCTTCCCGGCCCCACGCGAGCAGCGAGTCGACGGTCGTGGTCGCGACGCCCTGCCGGCGATGCTCCGGCACCGTCAACACGTCGAAGAGGCCCAGGGCCCCGTCCACGATGACGCCGAGCGCGATCCCGGCCACTCCTGCGTCGCCGCGCGCCAGCGCGAATCGCCGTGGCGAAGGGGCTGCCTCCGCCAGCTCGAGCCTGGGGCGGCCATCCAACTCGTCGTAGGCGGCGAGGTAGGTCTCGGCCCACTCCACGCCGGCCGCCGACGCGAGCTCGACTGCCGGCGAGCCGCCGACGTCGGCAACGCGCCACATGTCGGAAGTCATGACGACGACCTGCCGCGAAGCCTGGAAGCCTTCGGCGGCCAGCAGCGGCAGCGTGTCACGGGGAGAGAGCGGTGTGAGGCGGAACC
>DASVCK010000273.1:0-5082 GCA_036381675.1 Trueperaceae bacterium | reverse complement strand
GGCCTGGGTGAGCGTCATCCCTGCGGCCCAGTAGGCCAGCGCGCACGCGACGGTGAGCCCGCCATAGACGGTAAGGAGCGTGGTAGCGGTGTGGCGCAGCTTGGGCGTGAGCCGTTCCTCCGTGGGCCCGGGAGCCTCGGTGAAGAACAGCTGGCGGCCCGCGATGGCCAGTCGAGGGAACAACGACACGAAGATCACGATGATCCCTATGCCACCTATCCACTGAGCCGCGGCGCGCCACATGAACAGCGACGACGTGAAAGCACCGAAGTCTGACAGCACGGTGGCGCCCGTCGTAGTGAACGCGCTCATGGACTCGAACAGCGCGTTCAGTGGGGACATGCCGCCCGTGACGACGAACGGCACAGCACCGATCGCAGGCACGACGGACCAGATGAGGAGGACTGCCAGCAGCGCCTCGCGTCTGCCGGGCTCGCTGGTGACGCGGCCCAGGCGGAGCAGGGGAAGGCCCAGGCCTCCGGCGATGGCCGCGGTGGCCAGGAAGCCCTCGACCGGTTCACCGAGCGCGGCGGCGTAGCCGGTGAACACCACCATCGTGGCGCCTAGACCAAGGAGGCACGTCCCGAGTGCGTAGGGGGCGAACCTGCCGCGACCGTTAACGAGACGAACGGTGGCCATCGTCCGACCCGCCTGAGGGACCCCTGAGCACGGCGGACTATACTCCTGCGCGTGGGCTTGGTACAGGTACCGGTACGGACGCCCCCTCGTGTCACAGACGTGCAGGCCGTATCATCGCTACCGGAGGAGGTCTGTACATGACCACACTCGTGATCCTGGTGCTGATCGTCGTCCTGGTCATCTGGGGCGTCAGCGTCTACAACCGGATAATCCAACTGGAGAACCGCTACGAGAACGCCTGGAGCCAGATCGACGTGCAGCTCAAGCGGCGCGCTGACCTGGTGCCCAACCTGGTCGAGACCGTCAAGGGCTACGCCACCCACGAGCGCGAGCTCTTCGAGGAAGTGGCGCGCTCACGGTCCGCCTCCATGAGCGCCACCGGCGTGAACGAGTCCGCCGCCGCGGCCAACCAGCTTTCCGCAGCGCTGGGGCGCCTGTTCGCCGTGGCAGAGGCCTACCCCGAGCTGAAGGCCAACCAGAACTTCGCCATGCTGCAGGAGGAGCTGTCCTCGATCGAGAACAAGATCGCGTACGCGCGGCAGTTCTACAACGATGCCGTGCTGCAGTACAACAACACCATCGAGTCGGTCCCCGGCAACTTCTTCGCGGGGCCCATGAACAAGAAGGAAGCCGTGTTCCTCGAGATCCCAGAGCAGGACCAGGCCGTTCCTGGGGTCTCGTTCGGAGCGACCCCCTCGCAGCCCCCGGCCTGAACCGGATGACGGCCGGCCACCGCCGGTCTACGAGGATCACGCCAGCGTTCGCAGGCGACACGTAGATGGCTGACACCACGCAGCTTCACGCGGCTCCAGCGGGCGCCGCCGGTCCACGGCGGCTGCCCGACGTCTTCACTGACCCTGCGTCGGGGCAGCGCATCAGCCTCATCGACTACCAAGCGGCGAACAAGCGCATGTCCTGGCTCATGGCGCTCATCACCATGGCGCTGCTGGTGGCACTCGCGTACGTGCTCGCGCAGGTGACGGACATAGCGTCGACGGGCTTCTTCGTGGGCGCGGCGGCGGCCATAGGCGGGGCGCAGGGGTTCGTGGGCTTCTACCTGTCCGACAAGATCGCCCTGGCCGCGGCCGGAGCCCACAAGGCCTCGGCGTCCGAGCACCGCTACCTGGTCAACGTGACGGAGGCCGTGGCGATAGGTGCCGGCGTGCCCCGGCCGGACATCTACGTCATAGACTCCCCGGCGCCCAACGCCTTCGCCACGGGCCGCAACCCGCAACGCAGCTCGATCGCGGTGACCAAGGGCCTCCTGCAGGTCCTCGACCGTCAGGAGCTTGAGGGCGTTGTCGCGCACGAGATGGCGCACATCCGCAACTACGACATCAGGTTCATGTCCATGCTCGTCGCCACCGTTGGAGCGATCCTCGTGCTGCGCGACCTCGTCATGCGCTGGCTGTACTGGGGTGGGCCAGGCAGCGGCTCGGCCAGGCGCCGGCGTTCCGACCGGGGAGGGGACGGAGCCCGCGGCCAGGGCGTCATGGCGCTATTGCTCATCGTCCTGTTGGTGTTGGCGCCCCTGCTGGCCACGCTGCTGAGGTTGGCCGTGAGCCGCAGACGCGAGTACCTGGCCGACGCGGCGGGCGCCTACATCACCCGCAACCCGGAGGGACTGGCCAGGGCGCTCGAGAAGATCCGCGACTACCGCGGCCCCAACCTGGAGGTGAGCGAGGGAGTGCGCCACATGTTCTTCGTGAACCCCTTGAGCGGCCAGAACAACGTGGACGCGTTCGCCACCCACCCGCCGATCCAAGAGCGCATAAACAGGCTGCGCCGGATGTGAGTGATAGATTGACCGAACCCGCCAGTGCGATGGTTCGGGAGATACGAACCTCAAGCGAAGGGGGTCTGTCGTAGACGCCAGCCGTACGTCGCAGACCGTTGCGTTCACACTCGACCTCGACGGTCGGATCGCGTCCTGGAACCCTGGAGTGCGCGAATCGTTCGGGTACGACCCGGACGAGTTCATAGGCAAGCGCTTCTCCGACGTCTTCGCGGTGCCAGCCGAGGCGGGCAACCCAGACCTGTTGCGCACGGCGCGAGTAGACGGCCACGCCGTCATGGCGGGCTGGCGCGTAGGTCGCAGCGGCCGGCGCGTCATGGTGCAGGGCTTGATCAGCTGCCTGCAGGACCAGCACGGCAACGACCAGGGCTTCGCGGTGATGTTGGCGCCGTTGGCGACCAACGACGGGCGTGCCACGCGCGAGGAGCCCGTTCCCACGGAGTCCTCTGCGCTGGTGGCCGAGGCCGTGTGGTTGATGCGCGAGCCGTTTTACGTGCTCGACGAGAGGCTCCACTACGTCTACGCCAACCAGCGTTGCGAGGCCATGTGGGGCGTGCCGGTGGCGGAGATGCTGGGGAAGCACATACTAGAGGTGTTCCCGCAGCTGCAGGACTCGCCCCTCCTGGAGAAGCACCTGGAGGCGCTGCGCGACCGGAAGCCGGCTCACTTCGAGGGTTACTCGCCCATCCGCGGCCGTACGGTGGACGTCATCATCCAGCCCGTCACGGGCGGCTTGGCTGCCGTCGTCCGCGACCCGCTGGACACCGCCGTCGCTACCGAGGAGAGCCGGCCGGGTGTACCGGCCTCCGCCCTCGACGTCGCCGTGCACCGCTACGACCCGGATACCGGAGCGCTGGGCCAGGTGGGCGGCAAGGCGGACGTGTTCGGCCTGGAGAACGGCCAGCAGATCGCGACACAGGAAGAGAAGCTTGACCTGATGGTGCCGAACGACCGCAGGGCCTACGAGCGCGCGGTGGGCCAGGCAGTGGAGCGAGGGGAACCGTGGCACGTGGAGTACCGCGTGATGCGGCCGCGCGACGGCACCTCGGCCTGGCTGTCGGAGCAGGGCACCCCAGAGGACGACGGCGGGTACGTGGTCATGACGTGGGACATCACCACCATGCGCCGGGTGGAAGAGCAGCTGCGCGCCGGCCAGCGCCGCATGCGACGCGAGCTCATGGTCAACCGGCTGGTGTACGACGTGCTCAACAAGGCGGGTGCCGCCGAGGACGCCAGGCAGGGCGTCGAGGCGCTCATTGAGGCGGGCATGGACCTGCTGGACTGCGAGCGTGGCGGCATGTGGGTCCTCGACCGCCAGGAGGGCCGCCTCAGGGTGTTCGCTCAGCGGGGCTTTGGCGGCGGGTTCCTGAGCGAGTTCGGCGACGTCTCGGCGGACGTGGTGGACCTCGAAAGGCAGGTGCCGGGCGCAGTCACCACCGAGGACGTGCCGGAGGAACAGCTGCCCGCCCTGTCCGAGGACGGCATAGACGGCACGACGGTGAGGGCTCTCAAGGTCACGCTACCGGGCGCCAACGGAAGCGTGCTGGGCCAACTGTGCCTGCACGTACGGGCGGACCGCGCGCATAGCCAGCGCGACCTGACGGCGCTGCGGCTCATGGCCATGCAGGCCGCCACGCTGGCCGAGCGGCACACATTGGAGGAGCACTCCGACGAGATGCTGCGCCGCATGGAGGAGAGCGCGCGGGACGCCGGCGACGCGCTGCTGGAGAGCGAGATACGGTTCAGGCGCGCCTTCGAACTGGGTCCGGTGGCGGCTGTCATAGCGACCCTGGACGAGGACAGGTTCCTCGAGGTGAACGAGCACTACTCCAAGCTCACCGGCTACGACCGCGAGGAGGTCGTGGGGCGCACCGCCAGGGAGCTGGGCATGTGGTCCAGCCCGGAGGACCGGCGGAAGCTGGAGGCCGCGTTCGCGGCCGGCGGCAACTTCAAGGAGCTGCAGCTCAAGCTGCGCACCAAGGACGGCCGCACGCGCGACATCCTGCTCTCCGGCGAGGAGATCACCTACGGCGGGTACCGCTGCATGCTCAAGATGTTCAACGACGTCACAGAGCAGCACCGCTCGCAGGAAGAGCTCATGCTCGCCATCCGGGACGTGATGGCCGATACCGAGTGGTTCAGCCAGTCGGTCGTGCAGCGCCTGGCCGAGATGCGGCAGGGCCCGCCCGTGGTCGAAGAGGAGACCGACCTTACCCCTCGCGAGCGCGAGGTGCTGGAGCTGGTTGCGGCGGGCCTGAGCGACGACGAGGTGGCCTCGGCGCTGGGCATCTCGGAGCGTACGGCCCGCAACCACCTCACTAACGCCTACTCCAAGATAGGCGCCCACAACCGAGCCGAGGCCATCGTGTGGGCCCGTGAGCGGGGCATGGTGGCCCGCATCACGGGGAACTAGCGTCCAGAACGACAACCGAGGGGACTAGACCACTTGCCCCAGTCGGACCCAGGTTATCTGGGGCGAACGCCCTTCATGAGGTAGACCATGAGGTCTAGTAAGAGCACCCGCTCGCGTGCTGAACGACATTCCTGAGAACAGCGACCTTCATCTGTGAGATCTCTCATGTTCCCAGAGTCGTCTGGGTAAGCTGCCCCATTCATCTGGTACATCCGCTTCTTCTCGGTTGACGAAC
>DASVCK010000272.1:0-4655 GCA_036381675.1 Trueperaceae bacterium | reverse complement strand
CTTGCCTGACGCCCACTCCCGCGACACGCCGGAGACCCCATGGCGCGCCAACGCGAACGGCCCGCCGGTCTCCCGGCGGGCCGCACCTTCACCTGTGCGAGCGTCAGCTCTGGCTGGGCTTGTTGGGGTTGACGAAGACGGTGGGGTCCAGCTGGCGGATGGCCTTGGTGCTGAGCCACACGCGCTGTGGCTTGCCTTCGACCCAGATCGTCCGCTTCTGCAGGTTGGGCTTCACGGTACGGTTGTGCACGCCAACCTGCTTGAGGCCGACGCCGCCCTTGCGCTTCGCCGAGCCCTTGCGGGTGCTCGTCCTCTGCTTGCTGGTCCTCTTCCCGGTCACGGCGCAAACGCGCGGCATGTCGATCCTCCATGTCGCCCACTTCTCAAGAGTTCGGGCGGGTAACGCTTGGTGTTCCAGGGCGGCCTGGGCGCGCCCACAGAGCGGCTGAGTTTAGCACACAGGCCCGTGCCGGTGTAGATTCGCCCGCGTGTCGCGAGAATGGCGCGCCTTCCTGCAGGGCTTCAGAGACGTGGCGCCCATGCTCATCGGCGCGGTCCCGTTCGGTCTGATCACAGGCGTGAGCGCGGTGGGCGCCGGCATGCACCCTGCCGACATCATCCTCATGTCGGCTCTGGTGTTCGCGGGCTCGTCACAACTGGCCGCGATCTCGCTCATCGCTTCGGGCGCGGCGCTCTGGGCGATCGTGCTCACGGTGGCGATGGTGAACCTGCGCCACGTGATGTACAGCCTCTCTCTCGCGCCCTGGCTGCAGCGCTACGGCGTGATCAAGCGCCTCTTGGTGTCGTTCCTGATGGTCGATCAGTCCTTCGCCATGACCGTGCTGCGCTACCCGCGCGAGCCCGAGGACTACCCACGGTTCCACTTCGCGCTTGGCATCGGCGTGCCCATGTGGTTCGTCTGGGTGGGAACCACCGCGTTCGGAGCGATCCTCGGCGCGCAACTGCCGGCGGCATGGCAACTCGACTTCGCCGTGCCGCTCCTGTTCCTCGCCCTGCTCGTGCCCGCCGTCACCTCTCGCCCGCTGCTGGTGGCCGCGATCGTGGCCGGCGCCCTCGCGCTGGCCCTCGCACCCCTGCCCTACAACCTCGGGCTCATCATCGGTTCCGTCGCGGGCATCGCAGCTGGCGCGCTCGCCGAAGGGATGTTCCGCCCGGTGAAGCCGGCCACGGAGCGGGCAGCGGCGCCGGAGCGGGCGGAGGCATGAGCCGCCCGGAGGTTTGGCTGGCGATCGCGCTGGCCGCCCTGGTGACGCTCGCGGAGCGCGGGTCCTTCCTGCTCACACAGAGCGAGGCCCCGCTGCCGCCGCTCGTGAGGCGCTGCCTGCGGTACGTGCCCGCCGCCGTGTTCGCCGCGATAACGATCCCAGCCCTCGCGCAGCCGAGCGGTACCGGCGTGGGCGCCATCGACGTGAGGCTTCTGGCCGGGGTCGTAGCCGCCGCTGTCGCGTGGCGCACGCGGAACGTCACGCTCACCTTCGTCGTCGGGATGGTGGTGCTATGGCTGCTCTCCTGGCTGGTGGGCCGATGACCCTGGGAACCAGGCCGCCAACGGCGCTGCTAACATCGCCCGCGTGACGTCAGACCAGCTGGCACGTGCGATCCTGCAGCGGTCCCTTCTCAAGGGCGAGTTCGTGCTGCGCTCCGGCGCGACCTCGGACCGCTACTTCGACAAGTACCTGTTCGAGTCGGACCCCGAGCTCTTGTCTGAGATCGGCCAGGCGCTCGCCAGGCTCGTGCCGGAGGACACGGACATGTTGGCCGGGCTCGAGCTCGGCGGCGTGCCGCTCGCCGTCATGCTGGGTCAGCTCACGGGCCTGCCCGTGGTCTTCGTTCGCAAACAGGCCAAGGAGTACGGCACCAGGCGCCTGGCGGAGGGTGGTGACGTAGGGGGCAAGCGGCTGCTGATCGTCGAGGACGTCGTCACGTCCGGTGGCCAGGTCGTCCGCTCGACCAGGGACCTTCGCGAGCGCGGGGCCATCGTCGACTCCGCCGTGTGCGTCATAGACCGAGAGTCGGGAGGGCCCGAGGCGCTGGCGAAAGAAGGCGTCGCGCTGGCCGCTCTGTTCACGATGAGCGACCTGGAGCGTGCGGGGGCCGGGTAGCCTTGGGCATGCCACAGGAGACGATCTTCAGCCGGATCATCCGCCGCGAGGTGCCGGCGGACATCCTCTACCAGGACGACCTGGTCACAGCTTTCCGTGACATCAGCCCCAGGGCGCCCACACACGTGCTGATCGTGCCCAACGAGCTCATCCCCACCGTGGACGACGTCCAGCGGGAGCACGAGGCGGCGCTGGGACGCATGTTCACTGCCGCGGCGAAGATCGCGGCGCAGGAGGGCCTGGAGAAGGGCTACAGGTTGATCGTCAACTGCAACGAGCACGGCGGCCAGGAGGTCTACCACCTTCACATGCACCTGCTCGGCGGCAGGCCGCTGGGCCGCATGGTCGCCGAGGGCAGTAGCGAGGAGGAAAGATGAAGTACCGCAGGCTAGGCAACACGGGGCTCAAGGTCAGCGAGGTCAGCCTCGGCGCGTGGACCACCTTCGGGCAGACGGTCGAGGAGCAGCGCACCGTCACCGACATCATGGGCAAGGCGTACGAGCTGGGCATCAACTTCTTCGACAACGCGGACGCCTACAACCGTGGCCAGGGAGAGCGCGTGATGGGCGTGGCCCTGCGCGATCTCGAGATCCCCCGCAAGTCCTACGTCCTGTCGTCGAAGGTGTACTGGCCGCAGTCCGACGCGATCACCGACCGGGGGTTGAACCGCAAGCACGTCCTGGAGTCGATCGACATGACGCTCGAGCGGCTGGGCGTCGACCACCTGGACATCTACTTCGCCCACCGCTACGACGACGAGACGCCGTTGGAGGAGATCGTCGAGGCGTTCAGCGACGTCGTGAGGTCCGGTCGCAGCCACTACTGGGGCACGAGCATGTGGCCGCCGACGAAGATCGTGGAGGCCGTGGCCTACGCCAAGGGACATGGGCTGGTGGCGCCGGTTGCCGAACAACCCGCCTTCTCCCTCCTGGACCGCGAGCGCGTCCGCGACGAGGTGGCGCCGGTCACCCAGCCGAAAGGCATCGGCCTCGTCGTCTTCAGCCCTCTCGCCCAGGGCATGTTGACGGGCAAGTACGACGAAGGCGTGCCGGAGGGCAGTCGGTTCGCGAACTTCTCCCAGTTCAAGGAGCGGTTCATGACCGAGGAGAACGTGCGCCGGGTGCGCGCTCTCAAGCCGATCGCGGACGAGCTGGGCGTCACCAGGGCGCAGCTGGCGCTGGCCTGGATCCTCAGGCAGCCCGGCGTGTCCAGCGTCATCACCGGCGCAACGCGCGTTGAACACGTGGAGGACAACGCCGCCGCCGCCGAGGTCGAGCTCACTGACGAAGTGCTGCAGCGGATCGAAGGGGCGGTCGCCTGAGGAGGCTCTACACCGCCGAGCAGATGGCCAGCGCCGATCGCCTCGCGGGCGAGGCCGGAGTCTCGGTAGACGAGCTGATGGCGGCCGCGGGCAAGGCCGTCGCGAGGGAGCTGATCGCCCGCTTCCCCGAGGCGAAGCGCGCGCTCGTGCTGTGCGGCAGCGGGAACAACGGCGGTGACGGCTACGTTGCCGCCACCGAGCTGCAACGCCGCCTGCATGTGACCGTCCTGGAACTGAGCCCCGAGCCGCGCTCGCCGGCCGCCTCCGGGGCGCGACACAGGCTTACCGAGGCAGGCGTGAGCCCAGCGCCACTGGAGCCGGGTTCGGTCGGCGTCTGGCTCGAGGAGACCGACCCGGACCAGGGCGTGGTCGTGGACGCGTTGCTTGGCTCCGGCCTGGCGCGTCCGCTCGATGGCGACTTGGCACGGGTCGTGCAGATCGTCAACGACGCCAGCGTGCCCGTCGTCGCCGTCGACGTGCCCACCGGCGTCGACGCGGACCGCGCCACGGCGCCAGGCGAGCACATCAAGGCCGACGTCACGGTCCAGCTGGCCGGAGCGAAGATCGCCTCGGCCTTCTACCCCGTGCGCGCGGCCTTCCATGGGGCTAGACCGGGACGACCATCCGAAGTGGTGGTCGCCGACATCGGCGTGCCTAGCCAGGTCCTGAGTTCCGTCTCCCCCACCCTGTACCTGGACGCGGCCACGGTCTCGGGCTGGCTCCCGCGCCGGGAGGCTACGGCTCACAAGTACCGCGTGGGCACCGTGACCGTCGTAGCCGGCTCCGAGCGCTACCTGGGCGCCGCTGAGCTGGTGTGTCGTGGCGCGTGGCGCGCCGGGGCCGGGCTCGTGACGCTCGTGGCGGCTGCCAGGCACCCGTCCGCCTGGCCCGAGACGGTCTGGTCAGGTCCACCCGAGGATGCGTGGCCCCCCTCGAGCCTCCCGGAGCGAGCGGCGGAGGCGTTGGTGATAGGCCCGGGGCTCGACCCTGACGAGCCCGACTCGCCGCTGTCTCGCCTGGGCGACGTCCTGAGTTGGGCGCCCGGGCCGGTCGTGTTGGACGCCGGCGCGCTGGCGCCGGACTTGTTGGCGGACACGCTGCCCAGAGAAGGGGTCACGGCGGTCATCACGCCGCACCACGGTGAAGCGGCCAGGTTGCTGGCGCAGTTGGCCAGCGAGGTCGACGTCGGCGACGACCCGCTGGGCGCGGCA
>DASVCK010000271.1:0-2563 GCA_036381675.1 Trueperaceae bacterium | reverse complement strand
CGCCTGGTGGTCTGTGACGTCCAGTGGCACAGCCCAGGCCCGCGCGCCGCGCTCAGCCAGGCCCCGGGCGGCGCGTTCGGCGGTCGCTGCGTCGCGATCTGCGAGCACGACCTCGGCACCGGCGTCGGCGAACGCCCGCGCCATCGCCAGACCGATCCCCCTGGCGCCCCCGGTGACGACCGCCCTGCGTCCTTCCAACCCGAACGAAGACATGTGGACACCTCCTGGCCCCCGAAGCCATCCTGAAAGGATTTGACAGAACGTAGCCCTGTGCTGAATATTAGTTTACAAGCAAACAGGAGGTGGCGGTATGGCTCAGCGTCCGAGACGTACGTTCGTGGCCGGTGTGATCGTCATGGTAGCGGTGCTGCTGTCGACGGTTCACGCCCAGACGGTCATCAGCTTCGCCCGTCTAAGCAGTCAGGCGCACAACGCTTACCTGGAGCCTCTCATCGCCGCGTTCGAGGCGGCGAACCCGGACGTCGTCATCGAGAACGTCGAATCCGCCGGCGACGGCTACGAGGGCCTCGCCCAGACAGCCCTCCTAGGGTTGGCGGCCGGCACGCCGCCTGACCTCGTTCAGGTCGGGTTCACGCTGCTGCCTACCCTCGTCGCGTCCGGCGGCCCCATAGCCCTTGACCCGTTCATGGAGGCCTCCGGTTTCGATAAGTCCAGCCTGATGCCGGGGATGCTCGAGCTGGGCCAGTTGGGCGGTAGCAACTACATCATGCCCATCGGCGTCAGCACGCCGGTCATGTACTACAACCTCGACCTGTTCCGCGCCGCCGGCCTCGATCCGGAGTCGCCGCCCACCACCTGGGACGAAGCGCGCGAGGCCGCGCAGGCGCTGGTCGACGCCGGCTACCAGGGCATCCTGTGGGGCTGGAGCATCACCGGCAACTGGCTCTTCCAGACGATGCTGGAGAGCGCCGGCGGCCGCATGGGCATGGACACGGAAGCCGGTCACGTGGCCACGTTCGACGACGAGGCTGGCGAGCAGGTGCTCTCGTACCTCCAGGGGCTGGCGCAAGATGGCCTCATGCCCGTCACCGAGGCCACCGTGCAGACCTTCGCCTCGGGTCAGCTGGGCATGCTCGTTGACTCCAGCTTCCAGAGGGTCAACACGCCGCGACAAGTGAACGCCGAGGTCAGGCTCGCTCCCGTACCAATCCCGGCGGGCGGCGAGGTGCGACTGCCCGCCGGCGGCAACGGCGTGATGATGTTCTCGCGCGACCCGGCGAAACAGGAGGCCGCGTGGCGCTTCTTGGAGTTCCTGGCCGGGCCCGAGGGTGGCCGCATCGTCGCGGAGAACACCGGCTACACGCCCGGCAACGCGGCGCTTCTGGAGACCCTCGCTCAGGAGAACGCCGGCGATCCCGACTACGTGCTCGTGCTGCAGCAGGTCGCCAACGTAGTGCCGTGGCATGCTTGGCCTAGCAACAACGGCACGCGCATCTCCCAGGTGATCAAGGACATGCAGCTCGAGGTGCTGCTCGGCCGGGCCACGCCGAGCGAGGCGCTTGAGAGAGCTGCGGCGGAGACCAACCAGCTGCTCGCGGAGTGATGGTCCAAGGCCTGACCCAGCAGGAGACTATCGGGGCGTCCGCCAGCCGGCGGACGCCCCGGCTCCGCTGGCTCGGGCCCTATCTGCTGCTGCTACCGGCCTTCGCTTTCATCGCGGTGTTCGTGTTCTGGCCGGTCATCTACTCGGTCTACCTGAGCCTCCAGGACTGGCGACTCGGGTTCGGCTCGAGCCGCTTCGTGGGCATGCGGAACTACGTCCGGCTGTTCTCAGCGCCGGACTTCCTCAACGCGCTGAGAGTCACGGTCGGCTACACCCTGCTGACGAGCTGCGGCAGCATCGTCCTGGGGCTGGCGCTGGCGCTGGCGATCCAGCACGTCAGGCGCCTGGGCTCGGCGTGGCAAGCTCTCTTCTTCCTGCCGGTGGCGTCGACGATGGCCGCCATGGCCGTCGTGTTCCGCTTCATGTTCGACACCCACATCGGCGTGATCAACGCGGTGCTGGCGCGTATCGGTCTGGGCCGGGTGGACTGGCTCAACGGCGACCTGACCGCCTTCGCGGCCGTCGTCGTGGTGGGCATCTGGAGCAGCGCCGGCTACGCGATGGTGCTGTTCCTGGCGGGTCTGACCACCATCCCGGAGAACCTGCACGAGGCCGCCGCGCTCGACGGCGCCTCCTCTTGGCAGCAGTTACGCTTCATCACACTGCCGCTGCTGACCCCGACGACGATCTTCGTCGTCGTCATACTCACGCTGCGGTCGCTCGAGAGCTTCGACAACGTCAAGGTCCTCACGGATGGCGGGCCGCTGGGAGCGACACAGGTCCTCTCGCACCTGCTCTACGTCGAGGGGTTCCGGTACTTCAACACCGGCTACGCGTCGGCGCTGGCCACCGTCTTCTTCGTCATTCTCCTGGTGGTCGCCATCGTTCAGATGCGCGCCGAACGATGGGTGCACTACGAATGACGGGGCTCCCATGAGGCGCAGGTACCCCTTGAGCAAGGTCTCGGCCTGGCTGTTCCTGAGCGTCGCCGCGCTGATC
>DASVCK010000270.1:0-5268 GCA_036381675.1 Trueperaceae bacterium | reverse complement strand
CCTACAGACCGACGTCAGGAACGCCGGTGGCGAGTGGTTGGACGAAGAGGTCGTAGTGGACAAGGGCCTGGTGACGAGCCGCAGCCCCGCCGACCTGGCGGCGTTCACCAAGAAGGTCGTGGAGGAGATCGCGGAGGGCGTGCACGCCGGTCAGACCGCGTGAGTCAACCGTGGTTCGGCTCAGGCTGAAGGATCGATCATGACCGCGGGCGGTTAGGCGAGCAGGAAGGCACCCGCTAGCGCCAGCATGGTGCCGGGGCCCAGGCCTGCTCCGCGGCGGAGGAGGTACACGGGCTCCCACGCATCCGGCCGGAACTTCCGTTTGAATGCGTACAGGCCGGCGAAGTCGTAGAACCGGCTCCCGTGCCGCACCGCCAAGCGCTCCAGGCGCATGAGCCAACCCGGGGTCCCGAGGTCGCTCGGAGCCACGGGTCCGTCTTCGACGTGGAGGGTCCACGACAGCGGCGCCAGACCCAGTGTCAACCGCTGGGAACCGGGAGCCAGCGCCCGCGCTGCTGCGTCGATGAGCAGCTCTGCCGTGCCGTTGGGCGCCCTCGGTGTCCTGACGACCTTGTCGATGAGCCACCCGCGGCGACCGGGTACGGGGCAGGCGGTCAGGTACGCGGCCACCGCGCCGTCCCGCAGCGTTGCAACGAACAGCCTGCGACCAGCCACCGCGCCGTCGTCGCTGCCTTCCGGGCTGGAGTGAGCCAGGAAGCCCAGCCGAGGCAGGCGCTTGGCCGCCAACCAAGCGGTGTGGCAGGCCCTCAGCTCCGGCGAGGTCTCCACTCCAGGCGGCTGCTCGCGCACCCTCACGCCCTTGTTGGCTGCCCGGTTGCGCTGGGCCCTCAACGACCTGTCCGAGTCGTAGCGACTGGCCCATGTGCTCAGGTCCCACGTCGGCTGGTAACCGATCAGGTGGCGGCAGTGACCCTCGTCCAGCGCTGCCGCGAACCGTTGTTCCGCCCCGAAGTAGCAGACCCGCAAGCCCGCCCGGCGCGATGCCGCCTCGAACTCTTGGGCGACGGCGAGCAACCTGTGATCCGCCGCCACGGGCGCTCCGGCCACCACGCGGTAGCCGGCTACCTGGACGTAGCCGACGACGGCGTCCCCGGCCAGGCTGAACCAGTGCCGCATGCCGGGATCCAGCACCTGATGAGCGGTCGAGTTCCAGCCGTGCTCTTCGACCAGGGCACGTGCCCTGGCGTCGTGCCTGGCGGCGGCGCCGTGAGGGGCGGCGCGCACCCCACGCTGTAGAAGGGGGACGCTCAGCAGCACCGAGGAAGGGTAACAGGCTCACCCGGTCCCGCCCGTGACCTTGGCGCATGGACACGGTCAGCCGAGGCGCCTGCGCCTCACCCCGCCGGGAACGCGATGGTGGAGAGCAAAGCCAGCTCCGCTTGGCGCGAGTCCAGCCGTGTGTGCTGCACCACGATAGGCACGTTCGATCTGATCACGGACGCGTAGTCGGTGTCGCGTTGCACCGGCTCCGGGTCCTCCAGGTCGTTGAAGCGTAGGTGTTTGGTGCGGCGCGCCGGGACGGTGACACGGTATGGGCCTAGAGGCTCTCGGTCGGCGAAGTACAGCGTCACCTCGACGTTCGCGTCCTCGTCGCCGGCGTTGAGGATGCAGGCAGTCTCATGGCTCTCGAAGGCTCGGCCCTGACCCGTGCTGCCGGTGGGGATGTAGCCCTCCGGGATCACCCACACGCGGTGACCCACCGTCGCGGCTCGCTCGGCTCTGTCGGACATGGGTTACCTCCTGATCCCGATGTTAGGTGCCACCCGTGAGCTTCCGTGGCCGCGAACGCCTGTGATGGGAGCCGGCGACCGACCAAGGACGGGAGCTCTCGCCTAGCTCAGCGTAACGGGACGGCTTCTCACTTCCCCCGGTGCTACCCCGGAAGGCGAGGAGGCGACGATGTACGAGCCTACCAGCGACGACAAGTTCAGCTTCGGCCTGTGGACGATCACCAAGAAGGTAGGCCTGGACCCGTTCGGCAAGCCCACCCGCGAGCCGCCCCCGCCCGTGGAGGTCGTGAGGAAGCTGGGCGAGTTGGGTGTCTGGGGCATCAACTTCCACGACGACGACCTCATACCCGCTGAGAAGGCGGGTGACAAGGAGAGGATCGTCAGGGAGTTCCGAGACGCCGTGAACGACGCGGGGATGGTCGTCTCCATGGTGAGCTGCGACCTCTTCTCCGACCCCATGTTCAGGGACGGCGCGTTCACCAGCGCCGACTCGCGCGTGAGGGGCAGGGCCGTTCAGAAGGCGATGCGCGCGCTGGACCTGGGCAAGGAGTTCGATGCACCCCTGTTCGTGATGTGGGGTGGCCGCGAGGGCACCGAGGTGAACGCGACGGGCAAGCTGCTCGACGCGCACGCCTGGTGGCGCGATGCCCTCGACTACCTGTGCGCCTACTCGGAGGAGCAGGGCTACGGTTACCGGTTCGCGCTCGAGCCCAAGCCCAACGAGCCGCGTGGTGACACGTTCATGCCCACGGCCGGCGCGATGCTGGGCTTCATCGCTACCCTCGAGCACTCCGATCTTGTGGGGGTGAACCCCGAGGTCGCTCACGAGGTCATGGCGGGGCTCAACTTCCCTCACGTGCTCGCCCAGGTCATCGACGCCGGGAAGCTGTTCCACGTCGACCTCAACGACCAGCGCTTCGGCCGGTTCGATCAGGACCGCAGGTTCGCGTCCGAGAACCCTTCCACCGCCCTGTTCACGGTCGCGCTCCTCGAGGAGCACTACGACGGGCCGCTGCAGTTCGACTCGCACGCGTTGCGCACCGAGGACATGAAGGGCGTGTGGGACTTCGTGCGGGGCTCCATGCGCAGCTACCTGATCCTCCGCGAGAAGGCTGCCGCCTTCGCGAGCGACCCGGAAGTGAGCGAGTGGCGGGACGCCTACTACGTTCGCGACGGCGAGGTCGAGAGCCTGCTGTCGTTCTCGAGCGACAACGCGCGGCGACTCAAGGAGTACGAGTTCGACCTCGACATGCTCAGAGGCCGCGGTATCGGGCTCGAACGGATAGACCAGATCGCGTTCGAGCACCTGGCCGGCGTGCGCTGATCGTGGCCGGCCTTCGGCCACACGAGCGCAAGGCGTTCGTCGACTGGCACCAGCGCGCCGTCATCTACGAGGCCCCGCCGGAGCTGTTCCTCGACAGCAACGGCGACGGCGTCGGCGACTTCGACGGTCTGGCCCACGCCCTCGACTATCTCGCCAACCTGGGCGTGACCGTCGTGTGGCTGCTGCCCTTCTACGACTCGCCCCGCAAGGACGACGGCTACGACGTGCGGGACTACTACCGCGTCGACCCGCGCTTCGGCTCCGCGGGCGACTTCGTCCGATTCCTCAAGGCCGCCGAGGCGCGCGGCATGCGGGTCATCGTGGACATCACCTTCAGCCACACTTCGGACGAGCACCCGTGGTTCCAGGCGGCCAGGGCGGACCCCAAGTCCATCTACCGCGACTTCTACATCTGGGCCGAGGAGCCCATCCACCTCGAGGGTGACGAGAACCTCGTCGGGGTGGGCAAGGTGTGGACCTACGACCGCAAGGCGAAGGCCTACTACCACCACAACTTCTACCCGTTCCAGCCGGACCTCAACGCCAGCAACCCGCGCCTGCGGGAGGAGATGAAGAAGATCCTGGGCTACTGGCTGCGGCTCGGCGTCTCCGGCTTCAGGATGGACGCCGTGCCTCGCATGCTCCAGCCCAAAGGGGACGTCCACTACGACGGTGACCCGAAGGACCTGCTGAGGGAGCTGCGCGACTACGTCGTCGGCCAGCGGCACGACGCGATCCTGCTGGGCGAGGTCGACACGGACCCCAACGGCTACGAGCCTTACTTCGGGAACGGCGATCGCCTACACATGGTCCTCAACTTCTACCTGCCGGGCAACTTCTTCCTGGCGCTGGTGGACGCCGACGCCACGCGGATCAGGCACGTGTTCGAGGCGCTGCCGCCTCCACCTACCGGCGCCAACTACGCGAACTTCCTACGCAACCACGACGAGCTGGACTTCGAGCGCCTGACGAGCGTGCAGCAGGAGCGCGTCCTTGACGCTCTCGCCCCGGAGAAGGAGATGCGCATCTATGGACGTGGCTCGAGGCGTCGCCTGGCGCCGCTCTTGAAGAGCGACGGGCCACTGCTGCGGTTGGCTCACAGCCTGCTCCTGTCGCTGCCCGGGGTGCCGGTCATGTACTACGGGGACGAGATCGGCATGGGGGACGACCTGACCCTGAAGGAGCGCAACTCGGTGCGCACGCCCATGCAGTGGTCCTCACGGAAGAACGGCGGGTTCTCCGATGCGGAGGTCGAGGCCCTCGTGCACCCCGTCATAACGGGTGGCGAGTACGGCTACGAGACGCTCAACGTCGCCGCTCAGCGCAAGGACCCGACCTCGCTGCTCAACTTCGTCCAGCGCGCTATCCGCGCCCGGCGGGACAGCCCCGAGTACGGCGGTGGCGAGCCCAAGTTCATAGACGTGGACCATCGCTCGGTGTTGGCGCACATGGCCGACCTGGGCGGGGCGGTGGCCATGGCGTTCCACAACCTCTCCGACGAGCGCGTCACCGTGACGTTGCCTGATGAGGTGCCCGACCTCTCAGACGCCATCGAGCTCTTCTCGGACGGTGCCTACGAGGACGTGGGCGACGGCCGGACGCTCGAGCTGGCGCCGCACGGCTTCAGGTGGTTCCGGACAGGTGAGTTCCCGGCGTGAACGAGGCGTTCGTCGGCTACCACGCGTCGCACGAGCAGTTCCCGCCGAGCAGCCTGCTGCGCTGGTGCAGGGACGCGGAGGCCGCCGGGTTCGTGGGCGCGATGTGCTCCGACCACTTCATGCCGTGGAGCGACAGGCAAGGCGAGTCCGGCTTCGCGTGGTCGTGGCTGGGTGCGGCGCTGGAGGCCACCGGCCTGAGCTACGGCGCCGTGTGCGCGCCCGTGCACCGCTACCATCCGGCGATCGTCGCGCAGGCCTTCGCCACGCTCGGCGAGATGTTCCCCGGTCGTGTCTGGGTGGCTTTCGGCAGCGGTGAGCACCTGAACGAGCGCGTGGTGGGTGGCGAGTGGCCCTCCAAACGTCTGCGCAACGAGCGCCTGCGCGAGGCGGTCGACGTCATCAGGGCTCTATGGGAGGGGGAGCAGGTGGACCTGCGGGGTCGGTTCTTCAACGTCGTGGAGGCCAAGCTGCACACGTTGCCGCCGGAGCCACCGCTGCTCCTGGGCGCCGCGATCACGGCGGAGACCGCCGCCTG
>DASVCK010000269.1:0-3699 GCA_036381675.1 Trueperaceae bacterium | reverse complement strand
GCTCCGCGACGGGCACGGCTTCCTCACCGTCATCTGCGGTGAGGCGCTGGGCGGTGTCGGGCGTGAGGGCGAGGAGGCGCCGCACGGATTGGGAGGCGCGGACGTGAACGAGGACGGAGGCGTACCCGCCGATGAGATGGAATGCCAGCACGAATACCGTCGCGCCGAAGAACCCACCGGCAGGAACAGCCGGCACCGCCAGGCCCACGCCGCCGCCGAGGAGGCCACCCAGCGCCGAGGCGGTGACGAGTACGTCCTGGTTGAAGATACCGCGCCGGAGCGACTGCCAACCGTTGCGAACGAGGATGAAGCGAGCCGGCCCGAACGCGGTGAAGAGCGCCAGTGCACCCATCGCCAGGGCGAGAAAGAGAGCGGGGCCGCCGAGCATTGCGGCGGTCATCACGAGACTAGCCGCCACCAACAGGCCGATCGAGAGACCAGCCTTGTGGCGCGCGACCGCCAGGTCGTGCTCCTCCTCGACGAACATTTCGGCTTGGTCCGGCTCGCGAACGGTGTAGCCGATGTCTTCTAGCGTCCCGGTGATGACGTCCGGTGTTACATGCGCCGGGTCGTACTCGACCAGCGCCTCCTCGTGGGCTATGGAGACCTCAACCGAGCGCACGCCCACGAGCCGGCCGACGGCGCGGCGGATGGAGTCGGTGCAGAGGGAGCAGTGCATCCCCCCGACCTTGAGTTGCAGCTTCTCCGGCTCACCACCCAGCGTGCCACGCCCGAAGGGCGCCGCACCACCCTCGACGGCTGCTGTGGGCGTGCTCATGCGGCCCCTACTCCTCGTTGCTCTCGAAGCCGGCTAGATCTAGCTTCGCTCGGACCTGCTCCGCAGTGGTCTTCTCCGGATCAAAGGTCACGTGGACCTCTTGTGTTTCCCGACTCGCCTGCACCTCCTGGACGCCAGAGATGCGCCGGAGGGCGTTGCCGATCCGTTGCTCGCAGCCTTCACAGTGGATCGGGGTTTGCTCGCGGATTGTGAACCGAGCCGTTCGCGTCATCGTGCGTGCTCCTCTCGAAGGTCATGGCCGGCGTTCTCAGCCAGCGCCTCTTCGCCTAGAGCAACGCTACGCCTTCCAGTCGACTGGAAGGTCAAGTGCGTGCCGACGAAGAGGAGTTCGGGGTCGCAAGTGAAGGCGTGACGCTAGTGAGGGGAGCGCTATGGGGCCGGCGTTCGTTCGCGTTTCGGCGCGGCCGTCAAGTAGGAGGCTGCCCCGGTGGAGCGCTTCGTTTTGTAATGCTCAATGATGCCGCACACGCAGTCGTCGCTGCTCGTCGTGCCGTCCGCTTCGCCACGCAGGAACAGGAACTCCGCGCGCAGCTCGTTCAGGGCCCGCAGTTGCTCGTCGATGGCGGCCAGCTTCACGTCGAGCAGCACCCGCACGTGCTCGCACGGTTCTTGGCCGTCGTCGCGCATGCCTAGCACGCTGCCGATCTCTTCCAGCGACAAGCCGATCGCTCGCCCCTTGAGGATGAACTGCAGGCGCTCCAGGTCCCCGTCGCCGTAGATCCGGTAGCCCGCCTCCGTGCGGGGCGGCGAAGGCAACAGCCCACGCGTCTCGTAGTAGCGGATCGTCTTCGGATTAATGCCGACCTTGGCGGCGAACTCACCTATCTGCATCTGCGCCTCCCTACCCATAACCAACATTGTAGTGAACTGGAAACTATGGCGCCGTTCGCTCCGCATCTGAAATGTGTCACTAACAATGATCCTCGCTTCTCACTTTCTGGTGTCCTCTACGCGCCTGAAAGGCGTCAGGTCTTGTGCTGGACCACGGCGCCGTCGGCAACATTGTGCCTGCACGAACCGTCTCAACCGACTCCACGCAACGGAGGGACCGCCGAATCGACGGCCCCTCCGTTGGGCTTCGGTGGCAGAAGGGATGTGCCGTTATCCGGTGGCCTTCAGGTCGGTGCGTCGCAGCAGCATGGCGTTGATGGCGACGACGATGGTCGAGACGCTCATGAGCACGGCGCCCACCGCCGGCGAGAGCAGGAAGCCGATGCCAGCCAGCACCCCAGCGGCGAGGGGGATGGCGACGGCGTTGTAGCCGGTCGCCCACGCCAGGTTCTGCATCATCTTTCGGTAGGTGGCGCGCGAGAGCTTGAGGGCGGCAAGCACGTCGAGCGGGTCGTTCTCCACGAGCACGAGGTCGGCTGATTCGATGGCGACGTTGGTGCCGGCGCCGATGGCGATGCCCAGGTCGGCCTCCAGCAGGGCGGGGGCGTCGTTGATGCCGTCGCCCACGAAGGCGGTGCGCGCGCTCTTCTGCAGCTCACGCACCTTCTCCGCCTTCTCGCCCGGCAGCACGCGCGCGTAGTAGCGCTCGATGCCGAGCTCAGCGGCGACGGTTCGCGCCACGGCCTCGGCGTCACCGGTGATCATGACCGGCTCCACGCCAGCCGCCTTGAGGGCGCGGATGGTGTCCTTCGCCCGCTGGCGCACGCGGTCGGCGAGGCCGAACACGGCGAGGGCGGTCTGCTCGTTCATGAGGACGATGGCGCTCTCGCCGCGCGCCTCCGCCTCCGCCAGGGCGCCCTTGAGCGCCTCGGGGAACGCCAGCCCCTGCTCCTCTACCCACTCGGGGCGGCCCACGCTGTAAGTGGTGCTGTCCACGCGCGCCTTTACGCCCTTGCCGGCCACGACCTCGAACTCCTCGGACGTGGGCAGGCTCAGGCCGCGCGCCTGCGCCTCCTCGACGATGGCCTGCGCCAGGGGGTGCTCGCTCCTGGTCTCGAGCGCGGCGGTGACGGCGAGCGCCTCGCGCTCGTCCATGCCGTGGGCGTGCGCGGCGCTGACGCCGAACTTGCCTTCGGTGAGGGTGCCGGTCTTGTCGAAGGCGACGATGCCGATGTCGCGGGCGCGCTCGAACGCCTCACGGTTGCGCACCAGGATGCCGTTGGCGGCGCTCATGGCGGTGGCGTTGACGGTCACGAGCGGGATGGCGAGGCCGAGGGCGTGGGGGCAGGAGATGACCAGCACGGTGACGGTGCGGGCGATGGCCTGCTGCAGGTCGCCGGAAGCGGCCAGCCACGCCACGAAGGTGATGACGCCCGCGGCCACGGCGATGTAGAAGAGCCAGCCGGCGGCGCGGTCGGCGAGGTTCTGGAACCGGCTGCGCGACGCCTGCGCCTCCTCGACGAGGCGTTGGATCTGCGACAGGGTGGTCTCGCCGCCCGTGCGGGCGACCTCGACGGTGAGGGCGCCCTCGCCGTTGACGGCGCCGGCCACCACCTCGGAGCCTTCCTCCTTGGGCACGGGCCGCGATTCGCCCGTTAGGAACGCCTCGTTGACGCTGCTGCGGCCCTCGATCACGAGCCCGTCGGCGGGGAGCTGCTCGCCCGGGCGCACCAGGATGCGGTCGCCGTGGCGCAGCTCGGACACGGGCACGTCCTCGATGGCGCCGTTCACGATGCGGTGGGCGGTATGGGGGATTAGCGAGGCGAGGTTCTCGAGCGCCCTGGAGGCGCCCTGCACGCTGGCCATCTCTATCCAGTGGCCCAGCAGCATGATGGCGATGAGGGTGGAGAGCTCCCAGAAGAACGGCGTGCCGGGCACGCCGAGTGCCACCGCCATGCTGTAGACGTAGGCGACGGTGATGGCGAGGCTGATGAGCGTCATCATGCCCGGCTGCCTGGCGGCGAGCTCGTGGCGGGCGCCCTGCAGGAACACCAGGCCGCCGTAGAGGT
>DASVCK010000268.1:0-5233 GCA_036381675.1 Trueperaceae bacterium | reverse complement strand
TGCTGTCAGAGGTACGCACCGGCGACGTCCTCATGCTGGTGAGCGACCACGGCAACGACCCCACCTGGCACGGCACTGACCACACGCGGGAGCACGGCCTGCTGCTCGCCTACTCACCCGGCGCGCCCGGCGTCGATCTGGGCACGCGTGCGAGCTTCGCCGACGTAGGCGCCACCGTGGCGGACCTGCTCGGCGAGGTCTGGGGCGGCCCGGGCAAGAGCTTCGCGTCGGCGCTGCGTGCGCCTGTGTGATCCCCGGCGCAGCTCTTTAGCACGCCACGGAAACGGCGCGCCCCAACCTGTCGGGGCGCGCCGCTCAAAGTCGCTAGATAGGGGCCGCTTGAAGGCCCGCTAGCACCGCGACCCTAGTGGGGTCGCGGACGGTGGTTCACTGGGTGACGAGCTCGATCAGGGCTTCCTGTACCCCGTCCCCGCGGCGGTTGACCAGCTTCAGGATGCGCGTGTAGCCGCCGGGGCGTTCCTTGAACGCGGGCGCCACCTCGTCCATCAGCTTGCGCTGGACCTCGCGGTCGTGGATCTCGCGGGCGATGAGCCTGCGAGCGTGCAGGTCGCCGCCGCGTGCCGTGGTGATCAGCTTCTCGACGTACGGCTGGAGGTTCTTGGCCTTGGCGAGCGTGGTCTTGATGCGCCCGTGGCGCAGCAGCGCCGTCGCCTGGCTGCGGGCCAGGGCGGTGCGGTGACTGCTCGACCGGCTCAGTTTGCGGCCGCTTGAGAGGTGACGCATCTCTTACTCCTTGAGCTTCAGGCCCTTGGCGGCCAGACGCTCTTTGATCTCCTCGAGGGACTTCTCGCCCACGCCGCCGACCTTCTTGAGGTCCCGCTCGGAGAGCGCCAGCAGCGCGTTGACCGAGTCGATGCCCTCCTCCTGCAGCGAGTGCAGGACACGGCTGGATAGGTCGAGGCTCTCGAGGGAGAGGATGACCTGATCGGGTCTCGCGGGCGGCTCCTCGGTGGGCCGGGCCGACGGGATGGTGATGACGGGCGCCTTCTCCTCGCTCTCCTCGGCTCCCTCGCCGTTGAACACGGCGAGCTGCCCACGGAGAGTCTCGACGGCGTGGTCGAGGGCGGTGCGGGGGTCGATGCTGCCATCGGTCCACACGCGCAGGAGCAGACGGTCGAGGTCGGTGCGCTGACCGACGCGCGTATCTTCGACGCGGTAGGCGACGCGCTTCACCGGGGTGAACACGGCGTCTACCGGGATCGAGTTGATGCGGTCCTTGGTGCCGTGCACCTCGGCGGGCACGTAACCGGTGCCGCGCTCGACGCGCACCTCCATGACGAGCTTGCCGCCCTTCGCCAACGTGGCGATGTGGAGGTCGGGGTTGATCAGCTCGGCGTGAGCGGGCACGTCGAAGTCGGCCGCCGTGACCGGGCCTTCCTTCTCCGCGCGCAGCATGAGCGTGACCGCGTCGTCCTCGTGGAGCTTGACCACGAGCTCCTTGAGGTTGAGGATGATCTGCATGACGTCCTCCTTGACCCCTTGGATCGTGGAGAACTCGTGCAGCACGTCTTCTATGTAAACGCTCGTCACCGCCGTGCCGGGGACGGACGAGAGCAGTATGCGCCTGAGCGGGTTGCCCAGGGTGACGCCGTAGCCGCGCGGTAGAGGCTCCACGACGAACTCGCCGTAGTCGCCTCCAACCTTGACCTTGAACTCGGGGACTATTTGCACCTGTACCTCCTGGTATCGATCTTCGAGCGCACGCCTATCAGCGCGAGTAGTACTCGATGACCTGCAGCTCGTTTACGGGGACGACGATGTCCTCGCGAGCCGGGCGGTGCAGGAACCTGCCCTTGAGCGTCTCGGGATCGAAGTCGAGCCACGGGTTGAGCTTGCCGCGACGGCGTTCTTCGACGTTGGCGCGGATGACTGGGTTCTTCTTGGCGGACTGAGCCACCTCGATCTCGTCGCCGGGGCGCAGCCGGTAGGACGGTACGTCCACCCGCTTGCCGTTCACGAGGATGTGCCCGTGGGCGACGAACTGCCTGGCCTGGCGCCGCGTGTAGGCGATGCCGAGGCGGTAGACCACGTTGTCGAGGCGCGACTCGAGCAACTGCAGGAACACCGCTCCCGTCGAGCCCTCCGCCTTGGAGGCCTCGTCGAAGAGGTTCTTGAACTGCTTCTCGCTCATGTTGTAGTAGATGCGGAGCTTCTGCTTCTCGCGCAGGCGGATCCCGTAGTCGCTGGGCTTGCGGCGACGGCGCTGGCCGTGCTGGCCCGGCGGGTACGGGTGGGCCTCCATGTAGCGCTGAACCTTGGGTGTCTCCACCAGGTTCACGCCTTCACGGCGGCAGAGCTTGACTACCGGTCCTCTGTAGCGACCCATCTCTCTCCTAACCCTTACGGCCGCTTCCGCTTGCGCGGGCGGCAGCCGTTGTGCGGCGTGGGCGTGTCGTCGATGATCGTGCGCACGTTGACGCCGGTCGCCTGGATGGACCGGATCGCCTGCTCGCGGCCCGAGCCCGTGCCGCGGATGACGATGTCCACCTGCGAGATGCCCATGTTCTGAGCCTTGCGCGTTGCGTCTGCGGCGGCGAGCTGCGCGGCGTACGGGGTGCCCTTCTTCGAGCCCTTGTAGCCGATCGAGCCCGACGAGGACCACGCCACGGTGTTGCCGTCGAGGTCCGTGATCGTGACGATCGTGTTGTTGTACGAGGCGTGGATGAACGCCTTGCCCTCGGCGATGCTGCGCTTGGTGCGCCGCTTCGCGGTCTTCGTTGCTGCCTTAGCCACGTGTCATCCTCACTTCTTCGGCGCCTTCTTCTTGCCGGCCACGGTGCGGCGTGGCCCCTTGCGAGTGCGCGCGTTCGTCTTCGTGGACTGGCCGCGCACGGGCAGGCCGCGGCGGTGGCGTAGGCCGCGGTAGCAGCCGATGTCCATGAGCCTCTTGATGTTGAGCTGGACCTCGCGACGCAGGTCACCTTCCACCTTGTACTCGCGGTCGATGATCTCGCGCAGACGGCCGACCTCGGTCTCGGTGAGGTCCTTGACCCTGGTGTCGGGCGAGACTTCGGCCCTGCCGAGGATGTCGCGGGAGCGCGAAGCCCCGATGCCGTAGATGTACGGGAGTGCTGCCTCGACGCGCTTGTCGCGCGGGAGGTCGACGCCAGCGATCCTAGCCATGACTCATCCCTGCCTCTGCTTGTGCTTGGGGTTCACGCTGCAGATCACGTAGACCCTGCCGTGCCGACGAATCACCTTGCACTTGTCACACATGGGCTTGACCGACGCCCGCACCTTCATGGGCGCACCTCCGAGGCGCGCGAGCGCTTGTCGCGCGCGTACGTTTCACTTAGAGCTCTTACCTTCATCCCATCTCCTACTTGCGGTAGACGATGCGACCCTTCTCGGGGTCGTACGTGCTGATCTCGACTACCACCCTGTCGCCAGGGAGGATCCTGATGTAATGGCGCCGCATCTTGCCGCCCACGTGGGCGAGCACCTCGGGTCCCGCGTCCAACTGGATCAGAAAAGTCGTGTTGGGGCGAGCTTCCAGGACCACGCCTTCCGTGCGGATAGTGTCTTGAGTCGTCTCTTCCTGCCGGTTCTCGCGTGGTGGCCTGGGTGGTCCCGAGCGTCTACGCGCCATGTACACCTCCTGTGTCAGCGGCTACGGGTGCGGTCTCCCGCGCAGCTCGCCGTTCCGTCAGCACCCATGGGCCGTCTTCCGTGATGGCCACGGTGTGCTCGAAATGCGCCGCCATGGAGCGGTTCTCCGTGTAAGCCGCCCAGCCGTCGTCGGCGACGAGCACGCGTGTGCGGCTCTGAGCCACCATGGGCTCTATCGCCAGTACGAGGCCGGGACGGAGGACGGGCCCCGTTCCAGCACGACCGAAGTTGGGTACCTCGGGCGCCTCGTGGAGGTCACGGCCTATGCCGTGGCCCACGAACTCCCTCACTACCCAGAACCCTGCCCCCTCGACGACGCCCTGTATGGCCGCGGAAACGTCGCCCAGGCGGGCTCCTGCCTGCGCTGCGGCGATGCCGGCGGATAGTGACCGCTGGGTCGCGTCGAGCAGGCGCTGAATCTCGACAGGGACCGTACCTATCGCATAGGTGCGCGCCATGTCGGCCGCGTACCCGCGGTGGAACGTCCCGATGTCGATCGAAACGATGTCTCCGTCTTTCAGCGGCTCGTCCGACGGGAACCCGTGGACCACCACCTCGTTGACGGAGGTGCACAGCGTGGCTGGGAAGCCGTTATAGCCCTTGTAGGCGGGCTTCCCGCCGCGCGAGAGTATAGCATCCTCGGCGATCCTATCGAGCTCGGCGGTTGACACGCCTACCCGCAGCGCGGCCTCGACGGCGGCCAGGGCCTCTGCGTTGATCGCGCAGGCCTCCGCCATGACATCCAGCTCGCTGCGGCGCTTGAGGATCATGCGTTCACGCCGTCCAAGACGTCGGCGATGCGCCTGGAGACCTCGGCCTCGGTGCCCACGCCGTTCACCCGGTGGAGCTTGCCGGCCGCGCGGTAGTAGTCCAGCAGCGGACGGGTCTGCTCCTGGTAGACCTGCATGCGCGTGCGGATGGTGTCCTCGTTGTCGTCGCTGCGACCCTCGGCCGCCGCGCGACCCATGAGGCGCCTGACGAGCTCCTCGGAGTCGACGGACAGCACGATGACGGCGTCGATAGGCGCGCGTTCCTCGCGCAGCAGCTCGTCGAGCGCCTGGGCCTGGCCCGTGGTCCGAGGGAAGCCGTCGAGGAGGACCCTGACAGGCTCGAGCTTGTCGAGCTCCTCCTTGACCATCGCGATGATCAGGTCGTCCGGCACCAGCACGCCCTCGTCCATGAGGCTCTTGGCGCGCTTGCCCAGCTCGGTGCCGCGCCTGACGTTGTCACGCAGCATGTCGCCGGTCGAGAGCTTGGTCAGCCCCCGCGACTTCGCGAGCAGCGCCGCCTGAGTGCCCTTGCCCGCACCGGGAGGGCCCATCAGTAGCACGACGCAGGTGTCGTCGGACGCGGCGGCAACCACCTAGAAGCGCCTCCCGCGACCACGGATGCGGCCGCGCTGCACGAAGCCCTCGTAGTGGCGCATCATCAACTGCGACTCCAGCTGCCTGAGGGTGTCGAGCGCGACGCCCACCATGATGAGCAGGCCCGTGCCGGAGAAGACGAACGAGAGCTGCTGAGTGCCGGTGATCCAGGCCAGGAGCTGCGGCAACGCGTTGACGGCACCGAGGAACAGCGCGCCCCACAGCGTGATGCGCGTGGT
>DASVCK010000267.1:0-5022 GCA_036381675.1 Trueperaceae bacterium | reverse complement strand
CCAGAGCGTACTCCTCGCTGGTGATGATCTCCTCGAGCTCCCTTACCGCGTCGTCCGCGGTGGCTTCCCTGACCTCGACGCCGGCCAGCCGGTAGCCGGTCGCGGTCTCGGAGTCCGTGAGCACGACCATCCTAGGCACCTTGCAGCTCCTTCTCCAGCGTGCCTCTCGGCACCCCGTAGTACTTGCCGCGCGCGAGGAGCCTCACGCGGGCCGCCTCGGCCTCCTTGCGCCTGAGGAAGTCGACCACGACACCGATACCCAGTGGGTCGGCCGCCAGCCGCTTGGCGCTGCGGTCCAGCACCGAGCGGATCTCGGCCTCGGCCTCGCTGAGGTCCGACGCCTGGGCCACGCCAGCGAAGCCCGTGTTGGCGAGCGCCTGCAAAGCGCCGCCTTCCTGATCGACCATGATCGCGTCGAAGAGGGTGGCCGACACCTCCTTGCCGCCCGGGACGAACAGCTCGCGGTCGGCTCCCCTGCCGCGCAGCTTGAGTGCGGTCATGAGGTTGGTGGCGTCGATCTCCCGCTGAACGTGGCGGACGAAGTCCTTGGGCGCCCCCACCTTCTCGGCCCGTGAGACTAGGGCCTTGAAGTACGCCTTGTCGAGCGCGAGCTCGAGCGTGTAGAGGTCGCCGTCCTGCTGGTAGCGCCTGGCAGCCCGCAGGAAGGCGGACCCCAGCTCGTTACGCCCGAAGGCCAGCAGTTGCGCTGCCGAGGCCAGGTCGGCGGCCGCGGCCGCCTCCTCCAGCAGAGCGGGCTTGAGCTCGCCGGCCGGGAAGAGGGAGCCGCGGATGTCGTCAGCTTCCTTGCCGGCGTGCTTGCCGCGGGCGATCGCCTTGATGTTCGCGAGGTCGTAGCGCAGCAGCAGCAGGCCGATGATCTCGCGCGGCTTGCCGTCCGAGAACGACAGCAGGCTGTGCGCTGTGTCGTAGAAGTTGCGCGCCACGGCGCTGTCGACGACCGCCAGGCCGTCGTAGCGGGCCTGCGCCTCCTCCACGTCACGCATGTAAGGCGACTGCGTGAGGGCGGAGAGGAAGGCCCTGAAGTCGCTCCCCTCCAGCGCGGCCTGCGTGAAGGCCGGGCCGAGGAGCTTCGACTTCATCCCGCGGACGCGGGCGTTGATGTAGCCGAGGTCGCGAGGCATCTACTCCGCCTTGGGGCCGAAGAGGGCCTGCGAGACTTCGGAGGCCAGCTCGCCTGCCATGGCCTCGAGCCTGTCGTAGACGGTGTTCTCCACCGCGCTGCGGCGAGCCGTGCGGACACGCACGCCGCCCTTCACGTCGTCGACGGCCTTGACCTCGGCCTTGACGCCGAGCTTGTCGAGGGTCGACCTGGCCAGCTGTTCGTCGCGAGGTGCCACTTCGACGCCGGCGACGCCGACGTCACGGGCAGCCGCCAGCGCCTGTTCCAGGAGCTTCTCGAAGACGGCCGGGTAGCGACCCTGGTCTTCAACCAGCTCGTCGAGGCGCCGCCTGACCTCGTCGAAGACACCCTTGACGCCTTCGTGCTGCGCGCGCAGCCGGATCGCTGACGCCTCCAGCTGAGCGGCCGAACGAGCCCGCACGAGGCTGGCCTCGCGCTGCGCCTTGGCGCGGCGCTCCCGGTCGGCGACGATGGACTCGGCTTCGGAGCGCGCCGCCTCGGTGATCTGGGCAGCGCGCTCGTTCGCTTCCGACAGGATGGCCTCGATCTCGGTGCTCGCCTCCTTGGCGAGCAGGGTCGAGAGGTCGGCCATGGTTAGCCGCCGATCTGGTTGTTCAGGAAGAACGCGATGACGAAGCCGAAGATGATGAGCGTCTCGGGGATCACGAGGTAGATCAGGATCTGACCGAAGGCCTCGGGACGCTCGGCGAGGGTGCCGGCGCCGGCGGAGCCGATGGCCGACTGGGCGATGCCTACCGCGATGGCCGAGAGGCCGATGGCGAGGCCGGCGCCCACGGCGATGAGGCCTGCGCCGAGGCCCGGGCCGCCCACTTCCTGGGCGAGCGCGAAGCCGCCGAGGAGCGCGAAGACCGAGAGGCCGACTAGGACGCGTGCTACTTGCTTCATGACTTTCCTCCTACCAACCGCAGGGGGTTGTATGGCGTGCCGGCCTCGTCGTAGAAGCCGAACTTGGTGAAGAACTCGACATACTGCAGACGCAAGGGCTGCAGCGTATGTCCGATGATCGTGAGGGCTATCGCCAGCGTGTGGACGGTCAACGCCACGACGATGCCCAGGATGGGGCCCACCACGGGCAGGACGCCCGACAGGCCGAAACCGAGGTCGGTTGACAGGTTGGCGACGAGCGCCGCAGACAGACCGACCGCGAAGAGTCGCAGGTAGCTGAGGATGTGGCCGGAGTTCGAGATGATCTCCACCAGCATGAGCGGCATCTTCGCCAGCACCGCTGCGATCAGGAACACGAGCAACCCAAGGCCGGCGATGGCCATGGTCACGCCGTTCAGGTTCCCGGAGAGGTACGCCCAGGCGAACACCACGATGCCCGTGAGGCCCGCGAACATGCCCACGCCCTCGTAGACGTGCTTCATGTCCCCGTGCTTGAGCCCCTGGCGGACGCGTATGGCCCACCCGAACAGCACCTGGAAGACGCCGAAGCCGAGAGTGATCAGCAGCAGCGGCGTGAACTCCTCGACGCGGAAGAGCAGGATCTCGATCAGGCCGTGGCCCACCTCGTGGTGCGTGTCCGAGTAGAAGACCGGACGGCCGGCCGGGAAGTGCTCGAGGAAGTTCCCCATGAACTCGCCGAACACGAAGCCCCACACGATGGCCCACGCTGCGCACCACATGATCACGGTGCTGATGGGCCCGAGCAGCTGCGGCGGGATCGTGATGCCCAGCGGGCCCAAGCCGAGCTCCTTGCCCTGAGCGCCGCGCCGCCTGAGCAACAGGGCCAGGACCGCGAATATGAGCCCGAAGCCTATGTCGCCGACGACGATCCCGAAGTAGAGCGGGAAGAAGACCGCCAGCGTCCAGCTGGGGTCGAAGCTGCCGTACTTGGGCGGCGCGAACAACGCCAGAAGGCCCTGGAAAGGACGGACCCACGCCGGGTTGTCGAACTTGACGGGCACCTTGGCGTCGTGATGCTCGTCCGCCGGCCGCCACGCGGCCATGACGTCGCCGCCGAACTGGCTCTGTAGGCTGCGCAGCACGTGCTCGCGATCCTGCGAGGGCACCCAGCCCTGCAGCGCGAAGCCGTACTTGCCCTCGAGCAGGTTCTCCGACGCTGATAGGCGGGCGGTGACGTTGTGGGCATGGAGGTTCAGCTCGGCCAGGCGCTCACCGTGCTTGGCCGCGAGCTTGCCAAGGTCCTCCTCGACGGTCGCGAGCCGCTTGGGGACCACCTGCGAGCGCTCCTCCATCGAGTGCGCGACCTTGGCGATCTCCTGCCCGGCGTAGCGGTCCGGCAGCTGGAGCTCTGACACCCCGGCACGCGCCAGGGCAGCCCGGAAGTCGTGGGCCTGGCCGCGTAGCACGGCCGCCACGACCAGCAGCTGGCCGCGGTGAGGGCGGTACGCGAGCACGAAGCCCTCGCCGAACTCGGAGCGCAGCGAGGCCCTCAGCTCGTCCAAGTCGCTCTCGGCGGCCAAGAACGGCACGCCCTCGAGGTAGCGCGACGATTCGACCTGCGCCAGCATGGGTGCCAGGTCTCGCATCAGCGGGAGGTAGGTATGGATCAGCTCCAGCTCGTCGCGTAGCTCGCCGCGCTCGGCGACCAGCCTGTCGATCTGATCGCCTGCCTCCTTGACGTCGGCCTCGGCGGTGCGTGCGTCGACGACGGCCGGGCCGCGCGCCACCTGGTCGGCACCCAGGCCGAGGACGTCGAGCAGGGCCGTGGTGCGCGACAGCACGCGCTCCCACGCCTCGCGCTCGTTCTGCTCGGCGCCGCGCAGCTTCAGGCCGCGCAGCGCCTCGCACTCCTCGTCAGGAGCGAGCCTGACGACCTGCATGACCCCCAGGCCCTGCAGCGCCGTCAGGACGTCCTTGGCGACGGAGCGGCGACCGACGACGGTCACCTGGTCCATCGGTGCGATCACGGCAGGATCTTCTCCAGCACCATGGCTGCGGCCGCGTCGCGGTTGGCCGCGACCTTGGCCGCCAGGGTCTCGGCAGCCTCACGAGCGGACGCGAGTACCGTCTGCTTGACGGACTCCTCCTCCTTGCGACCGGCCTCGGCCTCGGTCTGCGCCAACGCCTCGGCGCGCGCGCGCGCTGCCTCGAGGGTTGCTGCCGCCTCCTCGTTGGCCTTGTCAACCATCGCCTTGGCCTTGGCGCGGGCCTCGTCTACCTTGGAAACCAGCTTCTTCTCTTGGGCCAGGAGCTCTTGCAGCAGGCGTTCACCTTGTGCTTCCAAGCGGCCCTCCCTCCTCGTGCGGTCCGGCGACCTCTAGCGCCGGGCGGCGCAGTGGGCGATTCTGTGTGCGACGGGCATAAAAAAGAGCGTTCATTGCGTGGTGAACGCCCCAGACGCTTTTCCGAACAAAGATAGCAAGGTGCGCTGGGGGTGTCAACGAGACAGATGTCCCTTCACAACGGGACATCGGCGTGGTTCGCACGCCAGCTGCCAGGCACGGCTTCAGCGGCGCTTCTGGCCCGCCGTCTGCCTGACCCGCGAGCGCCTCTCGGCCTCGCGCGCGGCCAGCATCCCCTGTATCTCCTTGAGCTCGGCGTACAGCCCTGCCAGATCCGCGCCGGCGGGCGGCGTCGCTCCCGAGAGGATGCGCGAGATCTCGTCACGGCGCTTGAGAAGCCGCGCCCTCGTGTCCTCCTTGCGGCCCTCGAGCAGCAGCTCGCGCAGCCGCGAGAGGGCGCGTTGAAGCTGCAGGTCGACGTCGAACCGCTCCTCCTCGTCCTCACCGCCCAGCAGCCTCTCGAGGACCATCGAGCCCTCCGGCCTGTCTGTCACATCGGCCAGCACGGCGTCAGCGTCCCCCCTGTGGCGCCTGACCGCGGCCAGGAGGTTCTCGAGCGGCGAGTCGCCGCCCGCCGTCACGTCGGGCAGCAGCGCCTCGATCTCCGCCAGT